>DASWJZ010000385.1:0-10059 GCA_036396875.1 Propylenella sp.
GTCGGTGCGCCGCCGGGCATCGCCGTCTCGGCGCTCACGACAGCTCGCCGGCGAGCCCCGCCTCGGCCAGCAGGCGGCGTGCGCTTTCGTGCTGCCGCGTTGCCACCAGCATGCGCCGCGGCAGGATGCCGAGCGAGCCCTCGACCACGCTCATGTGCTGGTCGACCAGGGCATGCTCGATCCCGGCCTCCTTCAGGAGCGCCTCGACAAAGGACAGGAGCACCGGATCGTTGCTGCGCAGAAGTTCGATCATCCGGCCACCCTAACGGGTCGCGGCGGCTGCGCGAAGCCATGCTTCGCGGCCCCTGGCCAGACTTGTGCCATCTTGTCACTTTGTGCGCCCGGTCCTGCTCCCTATGGTCACCGGCAAGGAGAATTCCGTTGGGCGTTTTGCTGTCTTTCGAGGAAACTCCGGCGGAGCGCGCCGCCATCTCGCCGCTGGTGGAGGCGACCGCCGCCGCCATGGCGCGCGTCAACCGGCTCGTCGTCGAGCGCACCAGCTCCGAGGTGGCGCTCATCCCCCAAGTCGCTCGCTATCTGATCGATTCCGGCGGCAAGCGCCTGCGGCCGATGGTGACGATCGCATCGGCGGGCGCCTGCGGCTATCGCGGCGATTCCGACGTCAAGCTCGCCGCAAGCGTCGAGTTCATGCACACCGCGACGCTCTTCCATGACGACGTGGTGGACGAGAGCGACATGCGGCGCGGCAAGCGCACGGCGCGGCTGGTCTGGGGCAACCAGGAGAGCGTCCTCGTCGGCGACTTCCTGCTCGGCCAGGCGTTCAAGATGATGGTCGAGGTGGGTTCGCTCGAAGCGCTGAACGTGCTGTCGGCGGCGGCCGTGACCATCGCCGAAGGCGAGGTTATGCAGCTCGCCACCGCCAAGAACACCGAGACGACCGAGGACGAGTATCTCGACGTCATCCGCGCCAAGACCGCGGTGCTGTTCCAGGCTGCGGCGGAAGTCGGCGCCGTGGTGGCCGGGTCCGAGCGGAGCGTCCGTGCCGCCTTCCGCTCCTACGGCGCCAATCTCGGCATCGCATTCCAGTTGATCGACGATGCCCTCGACTACGGCGGGCAGACGCCGGCTCTCGGCAAGGACGTGGGCGACGACTTCCGCGAGGGGAAGGTCACGTTGCCGGTCGTGCTCGCGTATCGGCGCGGCTCCGCGGCCGATCGCGACTTCTGGAAGCAGACGCTGGAGAAGGGCCCGGCCGAGGACGACGATCTGGCGCGCGCCGTCTCGCTGCTCGAGCGGACGCGCGCCCTGAAAGATACCGTTGAGCGGGCGCGCCACTACGGGGCGATGGCGCGCGACGCGCTGGCGCCGCTTCCGGACGAGCCGTACAAGGCGGCGCTCCTTCAGGCGGTGGAATTTTGCATCGCCCGTGCACATTGACGTGAAGCGCCGGGCGCCCGGCGCCATTGCCCGAAGGGGTGCCAGGCTGTATCCCGGGCGGGATCTTGAGGGATGATGCGATGACGACGCGATTCGCGGTGCATGCCCGGCGGACAGCGCTGCTGGCGGCCCTGCTTCTGCCCGTTGCGGCAGCGGGCGCGACGGCGCAGGCCGTCGAGACATCGGGGGAGGCCGCCGGCGAGGGTTTCGCCGGAACCTACCTCGCCGCCCGCACCGCGGATGTGGAAAAGGACGTTCCGAACGCCGCCGAATTCTACCGCTCGGCACTCAAGGCGGATCCCGAGAACCTCATTCTTCTCGAGCGGGCGCTGGTGCTGACCGCCGCCTCCGGCGACGTGCAGAGCGCGATCGGCCTTGCCGAGGCGCTTTTGGCGAAGGCGCCCAAGAATCACGCCGCCCGGCTGGTCGCCGCCGTCGACCGCCTGGCCGCCGGCGACTATCCCGAAGCGATCGCCAGCCTGAGCGGCACCGGGGCCGGCGTGCTCGCCGATCTGACCACCAGCCTGCTCACCGCCTGGGCGCGATACGGCGCAGGCGATGCCGGCCGCGCGCTCGCCGAGCTGAACGCGCTGGAAGGCGAGGATTGGTACGAGCCGTTCAAGCTGCTGCACAGCGGCTATGTCGCGCTCGCCGACGGCGACACCGAGGAGGCGCTCGAGCGCCTGGGCGAAGCGCGCGAGCTTGACGCCAATGCGGTGCGCATCTCCGAGGCCTATGCCTATGCGCTCGTCACCGCCGGACGTCAGGCGGAAGCCGAAGAGGCGCTGGCCGACTTCCTTTCGCGCTTCCCCGACAATCCTCTCGCCCTCGCCGCCCTGGAAAGGGTGCGTGCGGGAAACAGCGCCGCGGTGTCGACGCCGAAACAGGGCGCGGCTGAAGCGCTCGCCGGCATCGGCGCGGCGGTGGGTCAGGAGGGGGGCGTGGAGGTTGCGTTCCTCTATCTCCGCCTGGCGCTTCACCTCGACGAGCGCATTGCCGGAGGGCTCGCCGCCCTCTCGCTCGGAAATCTGCTCGACGGGAACGGCCAGGGCGAGGCGGCGATCGAGGCGTTCGAGTCGATCGCGCCGGATGCGCCGTTCCGCGCGCTCGGCCTGTTGCGCGCCGCGCTCACGCTTGACCGGCTGGAACGGACCGAGGAGGCCGAGGCGTTCTTCAGGGAGGCCGTCGCGCGCAACCCGCAAGACATGCAGAGCTACATCTCCTACGGCAACATGCTGCGCGGCCGCGAGCGCTTCGCCGAAGCGGCGGAAATCTACTCGAAGGCGATCGCGCTGATCCCGGCGCCCGGTCCCGCCGACTGGAGCCTCTTCTATTTCCGCGGCATCGCCTACGAGCGCACGAAGGAGTGGGCGAAGGCCGAGGCTGATTTCAGGAAGGCGCTGGAGCTCAGCCCGGACCAGCCGCTCGTTCTCAACTATCTCGGCTATTCCTGGGTCGACATGGGGATGAATCTCGAAGAGGCGATGGCGATGATCCGCAAGGCGGTCGAGCTGCGCCCGAATGACGGCTACATCGTCGACAGTCTCGGCTGGGCCCACTACCGTCTCGGCCAGTACGACGAGGCCGTGGTCGAGCTGGAGCGGGCAGTCTCGCTTCGCCCGGAGGATCCCGTCATCAACGATCACCTGGGCGACGCCTATTGGCGACAGGGACGCGTTCTGGAGGCTCAGTTCCAGTGGCGCCATGCACGCGATTTCGGCGCCAAGCCGCCGGAGCTTGAGCTGATCCTGAAGAAGATCGCCGAGGGCCGGCTGATCGACGAAAAGGAGGCCGTGGCGGAGGAGGAGCAGAAGGACGCTTCGCTCTACACGGTGCAGCCCGGCGATTCGCTGTGGACCATTTCGGCCGCGTTTCTGAAGTCCGGCGATGCCTTCCGCAAGATTCTCGACGCCAACCGGGACAGGCTGCGGAATCCGAACGTGATCCATCCGGGCATGCAGCTGCGCATTCCCGGCGAGATCTGACGCTCCCGTCGATGCCGAGGGCCGTCGCGGCGCTCCTGGCGCCGGCGAAGATCAATCTCGCCTTGCACGTGACGGGCCGCCGCGCCGACGGCTATCACCTCCTCGACACGATCGCCGTTTTCGCCGATGTCGGCGACCGCATCGAGATCGTCGCGGACGATCGGCGTGGGCTCGCCCTGTCGGGGCCCTTCGCCGGCGATGCGCCGGCCGATGACGCGAACCTTGCCCGGCGAGCCGCCGACGCGTTCGCCGCCGCTTGCAGAGGGGAACCGTCGGTCTCGATCCGGGTCGAGAAGAATCTTCCCGCCGGCGCCGGTCTCGGCGGCGGTTCGGCCGACGCCGCCGCAGTGCTTCTCGGGTTGACCCGGCTGCTTCGGCGCGGCGCTCCGCCGCCCGATCTCATGGCGATCGGCCTCGCTCTCGGCGCCGACGTGCCGATGTGCCTTGCCGGCCATGCGCTGCGCGCCCAGGGAATCGGCGAGCAGATCGAACCCCTCGCGAATTGGCCGGAACTGCCGCTGGTCCTGATCTGGCCCGGCCGCGCCCTCTCGACGGCGGCGGTCTTCGCGGCTCTGCCTCGCAAGGCGAATCCGCCGCTGGCGGAGCCGTGGCCTGCGGCGACGGCGGCGGAGGCCGCCGCCTGGCTCGGCGACTGCCGCAACGATCTGGAGGCGCCCGCGCTCGCCCTCGCCCCGGAGATCGGCGACGTGCTGCATGCGCTGCGAGGGAGCAGCGGCTGCCTCCTCGCCCGCATGTCCGGCTCCGGCTCCGCCTGCTTCGGCCTTTACGGCGAGAGGTCGGCGGCCGAGGCCGCGGCGGCCGCGATCCGCCGGCGCCGGCCGGACTGGTGGATCGCGGCGACGCTCGCCTCCTGATCGGCGGCCCGCATCTGAACGTCGTGTCCGACCGACTTAAAGGCGTGAGGCGTCAATTCTCCACGCGTTCCGCCCAACTTAAATCCTCGAACGAGCAAAGGCTCGTGAACATCGGCACATAGTGTTCGTGGTAGCCGATTACATCGCGGACCACGCCATTCGATTTAAGCATGTGGCCGCGCTCTTCGTAACGCAGCACCTGTTCGGGAGCAGGTCGCGGCAGCGAGCTGCGGGCACGCAGAAACTGTTCTCGCTGTGCGCGGCTGGGAATTGCGCTCAGGATCAGGTGTCCCATTTGACTGAAGAGCGCTTTGTACCGGTCGCCGGTCAGTACCTCGCGTTTGCGCTGGAGCTCTGCATCGTTCAGATCGAACCAGATGCAGTCGCTTTCAAGGGAGGGCGGGACGCGTTGCATTTCAAAGGCGCCATCGGAGACTTTCTGATGGATCAGCGGCACCTCAAAGACCGGGATATCATCGCATTTTCCAAGCGCCGCGCGCACGATCGGAAGCGTAAGGTCGTGAACAGGATTATAGAATTCGACCGCGTCGCAATAGATTACTTGCGGGCGCAGGCGCCGAAGTATGTCCCTCAATTCCATCGCGATCGAGAGGCAGAAATCTGCTGCGTGAGACAGCAAGGCGCCATAGAGCGATACTTCGCTGTGATTCAGAAAGTGAAGCATCTCCGGCTGCAAATAGGACGAAAGGCCGTCTCTCGTCTGAGAAACGCGGTCCTCGCCACCGCCGTCCGTCAGGAAGACGACGTGCGGCCGAATCCGGTCAATTGTGCCGAGCGCGGCAATTTCATGATTCGGGTGGCTGAAAACCATTACGGTCGATGGCATTTCTAATGCTCCGATGCCGAGGAGAGCGTCAGGTGAAAATGCAACGCCGGTTTCGCACCGAAGCTAGTCCGACGCCCATTTGCTCTCTATCATTGTACGCGCCCGAGCGAGATGCCGGATCTGGCTCACACGTTTGTCATCCATTACACGATAGCGCACTGCGCGAACCGATAGGCGGTGGGCGGGCGCATGAACCGTATAGCGCAAAATGAGATCCCAATCCTCGAGGGCGTCGAGCGTCTCGTCGAACGTGCCGTATCGCTCGATCAGGCTGCGCCGGTGGATGAATGTACTCATCCCGATGAAGTTACCGCTTAGGAGGCGGTCGCGATCGAACCGTTGGAAAAGAATTCGCGGCCGGTTCGGCTTCCAATCTCGAACCATGGCGCCGTAAGCACAATCCACAGCAGGATCGGCTGAGAATTTCGCGACCGCAGCGGAGAGAAATTCGGGGTACCAGATATTATCGCTGTCGAGATACGCGATGAGACTGCCCTTGGCGAGGCGGAGAGCGTGATTGCGAGCGGCGGATTGGCCGAAATGATTCTGCCTCGCGTACGAAATGCGGCGGTCGGCGGCGAACGTTTGAACAACTTGTTTCGTCTGATCGGTGCTTCCATCGTCCACAATCAGCAATTCCCAGTCGGGGAAGGTCTGGGCCTGAACGCTGCGGATTGCGGCTCCAATAACGTCGTCGCGGTTCCAGCTCGGCATTACGACGCTGACGGCTGGAGACGGAAACGGAAGTCTCTCTGATGTGCGTGCCGCGACTTCCGGATGCTCGGTCAGGAGTTCAAGCTTCTCCACTCGCAAATCCACTCCGGCCTTTAGGTCCTTAATCCGCTTATTCAAATTCTTGATCGCCCGTCGAGACTGGTCGATCGCTTCTCGCAATTGTCGAACCTCCTCGTGCAATATTCTGGTTTCGTCGGGGTCCTCGCATTGCGCGACAGCATCGCCCGCGGAAGGTCTGGCGGTCCGAAGCCGGCCGAGAAGACTTTTCATCCACTGCGCGATCACGGGCTGGCCTCCGAGCTTGGGTTTGCGGGTCCAGTCCTGACCAAAACAGCAAATCTCACATTTCGGGATTTGCCCGCTTGGAGCCAAATTGCTTGCAGACCGCGAGTGCGACGCGTGTTGCATCGACGGTCTTCGGCATGGTTGCTCGTATTGGCCTGCTTTCCTCGGTTCCCCCTTTGTGAAAAGAATCGGCCGCGATGAATACAAAAGCAAGTGGACGCATTAGTGCCGCCGACATTCTCCGCTTCTATTCGGAGACCGGCGTCGACGCGGCGCTTTCGGAGGAGGCGGTCGACCGGTTCACCCTGAGCCGCGCGACTGCGGCGGACGCCGCGCGACAGCGGAACCCCGCTCCCCTCCCTTCCGCGGCGCGCGAGCCGAAGCGCGGGACGTCGGCCCCGTCGGTCCCGCCGGCGGCGCCGGTTGCCCCGAGCCAGGACGCCGTCCCCCGGCCGGCCGTCAATCTTGCCGTCCCCTCCGAGACCGCGATCATGGCGGCGCGCGACACCGCCGCCACTGCCGCCACGCTGGACGAACTCCGCGCCGCGCTCGACCGCTTTGAGGGGTGCAATCTCCGCTTTACCGCGACCAATCTCGTCTTCGCCGACGGAAATCCGGAGGCAAGAATCATGTTCGTCGGCGAGGCGCCGGGATTCGAGGAGGACATCCAGGGCCTGCCTTTCGTCGGCAAGTCGGGTCAGTTGCTCGACCGCATGATGGCGGCGATCGGGCTCGACCGCTCCTCCGCCTACATCGCCAACGTCATTCCCTGGCGCCCCCCCGGCAACCGCACGCCGACCCCGCAGGAGACGGAGATTTGCCGCCCCTTCATCGAGCGGCAGATCGCATTGGTCGACCCGGCCATCCTCGTCCTTCTCGGCGGCGCATCCGCCAAGCAGATCCTCGCCACCAGCGAAGGCGTCCTGAAACTGCGCGGCCAGTGGCGCACATACGACACGGGCCTCCGCGCGATCCGGGCCATGGCGACGCTGCATCCGGCCTATCTCTTGCGCCAGCCCCTGCAGAAGCGCCTCGCCTGGCGCGATTTCCTGGCGCTCAGAGCGGCGCTCGACGCCGGTGTCTGACGCCGCATCGCTTCCCATCGCCGGCGTTCGGCGATAGCCTGACATGCAAGAGACAGGGCCGGTAATTGCCGTGAAGAAGAGGCTGACCATAGAGTGGCTTGTCGCCCGCCGCCATTTCAAGTTCTTCAGCGAGGGCGATTCCGCCGAGCTGCATACGCCGGCGGGGCAGGTCGTCACGCTCGATATTAACGAGTGGAAGCAGCTCGCGGCGATCGTCCGCGACCATCTTGGCCAGGCGGAGAGCCGCTCCGCGGCGCGGAAGGCGCGGCCGGCGAACGAGGGCAAACCCTGGTCCGGCGACGACGACACGCTGCTCCGCCACCGCTGGATAGCCAGCCAAAACGCCTCCGCGCTCGCCGACGAGTTCGGGCGCAGCGCGCGCTTCATCCGCGCCCGGCTGAAACACCTCGGCCTGCTGCCGCCGAAGCCGGCGCCCGCCGCCTGAGACCATCGGCCGCCTTGCCGCGTCGGCCGGGTCGCGCCTGAGGCGGCGCACGTCGCGCCGGGGGACGCGCCGCCGCTCCGCCCCCGGTTTCTTGTCGTCGCGAACTCTGCGACGTTCGCCAAAATCGATTCGAGATTTCCACTTGGCAAGCCAGATCGTTCCCGTCCTCGCGCTCCTTCTCTCCACCGCCTTCCTTCTGGCGGGGAACGGCCTGCATTCGCTGCTTCTGCCGCTTGCCGGGGCGGAAGCAGGCTTCTCCACCGCCGAGCTCGGCCTGCTCGGCACCGGCTGGGCCGCCGGCTTCGTGCTCGGCTGCCTCGCCGCTCCGGTCGTCGTCCGCCGGGTCGGCCATATCCGCGCCTTCGCCTGCTCGGCTTCCTGCGCCGCGATCATCATCCTGTTGAACGGCATCATCGTCGAGCCGCTCGCCTGGATCCTGCTCCGGATCGGTTCCGGCTTTTTCCTCGCCGGCTCGTTCATGATCATCGAGAGCTGGCTGAACGAGCGCACGACGAACGAGAGCCGCGGCACCGTCTTCGCGGTCTATCTGATGGTCACCTATCTCGCCATCACGGCCGGCCAGCTCGGCGTCGGCGCCGGCGACCCGGGCGCCACGACACTGTTCATGGCGGGCGCCGTCCTCTTCTCGCTCGCGGTGCTGCCGACGGCGCTCTCCACCGCCGCTTCGCCGCGGCCGCTGACGCGGGTGAAGATCGACCTGCGAAAGCTCTACGGCAACTCGCCGGTCGCCTTCCTGACCGTGCTACTGGTCGGCGTCGTCAACGGCGCGTTCGGCACGCTTGCCGCCGTGTGGGGAATACGGATCGGACTGCCGACCCCGCTCATCGCGCTGATGATGGGCATCACGGTCGTCAGCGGCGCGCTGACCCAGGTGCCGGCCGGCCGCCTCTCCGACCGCACCGACCGCCGCTACGTGATCGCCGGCGCCGCCGTCGCCGCCGGCCTGACCGGCCTCGCCATCTTCGTGCTGAACCCCGCCGACCCGACCCTCGTGCTGACGCTGGTCGCGATCTACGGGGCGCTGACCTATCCGCTCTACGGCCTCGCCGTCGCGCATGCCAACGACTATGCCGATGCGAGCGACTTCGTCGCCGTCTCCGGCGGCCTGCTCCTGCTCTACGGCGCCGGCACCATGATCGGCCCGGCCGCCGCCAGCGTCGTCATGACGCTGATCGGAGCGGAGGCGCTGTTCCTCGTCACCTTCGTCAGTCACGCCCTCATCGCCGGCGCCGCCATCTACCGGACCTACCGGCGCGCGCCGATCCCGCAGAGCGTGCGCGAGGCGTATCGTTCCGTCCCGTCGGCGCGGGCCTCCACCCCGGAGACCGTCACGCTCGATCCGCGCGCCGAGGACGCGACGATTCTTGATCGGGAACCACTGGAGGTCGCCAAATAGGCGCTGACGCGATGGCGGAAAACCTTGATCGGAACCGGCCCTTCATCCCCGTCCGCATCGCGGTGCTGACGGTCTCCGACAGCCGCACCCTCGCCGACGACCGCTCCGGCGACACGCTTGCCGAGCGGATCGCGGCTGCGGGGCATGTGCTTGCCGCGCGCGCCCTCGTGGAGGACGACGTGGAAAAAATCCGCGCCATCGTCCGCGGCTGGATCGCCGACGAGGCGATCGACGTCGTGATCACCACCGGCGGCACCGGCTTCACCGGCCGCGACGTCACCCCCGACGCGCTGGAGCCGCTCTTCGAGAAGCGCATGGAAGGCTTTTCGGAAGTCTTTCACCGTATCTCCTACGACAAGATCGGCACCTCCACGATCCAGTCGCGCGCCACCGCCGGACTTGCCGGCGCCACCTTCATCTTCGTGCTGCCCGGCTCGCCGGGCGCCTGCCGCGACGCCTGGGACGGCATCCTGAAGGGGCAGCTCGACTACCGCCACCGCCCCTGCAACTTCGTGGAGATCATGCCGCGGCTCGACGAACATCTGGGGCGCGGCGCCGGCGACGGCGAATAGGCGCAGCTTCCACCACTGTCATCCCGGAAGCGCCGCGCGGAGCGGCGCTGTCCGGGACCCAAGCACACCGGAGCAAGCCGGGTTTCTCCACCGCCCCGCTTCGCCGCCACGCTCAGGCGTTCATGGCCCGGTCTCGGCCCGACGGCCGCACCGGCATGACAAATTGAAAGGGCCGCGCGCCGCCCGCGCTTCGGCGGCGATCAAGGCGATTGCGGCGCCGCCCCGCCTTCGCAGATCGGCATAACCCCGTGCTTCCGGGCGTTGTCGATGAGCCAGCGGTTCGCCTCCACGGGATCGCGCGGCACGCCGAGATCGTCGCCCTTCTCCCCAAGCCACAGCCACTGGAAATAGCTCGGATCCTCCCCCTGCGCCAATCCGGGCACCCAGCCCTCCGCCTTCCGTCGGCGCTCACGCT
>DASWJZ010000386.1:0-11421 GCA_036396875.1 Propylenella sp.
GCGACACTTGGTTTGACGGGAAAAGAGGGGCGGGGGCTGCCGCTTTGCGGCTGCTTCCCGGGGGTGGCGGAGCGGCAGTGACGCTCCCCCCGGCCCATCCTTACAATGCTGCCTTCCTCGGGTTCATTCCGGTAGGCCGGCCTTTCGCATGCCTTCCACCCACCGGTCGAAATCTTCCGCGCGCCGGAACGGGTATAAGTCTTTGAGATTGGAAAGACGTAGTTCGGGCATGATTCGACGCAGGCTAGCCATGGCCTTCGCTGCTCCCGCGCTATTTCCGGTGAGCGCGGCGCTCGCCGCTGCCACAGATGTAGAGTGGACGGAGTCGGGTTGTTCCCGCATCGACGCATCCGCCAATAACAATGCCTCCTCATAGCGCCCCGCAAAGAAGTGGCCGCATGCGATAGCGGCCTGCATGTTGAAAATCTGTGGGTCGTTCGGGCTCAACCGCATAGCCTGCGTCTCGCGCTCGATGGCCGCCTCGTGGTCACCCAGCCAGAGCTTGACGTAGCCCCCGACGAACCACGTGTGGCTCCGACTCGGATTGATCGCGAGAGACCGATCGATGTAAGCGTTGCCGATATCGACCTCTCCGGCGACAAAAGCGAGGCAGATTCCGGCCGCGCAAAGCGCGACTGCGTCATCCCTGCCCAATTCTGCTGCTCGCCGTGCAAGCCGCACTGTTTCCGCGACCTCGAAATCGCGATCGATCACCCAGCCGGCCGTTTTGCGCCGGGAGTAACATTGCGCCGCCATACCGTAGGCGGCGGCGAAGTTGGGGTCGAGGTCGATCGCCTTGTAGAACAACGACAGGGCCTCGTTACTTGTCTCCTTGGTCCACCGATGAAAGCCAGCCATGCCGCGCAGGAAATAGTCATAGGCGTCGAGACTCTCGGTCGGCTTGCGCTGTGCCCGTTCAATTTCGGCCTGCTCCAGCCTCGGCGCGATCGCGCTCACGACGCTCGAGGTCACCTGATCCTGCAGATCGAAGATCTTTTCCAGGTCTCCGTCAAAACGATCCGCCCAGAGATGCGCGCCCGTCGAGGCATCGATGAGCTGGCCGGTGATACGGACCTTGCTTCCTGCCTTGCGCACGCTGCCCTCGAGCACATAGCGTACGCCGAGTTCGCGCCCGACCTGCTTCACGTCCACTGCCCGGCCCTTGTAGGTGAAGCTTGAATTGCGCGCGATGACGAAGAGCCAATGAAAGCGCGACAGGGCCGTGATAATTTCTTCTACCATGCCGTCGGCGAAATACTCCTGCTCGGGGTCGCCGCTCATATTCTGGAACGGCAGCACCGCGATCGAAGGTTTGTCAGGTAGCGGCAGCGCGTTCTTGAGAGGCGATCCTACCGATGTATCGAGAGCAGGTTTCGGCGGCATCACTCGAAAGGTCACGATCGGCTCGGTGATGTTCTTCACCCGCTGGTTGCCCATGGGCTCGAAGGCGAAAGCGACCTTCTTTTCGACCTCCTTTACCACCTTGCCCGATATGCAAATGCCACCCGTGGGCGCGAGCTGCTGCAGCCGAGCTGCGATATTCACGCCTTCCCCGTGCCGGTCCCGGCCTTCGACAATCACTTCCCCGAGGTTGACGCCGATGCGGACCTCGATGCGCTTGTCCGCTTCGACTCCGGCATTGCGCTCCGTCATGTCGCGCTGCACAGCCACCGCGCACTCGACCGCATCGACCACGCTGCCGAATTCGGCGAGAAGCCCATCGCCCATGAGCTTGAAGATGCGGCCGTGATGTTTCTTGATCTCGGGCTCAAAAAGTTCCTTGCGATGGGCCCTCAGCCGGTTGAAAGTTCCCGCCTCGTCCTTCTCCATAAGTGCCGAGTAACCGACGACGTCAGCTGCGAAAATGGCGGATAGCCGGCGCTCCATAACGGGTGCTCCCGGACCGGCCCTCTCGGTCTTGGCAAGAAGTACTCCTTCGGCAACCGGAAGTCCATTACGCGTCCGCTCGGCGCACAGCAGCCAGACTTAGCCGACACCGCGTATTGGCGCACAGCCGCCCCTGATCGCTAGCTCAGGGTTTTCACCCCACCATATTCCCCACCACCATCACCCACTCCGGCGCTTCGCTCGCATCCTTTGCGAGGTCGCCGGTCGCCGGCTCGTCCCAGCGCATGCCGAGGATCGCGGCCTCCGTCGCGCCGGTGATCAGGTTCTGGGCGATGAGCGCCGGGCCGCCGCCCTCAACCACCGAGACGGCGATGCCGACGCGCGTCCGGCGGATGACGTTGCCGGTCGCCGTCACGTCGCGGAGGTTCGGCCCCCAGCCGAGCTGCAGCCCGCGCCAGGCGTCCTCCACCACATTGCCGGCGATGGCGACGTCGGCCTCCGCCGCGATGCCGGCGCCCATGCGCGGCGCGCCGCCCGGATAGGCCGGGCCGCCGGCGATCCGCCGCACGACGTTGCCGGAGCACGTGGCGAGCCGCCCGCCATGCTCCAGAAAATTGGCGAAGACGATGCCCTCGCGGCCGCCGTCGATCAGATTGTTGGCGACCACCGCGCCCTCGAAGGCGAATTCAACGTAGAGCGCGACCTCGCCGGAATTGGAGAAAATGTTGTTGGCGACCTGCACGGCGTTGGAGGAGAAGGCGCGGAAGGCGGAGAAGGCGCAGTTCTCCACCCGGTTGCCGGTGACGATGACGTTCGCCGCCTTGTCGAGGTTGATGCCGTTGCCGTTCTGGCCGCTGCCGCCCGATTCCGCCCGGATGTCGCGCACCCGGTTGCCGCTCACGATCGTGTCGTCGGCGCCCTTCGCGTCGCGCTCGACGAGAATGCCGGTGTCGCCGCAATCGCCGACGGCGTTGCCGGTCACCGCCATGCCGCGCGCCATGTCGATGTCGATCCCCGCCGTCCGGCATTTTTGCACGCGCGAATTTTCTACCCGCCCGGCGGCGGCGCGGAGCGCGAGCCCGGCGGCGGCGCTGGAAAAGAAATCGCAATCGTCGATGACGGCGTCGCCGGCGCCGTCGGCGTCGAGCAGGGCGCGCGCCTCGAGCGGCAACCGTCCGCCGTCGAGCGACACGCCGGAAAACCTGAGCGTGGCGGCGTTCCGCGCGCGGAGCATGAAGGGCCCGCCGCGGAAGACGAGGACGGATTGCCCCGGCACGCCGGCGATCCGCGTCTGCCGCGGCAGGTCGATCGCGGCGACGCCATAGCGGCCGGGCGGGAGGAACAGAACCTTTGCCTCGCTCTCCGCCTGCGCGAGCGCGCGGGCGAAGGCGGCGCTCTGGTCGTCCGGCGCGCCGGGATGGAGCCCGTGCTGGGTGGCGTCGATCGAGCCGCGCAGCGCGCCGCCGAGCGCGCCGTCGTCGAGATTGGTCGCCGCCGCCGCGCCGGCCGGCCAGAGGGCGGCGCCCCCCGGCAGCAGCGCCGCCCCTGACAGGGCACCGAGCGCCGCGCGTCGCGATAGTCGGGAAATCATCGGCGAATCCGCCTTTTTCTTGTGTGTCGGTTGGGACACAGTCCGCCTGTCCTCCGGGAACCGGCCGCTGGCCGCTGGCAAGACTGGGCCAAATCTCTTAGAAAGCGGTTGAAGACGGAAATCGGGCGTAGGAGGGCGGCCTCGGCTGCCCAGGGCGGATGAACAAGATTTTCCATCTGATTCTGATCAAGCCGACGCATTACGACGATGACGGCTATCCGCTGCAATGGCGGCGCTCGATCATCCCGTCCAATGCGCTCGCCTGCGTGCATGGCCTCGCCATGGACGCCAACGACCGCCGGATTCTCGGCGCCGACGTCGACATCAGGATTACCGCCGTCGACGAGACCAACTGGCGGGTTCGCCCCGACCGGCTGGTCAAGCTGATCCGCGACAACGGCGGATGCGGCATGCTGGGGCTCGTCGGCGTCCAGTCGAACCAGTTCCCCCGCGCCCTCGACATCGCGCGGCCGTTCCTGAAGGCCGGCGTGCCGGTCTGCATGGGCGGCTTCCACGTCGCCGGCTCGCTCGCCATGCTCGACGGCACGCCGCCCGAAATCGCCGCCGCCGCCGACATGGGCATCAGCTTCTTCATCGGCGAATCGGAGGACGGCCGCCTGGACGAGGTCTTGGTCGACGGCTACGCCGGCAAGCTGAAGCCGCGCTACGACTACCAGGACGACATGCCCAACCTGCAGGAAACGCCGATTCCGTTCCTGCCGCGCGAGCAGGTCGACCGCACCTACGGCACCTACGGCAGCTTCGATCTCGGCCGCGGCTGCCCCTTCCAGTGCTCCTTCTGCACGATCATCAACGTGCAGGGGCGGGTGAGCCGCTTCCGCTCGGCCGACGATTTGGAGAGGATCGTCCGCGCCAACCATGCGATCGGCGTCCACCGCTTCTTCCTGACCGACGACAATCTCGCCCGCAACCGCAACTGGGAGCCCTGTTTCGACCGGCTGATCGAGCTCAGGGAGAAGGAGGGGATCAAGGTCTTCCTGCAGGTGCAGGTGGACACGCTCTGCCACCGCATACCGGGCTTCATCGAGAAGGGGGTGAAGGCCGGCATCGACAACGTCTTCGTCGGGATGGAGAACATCAACCCGGACAATCTCGCGGCGGTGAAGAAGACGCAGAACCGGCTGCTCGAATACCGCGAGATGTTCCTCGCCTGGAAGAAGCATCCCGTCGTCATCACCGCCGGCTACATCATCGGCTTCCCGAACGACACGCGCGAGTCGATCCTGCACGACGTCGACGTCATGAAGAAGGAGCTGCCGATCGACCTGATCTATTTCACCAACCTGACGCCGCTGCCGGGTTGCGAGGACCATCAGCGCATGCATCGCAACGGCGAATGGATGGATCCCGACCTCAACAAATACGACCTGAACCACCGCGTCACGCACCACCAGAAAATGTCCGACGAGGAATGGGACAAAGTCTATGCGGAGGTGTGGCACCGCTTCTATTCGTTCGACCACATCGAGACGATCTTCAAGCGGATGGCGGCGCTGCGCTCGAACAAGCGGCTCACGACCCTGCACCGGCTCCTCTGGTATCGCGATTTCCACCGGCTCTACAGCTGCCATCCGCTGGAGGGCGGGCTGGGGCGCATGAAGTTCCGGCGCGACCGCCGCTCCGGCATGCGGCTCGAAAACCCGCTCGTCTTCTACCCAAGGTTCTGGGCCTCGGAGGTCCGCAACATTTCCTCGATGCTCTGGACCTACCGCCGCATGCGCCGCATGCTCGACCGCATCTGGACCGACCCCGCTTCACGCGCCTACCGCGACATCGCGATCACCGCGCCGGGCGCCGACGAACTGAGCCTGGGCATCTACCAGACGCGCGGGACGGCGGAAGCGATCAGCAAGCAGAAGCGGCAGACCGAGATCAAGGCAGCCGCGCGCGCAAGGAAGCCGCGCAAGGAGAGGGTTCCGCTGCAAGCCGCGGAGTAGCTATTCCAGGATGACCGCCGTTCCGGAGGCGGAGACCATCAGCATCGAACCCTTCTCGCCGACCGTCTCGTAGTCGATGTCGACGCCGATCACGGCATTGGCGCCGAGCCGCTCCGCCTCGCTCTCCATCTCGGCTACCGCGATCTGGCGCGCTTCGCGCAGCGCCTTCTCGTAGCCGCCTGAACGCCCGCCGACGATGTCGCGGATGCCGGCGAAGAAGTCGCGGAACACGTTCGCGCCGAGAATGGCTTCGCCCATGACGAGGCCGCGATACTCGCGCACGCGTCGGCCGTCGATGAGATTGGTCGTTGTGACAAGCAAGGTCTGACCTCCTTACAGGGAATCGCCGCCGTTCATTCAGCCGCCGGCCTCTGCGCGTAGCCAAGCCGGCGGTTCAGTTCGTCGAGCAGCCTTTCGGCGGCGTCGGTGACCGCAGTCCCCGGAGGGAAGATCGCGGCGACGCCGGCGTCGTAGAGCGCGCCGTAATCCTGCGGCGGGACGACCCCGCCCACGACAACGACGATGTCCCCGCGGCCGCCGGCTTCCAGCTCGCTCTTCAGCGCCGGCACAAGCGCGCGGTGGCCGGCGGCGAGGGTCGAGATGCCGACGGCATGGGCATTCGCCTCGATCGCGCGCCGCGCCGTTTCCTCCGGCGTTGCAAAGAGCGGCCCCATCTCCACGTCGAAGCCGAAATCCGAGAAGGCGGAAGAAATGACCTTCTGGCCGCGGTCGTGGCCGTCCTGTCCGAGCTTGGCGACCAGAATGCGCGGCTGACGCCCGTCATTCCGCTCGAACTCGGCCGTCATGGCGAGCAGGCGCTCGACCGGCCCCGCCGTTTCGCCGCGTTCCCGCCGGTAGACGCCCGCCGACACCTGCGGCTCCACGACATGCCGGCCGAAGACACGGTCGAGGGCAGCGCTGACCTCACCCACGGTTGACCCGGCCCGAACCGCATCGATCGCGGCGGCGAGCAGGTTGCCGTTCCCCTGCGCCGCGCCGTCGAGGCCGGCCAAGGCGGCCTCGACGGCCGCACCGTCGCGCTCTCGCCTGAGCCTCGCCAGCTTTTCGAGCTGCTCGGCCCGCACGGCGGCGTTGTCGACCCTCAGCACCTCAACGTCGGCGGCGTCCCTGCTTCGGTGGCGGTTGACGCCAACCACGATCTGCTGTCCGGAATCGATGCGCGCCTGGGCGCGCGCGGCCGCTTCCTCGATCCGCCTTTGCGGAAGGCCGGTCTCGATGGCGCGCGCCATGCCCCCGAGCGCCTCCACCTCCGTGATGTGCGCACGGGCGCGGGCTGCGAGATCGGCCGTCAGCCGCTCGACGAAATAGGACCCGCCCCAGGGATCGATTGTCCGGGTCAACCCGGATTCGAGCGCCAGCACCAACTGCGTGTTGCGTGCGATGCGGGCGGAGAAGTCGGTCGGAAGCGCAAGCGCCTCGTCGAGCGCGTTGGTGTGGAGCGACTGGGTGCCGCCGGCCGTCGCCGCCATCGCTTCGATCATGGTCCGGGCGACATTGTTGAAGGCATCCTGGGCCGTCAGCGACCAGCCGGAGGTCTGGCAATGGGTGCGCAGCAACGTCGAGCGGGGGTCGCCCGGCTGGAATGTCTCCTGGACGAACCGGTGCCAGAGGAGGCGCGCGGCGCGAAGTTTCGCCACTTCCATGAAGAAGTGCATGCCGATGCCAAAGAAGAACGAAATACGGGGCGCGAAAGCGTCGATCGGAAGCCCCGCCGCCAGGCCGGCGCGCAGATACTCGAGGCCGTCGGCGAGCGTATAGGCGAGTTCGAGATCCGCCGTCGCCCCGGCCTCCTGCATGTGGTAGCCGGAGACGGAGATCGGGTTGAACCGCGGCATGTGCTCGGCGGCATAGGCGAAAATATCGGACACGATCCGCATCGAGGGCCGGGGCGGATAGATGTAGGTGTTGCGGACCAGGAACTCCTTCAGAATGTCGTTCTGCATGGTGCCGGAGAGCCGGGCAGGGGGCACGCCCTGCCTTTCCGCCGCCACGATGTAGAGCGCCATGATCGGAAGCACGGCGCCGTTCATGGTCATGGACACAGTCATCTCGCCGAGCGGGATTCCGGCGAAGAGCTCGTCCATGTCGAGGATCGAATCGATCGCGACGCCGGCCATCCCCACGTCGCCGGCGACACGGGGGTGATCGGAATCGTAGCCTCTGTGCGTCGGGAGGTCGAAGGCGATCGAAAGGCCCTTTTGGCCGGCCGCGAGATTGCGCCGGTAGAAGGCGTTGGAATCGCGCGCGGTCGAGAACCCGGCATATTGCCGGATCGTCCACGGCCGCTCGACATACATCGTCGGATAGGGGCCGCGGAGATAGGGCGGCAGGCCCGGCGCGCCGGGCTCCGGCAGTCCATCGACATCGGTCGGCCCGGTCGCCGGCCTGATCGTGATGCCCTCGGGGCTCGTCCAGCCGGCGGCCGGCTCCGGTCCGGCCGGCGCAGGCGGCCGCCGCCACGACGTGCCGGCAAAATCAGGCAGGGGCATCGGCGGCCGCCATTGCGAGGGTTTCCAGCCGGATCGGAGGAAGTTCCGGCGCGAGATCGGGCGGCAGAGGATCCGGCATGGCATGGTCTGTGGCGTCGCCGTTCCGATAAGCCGTCACGCCGACGATCCGGGCGCGGCCGTTCGCGAAACTCGCGCGGAGCGCTGCGCGGGCCTCGGCCACCCGCGTCTGAAACCTGCCGGCGCGCAGGCTGTCCAAGATGCCGCCCTCGCTCTCGATCCTCTGGAACTCGGCCCACGCGCGCTCGGCGAGCGCTTCGGTCATCGCCTCGACAGCGCCCGAGCCGGCCGCCGCATCGCCAGAGAGATGCACATGGGATTCGTCCAAAAGGAGGTGCTGGATATTCCGCGCAAGGGCCCGTGCGCTTCGATCCGGCAGGCCGAGCGCTGCCGTGTGGGGCAGAACCGCGACGCTGTCGGCGCCGCCGAGGCCGGCCGAAAAGGCTGCAATCGTGGTGCGAAGGAGGTTCGTGTACGGATCGGCGGCAATCATCATGCGGCGGCTCGTTTCCGCGTGAAGGGGCAACGCCGATTGCGGAGCCGCGCACATCTCCTGCAAGCGGGCCCACAAGGTTCGCAAGGCGCGCAGCTTCGCGATCGAGATGAGCTGATCGCAATCGACGGCCAACGCGGCGCCAAGGAGGGGCAGGCTGACCGCGGGCGCGATACCGGCATCGTCAAGCGACCGCATCCACCACACGGCCCCGGCGAGGACGGCCGCAAGCTCCTGCGCCTCGCTGGCGCCGGACTCGTGAAAGACGCGGGCGTCGCACGTGGCGAGCGGTCCGGCGAACCCGCGCGTCCTCAGCTCGCGAAAGCAAACCGGGTGATCGGCGAGATCGATGCCCCGATCCTGCCCGCTGAAGGCGGCGATCGATATCGGATCAAGGCCGAAGGAGACGGAAGCAAGCTCCGGCGCCGTACCGCTGACCAGAATGAGGTCGGCCAACCGACGGGCGGCTGAAGCCGCCTCCGGGAAAGGTTCGATCCGAACATGCACCGAGGCGAAATCGACGTCGAGCAGGACTGCTTCCAGGAGCGAGGCTGCGCCGATCCCGAAACCTCCGGCCGACGGAGAGCCCGCAAAGCGGAGCGAAAGGCCGCCGGCACCGCCATCGAGATCCTCGCGGACCTGCGCGTTCGCTCGCTCAGCATCCGGGTCGTCGACAATCTGGACGATCGTCCAAGGACGAGCGCCGCGTCCGGTGAGCGGCGCCGTGTCGGTACGCGGTGCATAGAGAGGCTCGATCACGATCCCGTCGCGCGTAGTCGTTTGGAAAGCCGACGCGCCGCGGCCTTCCGCCGACGGCGCGATCAGCCGGCGCCAGGCCTCGATCGAAGCGGCGCCCGCGGGCGTCATGCTCAGCGGATCGGCCATGCCAGCCTTCTAGGTCGGCGCCCGGAATGCGGCAAGGCGCCAGCCGCGGCGGAGCCTAGTAGCGGATGACCGGCTTCAAAAGCTTTGCCGCTTCGATCCATCCCGCGACACGCTTTTCACTCGGCAGGAGATCGACGTATTTTTTCCTGGCGTTCAGCTCGGCCATACGCGCCACGAGGTTGGCGGCATTGCGCCGCTTCAGGTCCCTGACCGTATCGACGCCGACGGCTGCCAGCAGTTCGGCATAGTCAAGCGCGATTCCCCGAACGCGTGTCAGATCTGCAATATTCACCCAATCCAGAATCAGATTCACTGGGATATTGGTAGCTTCCGCCAGCTGTTTGCGAAGCTTTGGCGTGGCAGCGCGCTGAAGCAGTTTTGTTGTTGAGCGGATGCCGACGGCTTTGAGCTTTGCTGCATAGAATGGCGCGATCGCGCGTATCCCCGCGATCGAATAGGACGCCATGGACCGCCTCCCTGTCCAAGCTGCTTTCTAGGACAGTTGCTCGCAGGCGGCTAGAGCAGCGCGTCACCTAAGCGCGACCGTGGCAAAAATGTCTCTGCTAGACGAACTGGCCTAGCCCGGGAATCGAGGCGACGATTTCATCGACGACATCGCTGCCGGCGCGCTCCCGGGCAAAGCTCACCGTCTCGCGCGTGACGCTTTGAATCTCGACCATGCCCAGCCCGAGACCCTGCAGCTTGCCGAGGACCGCCATGGCGCCGCCGCCCATCAGGCCGCCGAAACCGCCAAGCGTCTCCGCCGCGTCAGCGTCGCCCGCCTCGATATAGGCCTCCGCGCCCGGCATGCGCTTCGCCAGTTCCACCACCTTCTCCCGGTTTCCCTCCTCGTAGAGGAAGGAAAGGATGATCCGCACGGCGTCGCGCGCCTTGCTGTCGTCGATGCCCACATTGGCGACAATGCGTGTGATGAGCTCTTCCATCGGCGGTCTCCCCGGGATGCCGCCGATAACTGCCGGGGGCACGGTGAAATGACAAGACCATGCCGGCGATTGTCCGCCGGTATGGCGGTCCCTATAAGGGTGCGCCGCAAACCGAGGCGCGAGGGCGCTTGTGCGCGGCATCCTGGGTTCCTTGAAGCGGTAGCGGCATGATGGAAAGCGTCCTCGCCCGGGTCGATGCCGATCTGGATCAAAGCCTTGCGCGGCTTTTCGCGCTCCTGCGCATCAAATCGATCTCGGCCGATCCGCACTACAAGCAGGATTGCCGGGACGCGGCGGAGTGGTGCGCGCGCACGCTGACGGAGGTCGGCATCCCGGCAACGGTGCGCGACACGCTTGGTCATCCGATGGTGGTCGGCCACTATCGCGGCGCCGGCGAGGCCGCCCCGCATGTCCTCTTCTACGGGCATTACGACGTGCAGCCCGTAGATCCGGTCGGATTGTGGGACCGCGATCCCTTCGACCCGGCCATCGTCGAAGCGAACGGGGAAAAGCGGATCGTCGCCCGCGGCGCCGACGACGACAAGGGCCAGCTCATGACCTTCGTGGAGGCGGCGCGCGCCTGGATGGCGGTCGCGGGACGCCTGCCGGTCAACGTCACCGTGCTCTTCGAAGGAGAGGAGGAATCGGCCAGTCCGAGCATGGTTCCGTTCCTGACGGAAAATGCCGGTGAGCTGAAGGCCGACATCGCGCTTGTCTGCGATACGAGTATGTGGGACCGGAGGACGCCGGCGATCACCACGATGCTGCGCGGGCTCCTCTACGAGGAGGTGTTCGTCCGGGCGGCGAGCCATGACCTGCATTCCGGCTATTACGGCAGCGCCGCCCGGAACCCCATCCACGTGTTGGCGAAGGTTCTGGCCGACCTTCACGACGAGAAAGGCCGGGTCAACATTCCATCCTTCTATGACGGCGTCCCCGAGGTGACGCCCGCGCAAAAGGCGCAGTGGGCGTCGCTCGGCTTCGACGAGAAGGCCTTTCTCCGCGACATCGGCCTTGCGACGCCGGCCGGCGAGAGCGGCTACTCCATTCTCGAACAGGTCTGGGCAAGGCCGACGGCGGAGGTCAACGGCATCGTCGGCGGCTACATCGGCGAGGGAGCGAAGACCGTCATTCCGGCCAAGGCTTCCGCGAAGGTCTCGTTCCGGCTGGTCGG
>DASWJZ010000387.1:0-15293 GCA_036396875.1 Propylenella sp.
GGTCTCCACCGCGCTGATGCCGTTCGCCTCCAGATGCGCGTTCAGTCCGATCTCCTCGGAGATCATCGACTTGCCCTTGGTGACGGTGCGGGCGCCGGCCCGCCGGCAGATGTCGAGAATGATGTCGCGGGCCTCCGAAGCAGTCTCCGCCCAGTGGACCTCGCCGCCCGACGCGATGACGCGTTCCTCGTAGGCCTCCAGATAGAGGTCGAGATGCGCCAAGGCGTGGTCCTTCAAGGTCCGCGCCGCCTCGCGGAGGCTCTCGAACTCCGGCAGAGCGGCCGCCGCTTTCGCGCGCTTGTCGATGAAGTTGTGGCGCACGTGGTTCAGCGCGCGCTGCAGCTGCGGATCGTCCAGGGCGTGCCGGGCATTCTCCTTGAAGCTCTTCGCGCTGACGTTCATGCGTTGGGGCTTCCGCTCACCAGGCGCAGTCTTCGGGTCGCGCGCGCATCAGAAAGTAGGCGCGGTGTTCGCCGCGGGAGATCAGATAGTCGCGGCCGCCTTCGGGGTTCTCCGCCAGCATGCCGGTCTTCTGGTTGACGATGCGTAGCGCATCGCCGCCCGACCAGTGGATCTCGAACACCTCCGCGTTCGCGTCGCACGCGCCGCCGGCGCAAGCCTCGCAGCTGAATCCACCGGCTATCTCCCGATGGCAATCCGCGCCGAAGCCGAATTTCGTCCCGTAGCGGAGCTTGTACACCACGCTCGCCAGGAGCGCACCTTCGAACCCCTGGAACTGCATTGAAATCGTGGCGACGCGCTGGCCGGGACGCGCCGCGAGGTCGACGGCGCTGTGCGTCCTTGAGAAGCAGGCGCCGAAGAGCACCGAGGGATCGGGAGGCTCGGCCGCCGCCACCGATGCCGCGAGCCCTGCGACCGCAAAGACCACCCGGGCCGAATATCGCCGCCTGCCGTTCCGACGCCACATCATTCCGCCTCTCCTATCGCCGGCTCTTCGGTCATTCCCGCGAGAACCTCCGCCACGTGGCGGGATTCGACCGGCCAGCCCTCGCGCTTCAGCTTGCCGGCCATGTTCATCAGGCAGCCGAGATCGCCGGCGAGCAGCGTGTCGGCTCCGGCGGCGGCGATCTGCGCCGTCTTCTTCTCCACGATCGCGTTCGAGATATCCGGATACTTCACGCAGAACGTGCCGCCGAAACCGCAGCACACGTCCGCCTCCGGCAGCTCCTTCAGCTGCAGTCCCGCCATGCTCTTCAAGAGCATCCGCGGCTGCGCCCGGATGCCGAGCTCGCGCAGCCCCGAGCATGAATCGTGGTAGGTGACGGTCCCGGCATAGGCCGCGGCCACCTCGGTCCGGCCGAGCACGTCGGTCAGGAAGCTGACGAGCTCCCATGTCCGTGCGGCGACCGCCTCGGCGCGCGGCCGCCAGGATGCGTCGCCGGCGAGGAGCTCCGGATAGTGCTTGCGGATCATCCCGGCGCAGGAGCCGGACGGCGCGACGACATGATCGTAGGGTTCGAAAGCGGCGATGACGTTCTTGGCGATCGCGATGGCGTCGGCGCGGTCGCCGGAATTGTACGCCGGCTGACCGCAGCAGGTCTGCGCATCCGGAACCTCGACGACGCAGCCCGCCTCCTCCAGGAGCTTCAATGCGGCGAAGCCGACGCTCGGACGGAAGAGATCGACCAGGCACGTGACGAAGAGGCCCACGCTTGGCTGCGGGCGGGACGAGTCGCTCATCGGCGTATCGCGGGAAGAGCAGCGAGCATGGGCACCTCGATTTCACGATAGGCGCCGATGCTTGAATCGGTCAAATCCGTTCGTCGGCGGTTGCGGCCATTTGGCGGCTACGGCCGGAATGAGGATCGGATAAGTTCCCGACGCGATCGGGGGAGCGTCATTGGCCGACAGTCGAAACCACGAAACGGGCTTCGCTCGCGGGCCGTTCGGCCTGCCGGCGCATCCGCTCATGCCGCGGATTCTCGGCGAAATCCACTCGCGGCCCTTCCAGCTCGTCGACACGCCGCGGACGATCGTGCAGCTCGCCTTCCTCGCTGAGGATGGCGACTTCTCGGCGCATCTGAGATCGCTGCAACAATTCCAGGAGCGTCAGGGCAAGCCGGCGCCGGCCGCTGGCACGCGGCATCTGTCGGTCGAATGGGGCAACGGCCGCCTGCGCTGGGAGCGGCATACCGAATTCACGACCTGGACCTTCGACGCGCCTGCCGCCGCAGCCCTCGACGATCCGCTCAAGGGGCATCCGTTCGGCGACGGTTTCGATCCGCCCGGCCCGCTCATCTCAGCCATAAGGCTCGACCTCCTGCCGGGGGATGCGGCCGATCGCGCGCGCACCTTTTTCGACCCGACCAGCCTCAGCTATTCGGCGATGGATGGCGGCCTGGCCATCGCAGCCAGCGATTTCCGCCAGGACGGCGATGGATTCACCCGCATCGTGGTCCTCGACCGCGGCCTTGGTCCGGCGCGCGCCGGCGCGCTGACGCAGCGGCTGATCGAGATCGAGACATACCGCACGCTCGCCCTTCTCGGCCTGCCGGAAGCCCAGCGGCTTTCGCCCGCGCTCAGCCGCATCGAGCGCGAGATGTCGCGGATAACGATCGCGCTGAACGCCGGCGAGGCCGACAGCGCGAAGCTGCTCGACGAGCTGATCGCGCTCTCCGCCGAGCTGGAGGCGGACGCCGTCGCGACGCTCTACAGGTTCGGCGCGAGCCGGGCCTATGACGAGATCGTGGGCGAGCGGCTCTCCGTCGTGCAGGAGACGGCCATATCGGGCTACGAGACCTGGGGCGGGTTCCTGTGGCGGCGCCTCGGTCCGGCGATGCGCACATGCCGGGCGGCGACGGACCGGCTGGAGAGCCTGTCGGAGAAGCTGGCGCGCTCCGCCGATCTCCTGCGGACGCGGGTCGACGTCGAGCTCGAGCAGCAGAACCGCGACCTGCTGCGATCCATGGACCGGCGGGCGAAGCTGCAGCTTCGGCTGCAGCAAACGGTCGAGGGACTCTCGGTCGCGGCGGTGAGCTATTACGTCGTCGGGCTGATCGGCTACATCGCGAACGGGATCGAGGCGACGGGCCTGGCGCTGCATCCGGCGGTGATCGTCGCTGCTTCGGTGCCGCCTGTCGTTCTGGCCGTGGCCTGGATCGTCCGCCGAATCCGTCGGCGGCACGGGGAGATATGAGCCGGCCGGCCGGCGATGCCTCGTCGACAGAACAGCGAAAAGGCCCTAGTGACACGGTGGGTGGAGAGCGAAGAGCATCAGCCGGTGACTGGCCTCCGCATGCCGGAACCGAAGTCCGACGTGCTCGCGCGGCGCGAGGCGATCGCGGCGGCGCTTCGCGCCATCGTCCCGGGTGAGAGCGTCGTCACCGAAGCGGACAGCCTGAGGCCGTTCGAATCGGATGGACTCACGGCCTACCGTCAGATGCCGATGCTCGTCGTGCTTCCGGAGACCGTGGAGCAGGTAAGCCGCATTCTCGCCTATTGCCACCAGAACGGCATCCGCGTCGTTCCGCGGGGCTCCGGCACGTCGCTCTCCGGCGGCGCGCTGCCGCTCGCCGACGGCGTGCTTCTCGTCATGTCGAAGTTCAACCGGATTCTGGAGATCGACTACCAAAACCGCGCCGTGGTGGTGCAGCCGGGCGTCGCCAACCTGGCGGTGACCGCCGCGGTGGCCGGCCGCGGTTTCTATTACGCCCCCGACCCGTCATCGCAGATCGCCTGCTCGATCGGCGGCAACGTGGCGGAGAATTCCGGCGGCGTGCACTGCCTGAAATACGGGCTGACCGCCAACAACGTGCTCGGCATCGAGATGGTGCTGATCACCGGCGAGGTCATCCGTCTCGGCGGCAAGCACCTCGACTCCGAGGGCTATGACCTGCTTGGCCTGATGACCGGATCGGAGGGGCTGCTCGGCGTGGTGACCGAGGTGACGCTGCGCATCCTGACGGCGCCGGAGACGGCGCGTGCGATGCTGATCGGCTTCCCCGCGAGCGAGAACGCCGGCAAGTGCGTCGCCGACGTCATCGGGGCGGGCATCATCCCCGGCGGCATGGAGATGATGGACAGGCCGGCCATCCATGCGGCGGAGGATTTCGTGCAGGCCGGCTACCCGCGCGACGTCGAGGCGCTGCTCATCGTGGAGCTGGATGGACCGCGCCGCGAGGTGGACAGCCTTCTTGAGCGCGTCGAGGCGATTGCCCGCGACAACAACTCCGTGTCGTGCCGCATTTCGCAGTCGGAGGCGGAGCGCGAGACCTTCTGGGCGGGACGCAAGGCGGCGTTTCCCGCGGTCGGCCGCATCTCCCCGGATTATTACTGCATGGACGGCACGATACCGCGCAAGGAACTGCCGGTCGTGCTGGCGCGCATGCGCGAGCTTTCCGAAAAATACGCCCTGCGCGTCGCCAACGTCTTCCATGCCGGCGACGGCAATCTGCACCCGCTCATCCTCTACGATGCGAACGAGCCCGGCGAGCTCGACCGGGCGGAAGCGTTCGGCGCCGATATTCTGCGTCTGTGCGTCGAGGTGGGCGGGGTGCTGACCGGCGAGCACGGCGTCGGCGTGGAGAAGCGCGACCTGATGCCGGTAATGTTCAACGAGACGGACCTGAAGCAGCAGGAGCGGGTGAAGTGCGCCTTCGACCCGGAACACCTCCTGAACCCGGGGAAGATGTTTCCCGTATTGCACCGCTGCGCCGAGCTCGGGCGCATGCACGTGCACCAGGGGCAGGTTCCGTTCCCCGACCTGCCGCGGTTCTAGCAACCCGAACGCAGTCGATGACTTCGGTCCTGCGTCCCAACACCGCCGACGCCGTGCTCGAAGCCGTCAGGTGGGCCGCGGCGGAAGGCACGCCGCTTGAGATTTTCGGGCACGGCACCAGGCGCAGCGTCGGCCGCCCGGTGCAGGCGGAATATGGCTTGAGCCTCGCCGGCCTGGTGGGAATCACGATCTACGAGCCGGAGGAGCTGGTGCTCTCGGCTCAGGCCGGCACGCCGATGGCCGAGATCGAGCAGCTGCTCCGCGATTCCAACCAGATGCTCGCCTTCGAGCCGATGGATTTCGGGCCGCTGCTCGGTGCCTCGCGCGGTCGCGGCACGATCGGCGGGGCGCTCATGTCCAACCTGAGCGGACCCCGTCGCATCAAGGCCGGCGCCGCCCGCGACCACATCCTCGGCGTCAAGGCCGTATCGGGGCGGGGCGAAGCCTTCAAGTCCGGCGGACGGGTGGTGAAGAACGTGACCGGCTATGACCTTTCCAAGGGGCTTGCCGGCTCGTGGGGAACGCTTGCCGTCGTCACCGAGACGACCTTCAAGGTGCTGCCGAGACCGGAGATTGCGGCGACGCTTGTGATCGCCGGGCTCGACGATGCCGCCGCCGTCACCGCGCTCTGCGACGCGATGGCGACCCCTTGGGATGTTTCGGGGGCGGCGCACCTTCCGGAGGCAGTCGTCGCCGAGGTCCCGGACGCGGCGTTCGCGACGGGCGGCAAGGCGGCGACGCTTCTCCGCATCGAAGGCTTTGCGCCCTCCGTCGACTATCGCGCCGAGAAGCTTGCAGCGCGCTTCGGCCGGCTCGGGGCCATTTCGGTGCTTGAAGCCGACGCGTCGGAGGCGCTTTGGCGGGCGCTCCGCGACGCGGAGGTTTTCGAGGCGACGTCCTTCCCGGTCTGGCGGGTGAGCGTCGCGCCGGATGCCGGCTCGTCGGTCATCGCGGCGCTCAAGGAGAACCATACGGTCCGTCATTTTTACGACTGGTCGGGCGGGCTCCTCTGGATCGAGGCGGAGGATGCGGGGGACGACGGGCTCGCGCGCGAGATCCGCATCGCCGTCGCGGCTGCCGGCGGCGGCCATGCGACCCTGATGCGGGGAGCGCCGGCGCTCCGCTCGGCGGTCGCGCCCTTCGAGCCGCAGCCGGAAGCGCTCGCCGCATTGTCACGCCGGCTAAAGGAGCAGTTCGACCCGCGCGGCATTCTCAATCCCGGGCGCATGGCGGCGGGAACGTGAGCTTCGGACGTGGCGCGGCAAGGCTCTCGACCGGCAACCCGTATCCTGACAGATAAGGATCGTGCAGACTTCTTTCTCGCTCGCCCAGCTTGCTGACCCGAAGATCAAGGAAGCGGACCAGATCCTCCGCCGCTGCGTGCATTGCGGATTCTGCCTGGCGACCTGCCCGACCTATCTTGAACTCGGCAACGAGCTCGATTCACCGCGCGGGCGCATCTACCTGATCAAGGACATGCTGGAGAACGACAAGCCGGCATCGGCGGAGGTCGCGCTGCACATCGACCGCTGTCTCTCCTGTCTTTCCTGCCTCACCACCTGCCCCTCGGGCGTCGACTACATGCACCTCGTCGATCACGCGCGGGTGCGGATCGAAAAGACCTACCGCAGGCCCGTCGGCGACCGCCTCGTGCGTCTTCTGCTGGCGCAGGTCCTGCCTTACCGCCGCCGGTTCGCAGCGGCGCTCCGGCTGGCGCGCCTTGGACGGCCCTTCATGGCGGCGCTCGACCGCGGAGGCGAGTTCGGCAGCCGGCTGAAGACCATGCTCAGCCTGGCGCCCGACCGGCTGCCCCGGCAGAACGGCATCGCGCCGGGCACCAGCATCACGCCGGAGGGAAAGCGCCGCGGTCGCGTCGCGCTCCTGACCGGCTGCGCGCAGGCGGTCCTCGACCCGGGGATCAACCTCGCCGCGATGCGGCTGCTCAGCCGCTTCGGCGTCGAAGTCGTGTTCCCGGCGCGCGAGGGGTGCTGCGGTGCCATCGTCCACCACATGGGGCGCGAGGCGCAGGCGCTGCATCTGGCGCGCGCCAACATCGACGCATGGATCGCGGAGATCGAGGGCGAGGGTCTTGACGCGATCCTGGTGACCGCTTCCGGCTGCGGCACGACGATCAAGGACTACGGCCACATGTTCCGGCGCGACCGCCGCTACGCGAAGAAGGCGGCGCGCGTCGCCACGCTCGCCCTCGACGTGACCGAGTATCTCGCACGGCTCGATCTGCCGACCGGGACGCGCGACTCAAACCTCATTGTCGCTTACCACTCGGCCTGCTCGCTGCAGCACGGCCAGCGCGTCGTCGCAGAGCCGAAAGCGCTCCTGGAGAGGGCCGGCTTTGAAGTGCGCGACATTCCGGAGGGTCACATCTGCTGCGGCTCGGCGGGAACCTACAACCTCCTGCAGCCGGAGATCGCCAGCCGGCTGCGGAGCCGGAAGGTTAGAAACATCGAGGCCGTCGCTCCCGACCTGATCGCCACCGGCAATATCGGCTGCATGACGCAGATCGCCGCGGGCACCATCATACCGGTGCTGCATACGGTCGAGCTGCTCGACTGGGCGTACGGGAGCGACCACGGCGGGCTGCTGAACCGCCTCGCCCGCCACGTCCAACCGCCGCAGGCGGGTGGAAACTCTAGCGAGGCGGGTTGGCGCTGAGGCGCGCGACGCGCTCGATCGCGTCGATGCGCTGCAGGATGCGGACGGCGTCGTCCCGCAACCTGGAGATTTCCGCGCCGAGCGCATCGCCGCCGTCTTCGTCGTCGGCCTCCTCGCGAGGCTCCTGCGGCCCGACGCCCTGGCCGGCCAGCAGCCATGCCAGGCTGACGCCCAGGAGGCCCGCCAGCAGCTGCAGGCGATTGGCGCGGGGCCGCGCCCGATCGGTCTCCCAGCGCAGCATCGTCTCCGTCCTAACTCCGAACCGGCGCGCGAGTTGTGCGGTGCTCAGGCCTTGCGCTTCGCGTGCGTAAGCGATGCGGCTGCCGAGCGTTTCGTTCAAATGCCCGGTCGGGGCGGCGATGTTGGATTGCATCTCGTTTCCTGGGTTGAGAAGCAGGCTTCCGGCGAGCCGCGCCCGGCCGGTGGACCTCCGATTGCGATACCGTTATGCAGCCCGAACCTAACAGAGGGGTGGCGGAATGGCAAAAATCCGGGTGCAACCCCGTGCAGCGTCGTGGAAAACTGGAGCACCGAATGACGGATCGGGTTGAAGTCGGCGGACTGCGTGCGGCCCGAAACCTCCATGCCTTCGTGAATGAGGAAGCGCTGCCGGGCACCGTCATCTCGCCCGGGCAGTTCTGGCCGGCCCTCGCCGCCGTCGTCCGCGATCTCACCCCGCAGAATCGCGAGCTGCTGGCGAAGCGCGACCGCCTGCAGGCGGAGATCGACGCCTGGCATCGCCAGCGGCGGGAAAAGGCGTTCGACCTCCGCGAGTACGAATCGTTCCTGCGGAACATCGGCTACCTGGAGCCGGAGGGACCGGACTTCAGCGTGGCGACAGCCGACCTCGATCCGGAAATCGCAAAAGTCGCCGGGCCGCAGCTCGTCGTTCCGGTGATGAATGCCCGCTATGCGCTGAATGCCGCGAATGCGCGCTGGGGCAGCCTCTATGACGCGCTCTACGGAACCGACGCCATCCCCGACGAGGATGGCGCCGAACGCCGCGCTGCCTTCAATCCCCGGCGCGCCGAAAAAGTGGTCGAATACGCGCGCGGCGTGCTCGACGAGGCGGCGCCGCTGGCGACGGGGTCGTGGCGCCATGCGACCGGCTTCAGGGTCGGCGAGGGCCGGCTCCTCGTCTCGACCGGCGCGGGCGAGACGACGCTGAAGACCGCCGGCGGCTTCGCCGGCTACAAGGGCGCCGCCGACCGGCCCGACGCTCTGCTCCTCAAGCGGCACGGGCTGCATCTGGAGGTCCGCATCGACCGCGATCACATGATCGGCAAGGACGATCCGGCCGGCATCGCCGACATGAACTTGGAAGCGGCGCTCACCACGATCATGGATCTGGAGGACTCGATCGCCGCGGTCGATGCCGAGGACAAGGTCGTTGCCTACCGGAACTGGCTCGGCCTGATGAAGGGCGATCTATCCGCCACCTTCGAAAAGGGCGGGAGGACGGTCGAGCGCGCGCTCAATGCCGACCGGCGCTACAAGAGCCCGGACGGCGGAGAGCTTTCGCTGCACGGCCGCAGCCTTATGCTCGTCCGCAATGTCGGACATCTGATGACGACCGACGCGGTGCTCGACCGCGAAGGCAAGCCGATTCCGGAAGGCATTCTCGACGCGATGGTGACTGGCGCGATCGCGCTGCATGACGTCGGCCCGGAAGGAACCCGGCGGAACAGCCGCGCCGGCTCGGTCTATGTCGTGAAGCCGAAGATGCACGGCCCGGAGGAGGTCGCTTTCGCTACCCAGCTCTTCAGCCGCGTCGAGGAGGCGCTCCGGATGCCCCCGAATACGCTGAAGATGGGGATCATGGACGAAGAGCGGCGGACGACGGTGAACCTCAAGGAATGCATCCGCGCCGCGAAGGACCGCGTCTTCTTCATCAACACCGGGTTCCTCGACCGCACCGGCGACGAGATCCACACGTCGATGGAAGCCGGCCCGATGATCCGCAAGGGCGACATGAAGAGCGCGACCTGGATCCGCGCGTACGAGGATTCCAACGTCGACATCGGGCTCCGCTGCGGCCTCCCCGGCCACGCCCAGATCGGCAAGGGCATGTGGGCGATGCCCGACCTGATGGCGGCGATGCTGAAGGAGAAGATCGCGCATCCGATGGCCGGCGCGAATACCGCCTGGGTGCCGTCGCCGACCGCCGCGACGCTGCATGCGCTCCATTACCACAGCGTCGACGTCAGGGTCCGACAGGCGGAGCTCAGGTCGCGCCCGCGCGCCTCGATCGACGATATCCTCTCGATCCCGGTCGTGGAGCGACCCAATTGGCGGCGGGAGGAAATCCAGGCGGAGATCGACAACAACGCGCAAGGCATCCTCGGCTACGTGGTGCGGTGGATCGACCAAGGGGTCGGCTGTTCCAAGGTGCCCGACATCAACGATGTCGGCCTGATGGAGGATCGCGCCACGCTGCGCATCTCCAGTCAGCACATCGCCAACTGGCTGCATCACGGCATCGTCACCCGCGAAAAGGTGATGGAGACGCTGAAGCGGATGGCCACGGTCGTCGACCGGCAGAACGCTCTCGATCCGCTCTACCGCCCGATCGCGCCGGATTTTGCGGCAAGCGTTGCCTTCCAGGCGGCGTGCGATCTCGTCTTCAAGGGGCGCGAGCAGCCGAACGGATACACCGAGCCGATCCTGCACGCACGCCGGATCGAGGCGAAACGGAAGCACGAAGGCATTTCATTGGGAGCCGTCCGCTCCGGGACCTGACGGCGGCGGGCAACCTCGCAGCCCGAAGAGCCGCGGCTCGCGCCGCACGTCGTCACATCACGATGACCTTTGCGCCGATCCTCACCATCCGGTGCAGCTCGGTCACATGCTCGTTCAGCATGCGGATGCAGCCGGAGGAGACGTTCTGGCCGATCGACCACGGCTCGTTGGTGCCGTGGATGCGGAACATCGTGTCGCGGCCGCCGTCGAAGAGATAGAGCGCGCGGGCGCCGAGCGGGTTGTCGGGTCCGCCGGGCATGCCGCCAGCATACTCCACGAGTTCCGGCCGGCGCTTGATCATCTCGGCGGGCGGCGTCCAGCTCGGCCACTCCTGCTTGGCGCCGACGCGCACCGTGCCGCTCCAGCCGAAGCCGTCCTTGCCGACGCCGACCCCGTAGCGGATGGCGAGTTGATCCTTCAGCACGTAGTAAAGGAACTTCGCCTGCGTATCGATGACGACCGTGCCCGGCGCCTCGGCGGTCGGGAACGACACGACCTGCGCCTGGTATTGCGGATCTAGCGCCCATCGGCCCTGCTGCTGCGGATCGATGGTGACGAAGGCGCGCGCCGACGGATCGTAGTAGCGGAAAGGAAGCGCATCGGCGGCGCTGGCGACCACTGCCGATGCCGCAACACCGAGCAGCAATGCGCGGGCAGACTCTAAAAACCTCATCTCACCCTCCGTCCAAATTTCGTCTTCGAGTTGGCCCCGCTGATAAGGCCGCCCCGTTTCGCGATGACATCGCGATCTGTTTCGCATTTAAAGGCTTCGAGGGCCGAAAAGGTTTCGTGCCGAACGACGCGCGACATGAAGGGCGGCCGGCATCCCGGACGGAGAGCAGCCCGCTCCTCGGGCCGCCGAGCCGCTTGACCCGGCCCGTTTCTAGCCGGCGTTCAGAGCACCACGACCTTGGTTCCGATCGTGACCAGGGAATAGAGCTCGGTCACGTTCTCGTTCAGCATGCGGATGCAGCCGGACGAGACGTTGAGGCCGATCGACCACGGCTCGATCGTCCCGTGGATGCGGTAGAGCGTGTCCTTGCCCTTGTCGTCGTGGAGATAGAGGGCGCGCACGCCGAGCGGATTGCCCTCGCCGCCCGGCATGCCGTCGGCGACGTATTTCGCAAGTTCCGGCTGGCGCGCGACCATCTCGGGCGGCGGAAACCATTTCGGCGCTTCCTGCATGGAGCCGACATGCACCGTGCCGGTCCAGCCGAAACCCTCGCGCCCAACGCCGACGCCGTATCGGATCGCCCTGCCGCTTTCCTGCACGTAGAAGAGGAATTTCTGCGCCGTATCGATGATGACGGTGCCGGGCTCCTCGGCCGTATCGAAAGCCACGATCTGCCGGTCGAACTCAGGCCCCGGTTTGCGGTGCCGCGAGATTGCCGGCGCCAATTGCGGCGGGTTCTGCGGCAGCGCCGCCTGCTGCGTCCCGCGCGCCGCGGCCCCCGACTGCCTCGGGGCCACTTCGAGATCGTAGACCACGAAACTGCGCGTCACCGGATCGAACATCCGGAGCGGCTCGGCTTCCGCCGAAGCTGCGAGGGCGACCGCGATGCCGAGCACGGCAGCATGCAGGCTGATGAGTTTCATCTCGTCCTCCGGAACACGGATACAGGCGTCAGGCGATGCGCATCCAGCGGCTATGCATTGCAGAATCTTCGCCGCGCAACAATAGAGCGGCGACGAGCGAAGCGCGGCTAGAGGACGACCACGCGGGCGCCGATGCGGACCCTGTTGTAGAGCTCGATCACATCTTCGTTACGCATCCGGAAGCATCCTGACGACACCGCGTGGCCGATCGTCCACGGCTCGTTCGATCCATGGATGCGGAAGAGGGTGTCCCGCCCGCCGTCGTAAAGATAGAGGGCGCGGGCGCCGAGCGGGTTGTCCGGCCCGCCGGCCATGGAGACCGGCAGGTAGGGCTGGCGTCTGCGCATGGCCGCCGGCGGCGTCCAAGTCGGCCACTCGGCCTTGCGGCCGACCCTGACGGCGCCCGACCAGCCGAATCCGTCGCGCCCGACGCCGACGCCGTAGCGCTGCGCCTTGCCGTTCTCCAGCACGAGGAACAGGTAGCGCCGGCGCGGATCGATGACGATCGTGCCGGGGCGCTCCCTGGTCGGATAGTCGATTACCGCCGGGAGATAGGCTCGATCGATTCCGCGCCGTTGCACGGGCGCGGCGATGGCCGGCGGCCTGACCGTCGCCTGGCGCGGGGCGAGGCCGCGGAACAGTCCGCGCGCCGGCGCCGTGCGCGGATCGATCGGCGTCTGCATTGACGCCTGCAGGTGTGCGCGCCATTGCGCGTCGATCACAGGATCGCCGCTCGTCTGCGGGCGCGGCCCGGCCACGGCGGGGGAAGCAAGACCCAGAAGAGCGGAGAGAAGGAAAAGGACGAAGCGATGCATGACGTACTCGCAACTGCCGTCGGGACGCCGCGGACAGTAAACAGCACTTGTCTGCCGTTGGTAAAGCGGCTGTGGCGGGCGCGTCGCCCGCTCCGTCAATCTGGCGTCATGCCTAAGGGAGTGTTGCCGCTATTCGAGCCGGGCGCGGACATCGCGGATGACCGCCGGCATGACGCGACTCATCTCCGCCTTCGTCATGCCCGGCTGAACGAGCGGGTGATAGAGCATGTTCAGGATGAAGCGGTCCAGGCGGGTGAACGCCGAGGCGCGCGAATTGTCGTTGAACATGCTCGCCGCGAGCGAGGCGTCGTCGTTGACCGGGCCGAGCCCCTGCAGCACCTCCTCCGTCATGCAGCGGCGGAAAAGAAACTCGCCCTCGTCCGCGACGACAACGGCGTCGGCGCGGCTGATGCCCGACATCGACGACACGACGCGCACCAGGCACTTGCCCGGCGCGAAGCTGGAGCTCGGCCGCCCGTACACGTCGCTGGTGACGACGGAATTGTAGTCGGCGCGGTCGACGACAAAGACCCTGAAATTGGCCGCCTCGGGGCCGGCCGCCACCGCCACCCGGAGCCCGTCGATCAAGCCCGGCAGCGACCGCACGAAGGCGAGGACCTCGCCGCCGCGGCGGGCCGCCGAGCGGTCGTCGACGTAGAATCGCACCGTCTCGGTGAACTTCTTGACGAGGCGTGACTGCCATCCCCAGCTCGGATATTCAGAGCCGAAGACAGTCCGCTCGAATGCGTCGGCAAGCTCGGCATCGGAGAACGCCCGGCCGGGTCCGGCCGACACGACGAGGAGAAGCGCGGCTGTCAGGCTCAGGAGCGCAGGGCGCATGGCGATCGCGGCAAAAACCTTGGGCATGATGAGACCGTTGCGGATCATAGCGGCAAGCATCCCCGCCGCAAGGTTTGTGACGCCGTGACTCTCCCGGAGGGACTCGCCGCCGGCCCCGACGGCCGCATCCGCTGCGCGTGGCCGCGCGCCGACCCGCTCTACGTCGGCTACCATGACAGCGAATGGGGCCGGCCGGTCGGCGACGACCGGCGTCTTTTCGAGAAGCTCTGCCTCGAGGGCTTCCAGTCCGGGCTCTCCTGGCTCACCATCCTGCGCAAGCGGGAGAATTTCCGCCGCGCCTTCGCCGGCTTCGACTTCCGGAAAGTCGGCCGCTTCGGTCCCGCCGACATCGAGCGCTGCTTAGCCGATGCCGGAATCGTGCGGCATCGCGGCAAGATCGAATCGGTCGTCAACAATGCGCGCCGCGCGCTGGAGCTCGTCGACGAGGCCGGCTCGATCGCCGCGTTCGTCTGGCGCTTCGAGCCGGCGGCAGGGAGCCGCCCGGCCCGCATCGACCGTCCCACGCTGATGGCGATGGCGAAAACGGCGGAATCGATCGCGTTGTCAAAGGCGTTGCGCAAGCGCGGCTGGTCGTTCGTGGGGCCGACCACGGTCTATTCGTTCATGCAGGCGATGGGGCTGGTAAACGACCACATCGAAGGCTGCGCCTGCCGCGAGGAGGCGGAGGCGGAGCGCCGCGCCTTCACGCGGCCCCACTGAGAGCCATATAAGGGCCGTGATTCCATACGGACTGCGGAATGGCCCATTTGAGCGATTGGCAGATCGCGCCGAACAGACAACCGAAGCCCGGCGATTTCGAATTCGACCTCGAGCGCGTGCTCTCGTCGATCGTGGCCTTGCGCGCGATCGTGCCGGAGGACGCCTTCACGGCCGGAACGCTCGGCACCGAGCGCGGCGGCCACGGCGCCGTCATCCGCGACGGGCTGGTCCTCACGATCGGATATCTGATCACCGAGGCGGAGGAAATCTGGATTGGCCGTGTCGACGGCACCGTGGTCGCGGGCCATCCGCTCGCTTACGACCAGGCCACCGGCTTCGGGCTCGTCCAGGCGCTGGGGACGCTCGACCTGCCGGCGCTGCCGCTCGGCGAATCGGCTGCGGCGTCGGTCGGCACGCGTGTCGTCTTCGGCGGCGCCGGCGGCCGCAAGCACTCGATCGCCGCGCGCATCGTGGCGCGGCAGGAATTCGCCGGCTATTGGGAGTATGTCCTCGACGACGCGATCTTCACCGCGCCCGCCCATCCGTTCTGGGGCGGCGGCGGGCTGATCGGCCCGGACGGCGGCCTTCTCGGCATCGGATCGCTGCAGGTCGAGCACCGGGGCGGGGGCCGCGAGAGCGGCAGCCTCAACATGGTAGTGCCGATCGATCTGCTGAAGCCGATCCTCGACGATTTGATGGCCACGGGACGCGCCCAGACGCCAGCACGGCCGTGGCTCGGTCTTTTCGCGACCGAGCTGGACGGCAACGTGTTCGTCGTCGGCACCTATGACGGCGGCCCTGCCGACAGCGCCGGGCTCACCCAGGGCGACATGATCGTCGCCGTCGCGACCGAGAGGGTCTCCGGGCTGGCCGAGTTTTTCCGCAAGGTCTGGGCGCTCGGTCCGGCAGGCGTGGACGTCCCGCTCACCCTCTTCCGCGACGGGCAGACGCTCGAGACGCGCATCGCATCGTCCGAGCGCGACGTCTTCCTGCGCAAGCCGCGCATGCATTCCTGAGCGGCCGCCGACGGGCCCGACGGGCCGGCCGGCGCGGCGGCTGCTCCTCCCGCATCGCAATCGAGAACCGGGTCACGCCGATTGCTGCCGTAAAGGCTTACGGACCGGCGCTTCGGGCGCGCGGCGGAGGGCGAAGGAACGGTCGCCGACGAGGCC
>DASWJZ010000388.1:0-1576 GCA_036396875.1 Propylenella sp.
ACCTCGTCGTAGGGCACGTTCGCCTCGGCGAGCAGCACGTTCATGTGGCCGGGCATGCGGCCCGCCACCGGATGGATGGCGTATTTCACCTCGACGCCGTGCTTCTTCAGCATGTCGGCCATCTCGCGCAGCGCATGCTGCGCCTGCGCCACCGCCATGCCGTAGCCGGGGACGACGATGACCCTGGAGGCGTTCTTCATCAGGAACGCCGCGTCTTCCGCCGAGCCCTGCTTCACGATGCGGTCGCCGAGGTCGGCCGCCGGCCCGGCCGACTCGCCGCCGAATCCGCCGAGGATGACGGAGATGAACGACCGGTTCATCCCCTTGCACATGATGTAGGAGAGGATGGCGCCCGAGGAGCCGACCAGCGCACCGGTGATGATCAGCGCCGTGTTGCCGAGCGTGAAACCGATGCCCGCCGCCGCCCAGCCGGAATAGGAGTTGAGCATCGAGATGACGACCGGCATGTCGGCGCCGCCGATCGGAATGATGATGAGGCCGCCGAGCGCCAGGCTGGCGAGCACGATCAGCCAGAAGGCGAGGCGGCTCTCGGTCGTCACCAGAAGAACGACGAGGACGACGAGCAGCACGGCGAGGCCGGCGTTCACGGCATGCCGCGCCGGCAGCAGGATCGGGGCGCCCGACATGCTGCCGTTGAGCTTGGCGAAGGCGATCACCGAGCCGGTGAAGGTGACGGCGCCGATGGCGACGCCGAGGCTCATCTCGACCAGCGCCTGCGCGTGGACGGCGCCCGGCATGCCGATGCCGAAGACCTGCGGCGCATGGAGCGCGGCGGCCGCGACGAGCACGGCGGCGAGGCCGACCAGCGAGTGGAACGCCGCGACGAGCTGCGGCATTGCCGTCATCGGGATGCGCCGCGCGATCGTCGCGCCCACCGCGCCGCCCGCCGCCATCGCGACGATCAGCAGCAGCCATCCCCAGACGTCCGCCGGCGGATGGCCGAACAGCGTGGTCAGGATGGCGAGCGCCATGCCGACCATGCCGAACAGGTTCCCCTGCCGGCTCGTCTCCGGATGCGAAAGCCCCCTGAGCGCCAGGATGAAGAGGACGCCGGATACGAGGTAGAGGAAGGCGGTGAGATTGGCGCTCATTGGTCCTCGTTCCCCAGTGCTTGCTTGAGCGCCGAGATCAATGGCGGCAGATGTTCTCGAACTGTACCGGCGATCACCCGAGGACTCCGCGTGCGGTAACCGTCACCTGGACAGCAAGGCTGACGGCCAGAAGCTTGGGCTCGTCGGCTTCGAGCGCTGCCGCATCTTGCGCCCCGAGGATCCGTACCGCCTTGCTGGCATATTCCAGCATGTCCTTGAGCCACTCACGGTCGAATTCGTCCATCAAAGCAGCAAAAGATCGCGTTCGATGAGCTTGCGTCCGCTCGGTCGCATGTCCTCGCGCAAGACGATCTCCACTGGCAAGCCGACGCCGACAGCCTGCTCAAGCTCCCTCTCGGCGCGGCTGAGCGAGAACAGCGTTGGCCGACCCGTGATGTCGGCGATCACGTCGATGTCGCTCTCCTCCGTCGCCTCGCCGCGCGCCACCGATCCGACGATGCCGA
>DASWJZ010000389.1:0-9732 GCA_036396875.1 Propylenella sp.
AACCATCTGGTCCCTACAGGCTGCGACACCCCGGCTTCGAGCGCAGCATCTTCGCTGCTCAGCCCCGCGGCTATCGCCCGCCAGAATCTGCTCTGTTCATCGCGTCCCGCCACAGGCGGCCGTCCTGGTGAAGTTAATGGCCCCCGTCCAGACCGCGCCGACCGCCGCTTTCGAATGCTCATCGCAACCTCCAACTTTGGAGTGTTGCGACGACCGTTTGAATCCGCCCTGCGAGCCTTGGTCAGTGTTGAAGATGTCGGGCCTGCCGTAGCGGGCGATGGCCTCCTCCAGGACGGGTTCAGGCGCGGAAGAGCGCGCGGCGGAACGCGACGGCGCCGCGGCTGAAGGCGGCGGCCAGTCCGCCGTCCGCTCCGTCGCCCGGGTCCGTAGCAGCGGGCGTCGCTCCGCCCAGGCTTTCGTCCTCGCCGGCGCCGGCGTCGGCCGGTTCGGCATGCGCTTCGAAACTGCTTCCGCCGGCCGTCAGCGCGCCGGCGATCGCCTCTTCGGCCGGCTGCAGCCCCCGCGGTCCATCCGCGGCATTCGCCGCCGCGGCCGCTTCGCCGTTCCGGCCGCCGGCTTCCCCCGCAGGCGCCGCAATATCCGCCGCCAGGCCGTTGCCGCTCCGGATCATCCCCATCATCCCCGTCGCGCTGGCGATGGCGTCCGCGATCATCTGGCCGGACATGCCGAGACCGGGATATTTCACGGCGAGTCCCTCACCCTCGACAGTGACGTCGATGGTCTCGCCGTTCAGTGCCCGCGAGACCAGGCGCGAGATTTCAATGGAAAGCTCGGCGCGGTCCACAGTTCGGTCCTTCAAAACGCATCCGGGCGGCCGGCACTCAGCTGTCCACTCTGTACGACGGGCGTAATGCCGCACTTTCGGCAGGGAACAGGGCAAAACGGTGGCCACGGCCGGCGCGAGCTTCTTCCGCTGCGCGACCGTGGCGGGGCCGGTTCCCTCCCGGTTTCAGCGCGTCGGGCCCCGTCGGCCGGCAGATGCGCCGGTTCAGTCGGCCGTCGTCCCCCGCAGGCGGGGGTCGCGGAAGAGTATTCGCTCGCCGCGGAAGCCGGTGCCCGTCAGAACCAGCATCTCGTCGTCGAGCGTCGCCTGAAAGAGCTCGGCGCCGACCACGAAGACGACCTCTCCGTCCCGCGCCTCCTTGACCTCGAAACGGCGCCATTCGAAGGGCCGGGCGGGATCGATGCTGGCCTGCGCACGGCCGCTGTCGACGCGCAGCACGTAGCCGTCGCCGCGCCATTCGCCGTCAAGCTGCCTCGCCGCATCGCCAAGAGGCGACGCCGCGGAAGGCGCAAGCCACGCGGCGACGATCGACAGGCTCACGAACAGTGCAGAGAGCCGCATCGAGACTCCGCCAAGGCATATCGATCATCGCTTTTACAGCCTTCCCTTCGCCTTCGCTAATCCGCTTTGTCCTCGCGCTAGAAGGATGGCTCAAAACCCGATATGAAGGGCTACGGAATGAAGCCGAGGCGCGGCAGGTGCGGCGGCTTCAGCTCCGCGCACCCGGCCGTGTACCAGAGGGAGATGCGAAATGAGCAGCCTCAATCTCGGGGTTGAGATTCGGGATTTTGATCTCGAGCGTATGGGATTCTCGCTGTCCGTCCTGGATGCGAGCAAGAAGCGCCAAGCTTCGGAGGCCTATCTGCGAATGACGCTGCTCGAATTGCATGCTTTCCTGAATGCGCTCAGGGCTGCGGAGGGCGACATCGAGCTCACGACCTACGATTCCAATGGCGTGAACAAGCTGCCGCCGCTGAAGGGTGCGGCCGGCCGCGAAGTGGAGCCGGCGGAGCGGCGCGGCGACAAGCGGGTGGCCGCCGAATAGCGGCGGGTTGCGTTTGCCGGCGCGCGGAACATGGAACGCGCGCCCGGCATGCCAGTCCCTCCGGAAGACAGCCTGCAGGTAGTGCGGAAACCCCGCTGCCGCCGCTGTTTTCGGGATTCGGGGTAAGGCTGCCGCATTGGGGCGCCGATTGACTTCGGAGAACCCGCGTCGCTACAGATGGCCAAGGCTGCGACGCCGGTGGAAGCCGGCAGAGCCGCAGCCTCTGGTTCAATCGGGAGGAATTCCATGCAGAAGGTTCTTCTGCCGAGGCTGATCGGCAGCGTGGCGGGACTCGCCATGATGACCGGCGCCGCCTTGGCTCAGGAAAGCGTCGAGGTGCTGCACTGGTGGACGTCGGGCGGCGAAGCCGCGGCGCTCAATGTGCTGAAGCAGAATCTCGAGAAGGAAGGCGTCGCCTGGAAAGATATGCCGGTCGCGGGCGGCGGCGGCACGGAGGCCATGACGGTGCTCCGCTCGCGCGCCACATCCGGCAATCCGCCGACGGCGGCCCAAATGCTCGGTTACGATATCCTCGACTGGGCGGAACTCGGCGTCGTCGGCAATCTCGACGATTTGGCGGCCGAGGAAGGCTGGGACGAGGTGATCCCGGCGGCGCTCCAGAACTTCTCCAAATATGACGGCCACTGGATCGCGGCGCCGGTCAACATCCATTCGACCAACTGGATGTGGGCCAGCAAGGCGGTGCTCGACAAGGCCGGCGTCTCCGAGCTGCCGACCGACTGGGACAGCCTCGTCGCCGCGCTCGACAAGATCAAGGCAAGCGGCGTGACCCCGATCGCGCATGGCGGCCAGGCCTGGCAGGACGCGACCGTGTTCGAGGCCGTCGTCGTGACGACCGGCGGGCCGGATTTCTACAAGAAGGCGCTGAACGATTTCGATCCGGAAGCGCTCGGCTCCGACACGATGAAGCAGGTCTTCGACCGCATGACGCAGTTGAAGGGCTACTTCGACCCGAACTTCTCGGGCCGCGACTGGAACCTGTCGACCGCCATGGTGATGAACGGCGAGGCCGGCATCCAGTTCATGGGCGACTGGGCAAAGGGCGAGTTCATCAACGCCGGCAAGGTGCCGGGGACCGATTTCGTCTGCGCCCGCTTCCCCGGGACCCAGGGCACGGTTCTCTTCAATGCCGACCAGTTCGTCATGTTCGCCGTTGGCGACGACAAGCTGAGCGCGCAGAAGAAGCTCGCGAGCGCCATCGAGGATCCCTCCTTCCAGGTCGCGTTCAACAAGGTGAAGGGCTCGGTTCCCGCCCGCACCGACATCTCGGACGCCGAGTTCGACGACTGCGCCAAGAAGGGCATGGCGGATCTCGCCGAGGCGTCTTCCGCCGGCACGCTGTTCGGCTCGCTGGCGCACGGCCACGGCGCCCCCGCGGCCGTGAAGAACGCCGTCTATGACGTCGTGACCCGGCATCTGAACGGCGAGATCGCGTCGTCGGACGAGGCCGTTACGGCGCTGGTGGACGCGGTCGCCGCGGCTCAGTAACGTCGGAATGCAAACAGGCGGCCCCGACCCTCTCGGGCCGGGGCCGTTTCGTTCAAGCCCGGTAACGGAATTCTCGGGTCCATGACGTCGACGCTTACGAGCGCGCCCATCGTCACCGCCGCGGCGGGTCCGGCCAATATCCGCCGGAAGCTGCAGGACTGGCTGCCGCGCGTCGTGCTTGCGCCGAGCTTCGCCGTCATCCTCCTGTTCGTCTACGGCTTCATCGTCTTCACCGCCTATCTGTCGACGACCGGCTCAACCATCCTGCCGCGCTTCGACTGGGTCGGAATTCTGAATTACGAGAAACTCTTCGCCCAGCCTTCCTGGTGGACCGCGCTGCGCAACCTGGCGATCTTCGGTACGCTCTATATCGGCATCTGCACTGCGATCGGTCTCCTGCTGGCGATTCTGCTCGACCAGAAGATACGCGCCGAAGGCCTGTTGCGGCCGATCTACCTCTATCCGATGGCGCTCTCCTTCATCGTCACCGGTACCGCGTGGAAGTGGTTTCTCGACCCGGGCATCGGCCTTGAGCAGGTCGTGCAGAACTGGGGCTGGGAGAGCTTCAGTTTCACCTGGATCAAGGATCCGCAGATGGCGATCTACACGATCGTCATCGCCGCCGTGTGGCAGTCGTCCGGCTTCGTCATGGCAATGTTCCTGGCGGGGCTCCGCGGCATCGACGTCGAGATTCTGCGGGCGGCGCAGATGGACGGGGCGAGCGGCTTCAAGCTCTACCGCCGCATCATCATTCCGATGCTGAGGCCGGCCTTCCTTTCGGCGTTCGTCGTGCTGTCGCACCTCGCGATCAAGTCCTACGACCTCGTCGTCGCGCTGACCGGCGGCGGTCCCGGCCGCGCCACCGAACTCCCGGCGACGTTCATGTATTCCTACACGTTCACGCGCAACCAGATGGGGGTGGGCGCCGCCTCGGCGGTGATCATGCTCATGATGATCGCCTCCATCATGGTGCCCTATCTCTACAGCGAACTCCGGCACGAGAGCCGGTCATGAGCGACCACGCCGCCACCGCGCCTTCCCATTCCTCGCACGTGCTCGCTCGCGCCGTGATCTATGCGGCGCTCATAATCTTCGCGATTTACTACCTCTTGCCGCTATTCGTGATGGCGGTGAATTCGATCAAGGAGCTGAGCGAAATCCAGCGCGGCAACATGCTGGCCCTGCCGGAGGCGCCGACCCTCGATCCCTGGCGGTCGGCGTGGAGCACCGCTCAGATCGGCGTCCAGCCCACCGGCTTAAGGCCGTATTTCCTGAACTCGATTCTGATGGTGGTGCCGGCTGTCGTAATTTCCACGCTGCTCGGCGCGCTGAACGGCTACGTGCTGACCAAGTGGCGGTTCCGGCACGACACGATCGTCTTCGGGCTGATGCTCTTCGCCTGCTTCATCCCGTTCCAGATCGTGCTCATCCCGATGGCCCGCATTCTCGGCATGATCGGTCTGGCGGGCACGACGCCGGGCCTGGTGCTCGTGCATGTCGTCTATGGGCTCGGCTTCACCACGCTCTTCTTCCGCAACTATTACTCGGCGTTCCCGACCGAGTTGGTCAAGGCGGCGCAGGTGGACGGCGCCGGTTTCTTCCGCATCTTCTGGCGAATCCTGCTGCCGAGTTCCGGCCCGATCGTGGTGGTAACTGTGATCTGGCAGTTCACCAACATCTGGAACGACTTCCTGTTCGGCGCCTCCTTCGCCGACGTCGATTCGATGCCGATGACGGTGGCGCTCAACAATTTGGTCAGCTCGTCGACCGGCGTGAAGGAGTACAACGTGCATTTCGCCGGCGCGATCATGGCGGCGCTGCCGACGCTCCTCGTCTATATCGTCGCCGGCCGCTATTTCGTGCGCGGCCTGATGGCCGGCGCCGTGAAGGGCTAGAGCCGTGGCGTTCCTGGAGATCCGCGATCTGACCAAGCGCTTCGGGTCCGTGCAGGTCCTGAAGGGGATCAACCTGTCGCTGGAGGAGGGGGGCTTTCTCGTCCTCGTGGGTCCATCCGGCTGCGGGAAATCGACGCTGCTCAACACGATCGCCGGGCTGGAGAGCCTGTCGGAGGGCGAGATCCGCATCGCCGGGCGGCGGGTGAACGAACTGCGCCCTTCGGAGCGCGACATCGCCATGGTGTTCCAGTCCTACGCGCTCTACCCGAATATGACCGTCGCCCAGAACATCGCCTTCGGGCTCGAGATGCGGGGCGTGCCGAAGCCGGAGCGCGAACGCGCGGTGCGGGAGGTCGCCGAAACGCTGCAGATCTCGCAGCTCCTCTCCCGGCGGCCGAGCCAATTGTCGGGCGGGCAGCGGCAGCGCGTCGCCATGGGACGGGCGCTGGTGCGCAATCCGCAGGTCTTCCTGTTCGACGAGCCGCTGTCGAACCTTGACGCCAAGCTCCGGGTCGACATGCGCACCGAGATCAAGCTGCTTCATTCCAATCTCGGCACGACCATCGTCTACGTCACCCACGACCAGGTGGAGGCGATGACGCTCGCCACGCTGATCGCGGTGCTGCGGGACGGCGCCATCCAGCAATTCGGCACGCCGGCCGAAATCTACAACAAGCCCGCCAACATCTTCGTTGCGGATTTCATGGGGTCGCCCTCGATGAACCTCGTCCCTGTCGAGGTGGTGCGCGCCAACGGGGCGACGGCCGTGTCGCTCGCGCGCGCGAGCGGCGAGCCGGCCCTCCTCCAGGTGGCGAAGGCGAGCCAGGCGCTGCAGGAGCGGGCCGGGGGCAAGGTGATCCTCGGCATCCGGCCGGAAGCCGTGACCGACGTCGACGGCGCCGATCGCCACGCGCGCAACGTCGTGCAGGTGGCGTGCACCGCCGAGGTCGTCGAGCCGGCGGGCTCCGACACCTATGTCGTCGCCCATCTCGGCGGCCGCGACTTCGTGGCGCGCATGCGCTCGGACGCCGCGGTCGCGCCGAAGTCGGAGACCGTGTTCGCCTTCAACATGGACCGCGCCATGTTCTTCGATCCAGGCAGCGAACGCCGGATCGACTGATGGGCGACGCGGTGCGGGAGCCGACCGAGACCCGGCCCTGGGGGGCGTTCTACGTGCTCGACGAGGGCGCCGGCTTCAAGGTGAAACGCATCGTGGTTACGCCGAACGGACGGCTTTCGCTGCAGAGCCACAAGCATCGGGCGGAGCACTGGACGGTGGTGTCGGGCGAGGCAACCGTCACGGTCGGAGATGATGTACGCACGCTCACCCGCGGGCAGTCGATCGACATCGGGCGCGGCGATATCCACCGCCTGGAAAATTTCGGGGCAGGCGACGTGGAGCTGATCGAGGTGCAGTTCGGCGATTACCTCGGCGAGGACGACATCGTCCGCTACGACGACGCCTACCGGCGAAGCTGAAGATGCGGGCGTCCCTGGCCGGCCCGCTTTGCGCACACGCGCAGCTGACCTACCGCGCATGACTTGCGGGGAGGAACCGTCTCGGCCACTAAGGATAGGCGTCGACCTCGGCGGCACCAAGATCGAGGCGATCGCGCTGGGAGCGGACGGCTCGGAGCTTTTCCGCGAACGCACGCGCACCCCGCACAGCTACGACGCCGTCGTCCATGCGATCGCCGGGCTGGTGGCCGCTGCCGAAGCGCGGAGCGGGCGGCGCGGCGTGGTCGGCATCGGGGCGCCCGGCTCGCTGTCGCCCGCGACGGGGCTGTGGCGGAACTGCAATCTCGATTTCTGCAACGGACGCGACTTTCCCGCCGACCTGTCGGCTGCCCTGCTGCGGCCCGTCCGGGTCGAGAACGACGGCAACTGCTTCGCGCTGTCGGAGGCGATCGACGGGGCGGGAGAGGACGCCTGGACGGTCTACGGCGTGACGGCGGGAACCGGCCTCGGCGGCGGTATGGCGATCGGGCGGAGGCTCAATCGCGGGCACAATGCGGCGGCGGGCGAGGTGGGGCACGTGCCGCTCCCGTGGCTCAGGCCGGAGGATTTTCCGCTGCCATCCTGCTATTGCGGCCTCGAAGGGTGCGCGGAGCAGTACATTTCCGGCACCGGGCTGGCGCGCGACTACCGCGCGGCGAGCGGCATCGCCCTGACCGGGGAGGAGATCATGGCGCGCGCCGCGGAGGGCGAGCCGGCGGCGGCCGCCGCCGTGGAGCGGCTCCATGACCGCTTCGCGCGCCTCCTGTCGGTGATCGTCAACATCCTCGATCCGGACGTGATCGTGCTCGGCGGCGGCCTGTCGAAGACGGCGGGCTTCTGCGAGAGCATCGCCGTCCGCGTGCCGAGATATACTTTTGCGCGCGACATCACGGTCGACTTCGTGCGCGCCCGGCACGGGGATGCAAGCGGCGTCCGCGGCGCGGCCCGGCTCTGGGACGCCGCGCCGCCGGCCGAGAGCCTCTAACTCCTCGCCCCGAAGGCGGCCCGCCGCCGCGGCGCGACGGCCGCGGCGGAAACACCGATCAGCAGGCACGCGAGCACGATCAAGGCAAGCGCCAGCGTGAGGCTCGTCACCTCGGCCACCGCGCCGATCACCGGCGGCCCGGCGAGGAAGCCGACATATCCCATGGTCGCGACGGCCGCGATCGCCGTGCCCGGCGCATGCCCGGGTATGCGCGCCGAGGCGCTGATGAAGATCGGGACGAGGTTCGACATGCCGAGTCCGACGACCGCGAATCCGGCGACTGCCAACGCCGGCATCGGGGCGGCGAGCGCGACGGCCAGGCCGGCGGCCGCAAGGAAGGCGCTCGCCCGCACGAGCGGGACCGCCGCGACGCGGGCGCGCAGCCAATCGCCGACAAACCGCCCGGCCGCCATGGTCGCGGCGAAGGCTGCGAAGCCGGTCGCGGCGACCCCTGCGCCGAGGTCGAGCCTGTCCTTCAGGTGCAGGGCGCTCCAGTCGAGCACCGCGCCCTCGGTGGTCATCGCCAGAAAGCATAGCGCCCCAAGCGCGAAGGTGGCCCGATCCGGAAGCACGAAGCCGGGGCCGCCGCGGTCGCTGTCGGCGCCGGCCGGCAAGAGATTGAGCAGAGCCGGCACGGCGCCGGCAAGCGCAAGCCCCGAGGCGAACAGGGCGGCGGCGGACGCGGCGACGATCGAAAGCAGCAGTCCCGAGAATCCCGCGCCGAGCAGGCCGCCGAGGCTCCACATGCCGTGGAAGGAGGACATGAAGGGCCTGCCGATCCGGCTTTCGACCATCACGCCGTGGGCGTTCATGGCGACGTCCAGAAGGCCGTTCGCGGCGCCGAAGACGAAGGCGGCGGGAAGCAGGAGAGCGAGCGCCGGAGCGAATATCGCGAGCGGGAAGGCCGCGAAGCAAACAAGCGCGGAAGCGCTCACCACCGCGGCGCTGCCGAAGCGCGCGATCGCCGCCCCGCCGAGCGCCATGGCGCAAAGCGCGCCGGCCGCCATCGCGAAGAGGGCAAGGCCGAGCTCGTCATGCCCGATCGACAGCCGCTCCTTCACCAGCGGAATCTGGGCGGCCCAGCTCCCGACGACGAAGCCGTTCGCCAGAAATATAGCGGCCACGGCCCAGCGGGCGCGGCTCTCGGACAATCGGCGGTCGCGTTCCATGGCCTGAGGTCGACAGTCGGGAGCAGGAGGTCTGCCCGCCTTTCGGCGGCAGATCAACAATCGCCCGCGCCGCCGCCCACGCTTCTTGACCGGCCGCGCGCCTATGTCACGGTCGCGGCCTCAGCCTCCGGCAGCCAACGGGGATCCGCATGGACATGCTCACAGCCTTCGCGTCGCAGACGCATCTTCCGGTGGAGACGATCGCGGTTCGTCTCTTTGTCGCCGCTACGCTCGGCGCGGTAATCGGCATCGAACGGGAATGGCGCCACCGCCCCGCCGGTCTGCGCACCCATATGCTGACCGCGCTTGCCGCGGCGGTGTTCACCCTGCTCACCGCCGAAATTCTGCATTCCGACATGCTCGCCGGCGGCAACACGCAATCCGATCCGGTTCGCATCATCGAAGCGGTCACCGGCGGCGTAGCCTTTCTCGCCGCCGGGGCCATCATCCGCAACGCCGAGGGAGTTCGCGGGCTGACGACCGGCGCGGGAATGTGGCTGGCGGGCGCCATCGGGGTCGCGACAGGCCTCGGCCAGTTCTCCATCGCCGCGATGGCGACCGTGCTCGGCTTCATCGTTATCGCGCTGCTCAGGTATCTGGAGGTCGGAAGCGTGAAGCAGCCCAGCCGGGATTGACGCGTCGCGGCCGCGCAGGCGGCGGAACGCGCACGCAGAATGCATCGCCGGACCAGGCACGAGCGCCGGCTTCGGCCGCGCTCCGAGGACGGTCGGCAGCGCCCTCTCACAAGCGGCCTGACAAGAAATTGAAATCAATTTTACAGAAACGGAGGTTATCCATTCGAGTTACATTATCCAGACAATATTTTG
>DASWJZ010000390.1:0-4475 GCA_036396875.1 Propylenella sp.
ACCCGCGCGGGCCCGTCGCATCACTTCCGAGAGTCGTGCCTTTGCCTGCTGCACAGACCACATTTGGACCGCCTTTCAACTTGGTCCAATATAGTCCCATTTGCTTGATCCTTCAAGGTATCGCCACGCATGCTTCCACCGGGATCGTCACGCAATCGCCGCAAGATCGCGCCCTTCGTCCTGCCCGAGCATCCCGGCCCGGCGGCGGCGCGCGACGCGCTCGACCGCTATGCGATGGAGAAGGCCGCAGGCCTCAACCAGCATGTCATCGGCTACGGCGACCTGGCGGAACGCGAATGGGCGACGCTCGGCCTCGACGCGCCAAACATGGACGCCGCGCGGCACTACCGGCTCGCCCGCATCCGCGCGGAGCTGGCGAAGCGCGACCTCGCCGGCATCGTCGTCTACGACCCGCTCAACGTCCGCTACGCGACCGACTCCACCGACATGCAGCTCTGGTGCATGCACAACGCCGTGCGCTACGCCTTCGTGGCGACGGAAGGTCCCGTCATCCTCTGGGATTTTCACCACTGCGAGCATCTTTCGTGGCATCTCGACCTGGTCGACGAGATCCGCCACGGGAAGGCCTGGCACTATTACGAGGCGGGCGAACATGCCGAGGCGCGCGCCCGCAATTGGGCAGCGGAGATCGCCGACCTCGTGGCCGCGCATGGCGGGGGCAACCGGCGGCTCGCCGTCGACCGGATCAATCCGCATGGCGTCGACGCGCTCACCGAACTCGGCATCGGCGTATTCTCCGGCGAGGAGGTGATGGAGCATGCGCGCACCGTGAAGTGCGCCGACGAGCTGAAGGCCATGCGCCGCGCCATCGCCGCCTGCGAGGCTGCAATGCGGACGATGGAGGCGGCGCTGCGGCCCGGCATGACGGAGAACGATCTTTGGGCGATTCTGCATGCGGAGAACATCCGCCGCGGCGGAGAATGGATCGAAACCAGGCTGCTCGCTTCCGGCCCGCGGACCAATCCGTGGTTTCAGGAGTGCTCGGCGCGCGTGATCGAGGCGGGCGATCTTGTCGCCTTCGACACGGATCTGATCGGCGCCTACGGCTATTGCTGCGACATCTCCCGCACCTGGCTCGCCGGCGACCGGCGCCCGACGAACGAGCAGCGCGCCCTCTACGCGATCGCCGAGGAGCAGATCGCGGCGAACACGGAAATGCTCCGGCCGGGGCGCACGTTCCACGAACTGTCGCATGCCGCGGCTGCTCTGCCCGAGGACTATCTGCCGAACCGTTATTCGGTGCTCTTCCACGGCGTCGGGCTGTGCGACGAATACCCGGCCGTGCCCTATCCGGAGGACTGGGACCGGTCAGGCTATGACGGCGTGCTCGAGCCCGGCATGGTCGTCTGCGTCGAAAGCTATGCGGGACGCCACGGCGGCCATGAAGGGGTGAAACTCGAAGAGCAGGTGCTGATCACCGACACCGGCTACGAGATGCTGTCGCGCTATCCGCGCTATCCACGGCTTGCGTCAGGGCGCTCACAAGTTTCTCACCCGGATCAGACGCCGAGCGCGCCGAACGGCTCGTAGTCCTCGTCGTTCAGGACGGCGAAGCCGCTGATATGGAGGGCCCGGCGGGCGCGCGTCGTCCCGGCATCCGCCAGCCCGTATTCCAGTGCCGTGCGGATCCGGGAAAGGTCGTCCTCGCTGCGCCAGCCGGCGGTGATAAGCGGCAGGCCGGGCCGCTGCAGCGTCCATGCCACCACCTGCAGCCCTGATGCGGTATCCGGCTCGTGCTCACGCGCCAGCGCCCAGCAGATCGCGTCGATTGCGGCGAGGTCGGCTGCCCCCGACGCCACGGCGCGAACCGATCCCCGGTGGCTCCCGGCCTCCACCCACTCGAAGCCGCCGGGGTCAAGGCCCTCCTCCCGCATGGCCGTCAGGAGCGCCACGTAGCCGGACAGGCTGTCCCGGGCATTGAAGGCGACACGACGGCCGGCATGGTCGGCGAGGGCGCCCCCCTCGCCCCGGCGCGCGATGACGGCGCTCGAATAGCGAGGACCGGAGCAGCCTTCGACGTCATAGGCCGGGGTGGCGACCAGCCGAACCTTTCTGCGAAGACGGGTCGCGTAGGAGTAGCCGCAGGTCTGCGAGAGGACGAGGCCGGGGTCGGCCCACACCTCGTCCGAAGGTCGCGAGCGGTCGAGCGCTTCGGGCGCCGCGATGCCGGCCGCGTTCAAGCGATTGGCGATCGCGGTCCACAGCGCATCGTGTGCCGATGCGACCTCCGGCCAATCGTACATGGGTAGCGATGCGGCTGGTGCGGATCGTGCGGATCGTGGCAAGACGGCTCAGTTCCGTCTGAGATAGGGGTGCGGGACCGGAGCCTTCGGCCGGAGGAGGTAGCGCCGGATCACCTCGCCATACCCGGAAAACACGTAGCCCTCATTGGCGGCGAGGTATTCCGCCCGGCGCGCACGGTAAAGCGCCGGCAGCCTGTACCAGGCTATGCGCGGATTGTCGTGGTGCACGAAGTGCAGGTTGTTGTTGAGGAACAGGAGGGCGAAGAACGGCGATGCTTCGACGATTGCTGTTCGCCCCCCCGCCGTCTCGTGCGCCTGGTGCTCGGCGAACGTGCGCAGATTGAGGAGCGATATCCCAAGATAGGCGGTCACGATGTAGACCCAGAGCGGGATGTCACAGACCCCCATCGTCCAGCCGAGCACGATAAGCAGCCCCGCGAAGTGGTGGAGCCACGCGCGCCCGACGCCACGATCGCCCGCCGCAATCAGCTGCAGGTCCCGCCCCACAAAGCCGACCAGCATGACCAGCGGTCCGATGGTGAAGCGGCCAAGGAAGGTGTTGTTGAACTTGAGCACCTGCTTGAGGAGGGGCGGCAGCTCTCGCCAGTCCGCGAGGGCATAGTAGAAGGACTCCGGATCGTCGTAGGGGTCCGTCAGCATCGAGTTGTTGTGGTGCTGCAGATGCACCGTCTTGAAGCGGCGATAGGGAAAGAGAAGGCCGAGCGGAAGAAAGACCAGCGCCTCATTGAACGCGGCGGAGCGGGTCGGATGACCGTGCAGCGCCTCATGCTGCAACGAGGAGTGAAGCGTGACGAGCGGCGCCGCGAAAAGGATCAAGAAAACGGGCCCGAGAGCCCCGTAAGAGGCGGTCGCCGCGGCCCAGCCCGCATAGCACGCGAAAAGCAGCGCGACGGTGGGCCACTCCACGTCCCGCATCGCAAATCGCTTTATGTCCATACGGATAGGACACCCCATTTCTACGTTCACGACAACGTGATAATGCACACCGGATGTTGCATTTGGATTGCAAGCGAGTTGAATGGCGTTCAAAATCCACACACGTTGACTTTACACATCAAGTGATGGACAAGCGAGAACTCGGGCCGGTCTTTCGCGAGCGCCTGCAGGCCCTTATCGACCGGGCGGGGGTCACGCGCTCCGCTTTCGCCCAGTCGATCGGCATCGACCGCTCCGCGCTCACCCAGCTTCTCTCTAGCCGTTCGACCCGCCTTCCGAGGGCCGATACGTTGCGCAGGATGTCGGAGCAGTACGCGGTGAGCCTCGACTGGCTTCTCGGCCTCTCGCAAGACGAGGCGTTGGCGGCGGAAATCAAGCCGGCGCTGGAGATCGCGGTCGCCGCCGGGGCCGAGCAGGAAACGCTGATCGAGCGCTGGCACAAGGAGGCGATCGGCTACAAGATCCGCTACGTGCCCGCGCAGATTCCGGATCTCTTGCGGACGGCCGACGTCATTGAGTACGAGTATTCTGGGCGCACCGCTCCCGACCCCGCCTGGCAGCTTCGCAACGCCGAATTCCGAATTCGTTACAACCGCCGTCCCGAGACGGACATGGAAGTCTGCATGCCCCTCCAGCGGCTTGAGCTGCTCGCTGAAGGCCGCGGCCACTGGCGGCGGCTGGACAAGGGCGCCCGGCGGGCTCAGCTCGACTACATGGCTGACCTCGTGGAGGAGCTCTACCCGACCTTCCGCCTGTTCCTCTACGACCAGCTTCGCACGTTCTCGATCCCTTACACGGTGTTCGGGCCGCAGCGCGCCGCGATATTCGCCGGCGAGATGTATCTTGTCCTGAACACGACCGACCACATCCGCTCGCTCACCAGACACTTCGACAATCTCATCCGGGAGGCTGTCGTCAGCGCGCACGAGGGCGCGGCGTTCATCCGCACCCTGAAAGCGACCTGACCGCGATCGATCAGTTGGCAGCCGACCTGAGCTGGAAAGAGCTGAAGCCGACAGCGAGATTGAGCCCCTCCTGCGCCTGCACGCTGACCGGCTGCAGCGCGAACGTGTCGCCCGACCCGCCGACCAGCGCATTGGCGCCCAGTCCGACACCGGCCGTCGCCTCGGCCGAGACGCCGACATAATTGCCGGCGAGCGCGCCGGGCGCATAGGCATCGACAGTCGGCGCCAGCACCGCCCATTTTATGTAGGTCGCGCCGGTGACGCCGACGTCGATCCCGAATTTGCGGAC
>DASWJZ010000391.1:0-1525 GCA_036396875.1 Propylenella sp.
AGCGCTGCCGAGTTGGCGAGCCCGTCCAGAGCGAGCGCCACCAAGCCTGGAACAAACAGGAACAGCCCGCCGCACGCGGTCTCGAAGCGGCGCGGGGCGAGCGAGAGTTGGCGCACGTCGGCGGCGGCCTCGAGGGTGGGGCGAGCGCGGTCGGGACGTTCCTCGTCGAGCCGGCGCGGCAAGGCGGCGAAGCCTTCGGCCTTGAGAACCTCGCGCACGGCGGTGGGGCTGAGGCCAAGGCCGCGCGACTTGAGGGCCTCGCTGATCTCGTAGACGGAGTGGTTGCGCTTGCGCAGCTGGACGACCAGGTCGCGAGCCGCTGACTTCTTCGGTTGGGAGCGCGGGCCCGGTTGGGGCGTGACGAAGAAGGAAGGCGTCAGCTCCCGGCGAAATCGATGGCACATCACCTGGAAAGAGCCAGGGGTGTAGCCAAAAGCGCGGGCGGCCTTTGCTGAGGGGAGTTCTTCAGCGAAGTAGGCCCGCAGGGCCTCGTACTGCCGCTGCTTTGGGGAGCGGGGCTCAAGGAAGAAGCGCTTGCATGTGCTTATGCTCTTTGGTGCTCCGATAGGCATATCAGGACAGTATTCTCAATAATACTAATCGTCAAGCCCAATGCACAGGTCCGAACGGCTACTACCGCTATCCCGCTGGGTTTCCCTATGACGCTACCGGGTTCCGCCTGCACGCCCCGCGAGCGATCAGGCAAGGCAACGAGCTACACGTTACGAATGATGGATGTCCAGACTGTGCGATCAGAGCACCATACTAACTCAGGACTCGGTTGGAATCAGTTCGGGCTTGGGTCGGCAGCGAAAGCCGGAGGATCGGGCGCTCGCCGACCCGAACTACGAGGGAACGGCGGCTGCCGACACCGCACTCGGTCCAGGCTTAAACCGCGTCGGGGAGAAGGCCAACCGGAGGCCGATCCCGGTCAGTTCTTAGGGGAATTGCGCTCCGTGGAAATCCAGGCTAGGTCGCCATGTCAACGGCGTCGCTCGGGTGACAATTTAGGAGGCAGGTTGCCGTATTTTGGTAATGAAAAACGCGCTCAAATCAGGTTTGTCCGGTCCAGCTCGCTTGGGCGACCTCGCGCCAGCAAGCCCTAATCAAATCGAAAGCATCCTTTGGCAATGGCCCCGCTTCCAGCACTGCGGCGTTCTCGGAAAATCTTCCCGGCTTAGCGGTTCCGACGATCGCCGTATGCACACCGGGCGCGCTAAGAGTAAAGCCGAGCGCGGCAGCGACCGTCGCTTTGAGATCCTTTTCGAGTAACGGGTATTTCAGCTTTTGCAGCCGCTCCCAATAAACGCGGCCGTAGAAATCATCGGGCGGACGGCTGCCATTGTGCCACGCGATGTTGGCCAGCGGCCGTTTGGCGATGACGCCCAGGCTGCGCGCCAGCGCCAAAGGCAAAATCCGCTCCAGGGCCTCTTGGTCGGCTATGCTCACGGAGATTTGCAGCGTGTCAAAGTCGCCGCATTCGACGGCGTAGAGCGCGGCCGCGCTGTCGCCGCTGTAGCCGATG
>DASWJZ010000392.1:0-10642 GCA_036396875.1 Propylenella sp.
GACAACTCTGATTGGCGTTTTCGCGACCTCGGCCGCGTAGGTGCGGGCGAGCGCCTCGAGCGCCGCCTTGGAAACGGAATAGGCCCCCCAGAAGGGGCGGCAGGCACGCGCCGCCCCCGACGATATGAAGAGCGCCCGCCCGGCATCGCTCTGCCGGAGCAGCGGATCGAGCGAGCGGATAAGACGCCAGTTCGCCGTCACGTTCACCGCAATCACGTCGTCCCACACCTTCGGCGGGATGTGTCCGAGCGGCGAGAGCTGCCCGAGGATGCCGGCATTGGCGAGGAAAATGTCGAGCCTGCCCCAGCGCTCGTGAATGGCGGCGCCGAGGCGATCGATTCCCGCAAAATCCTTGAGGTCGAGCGGGACAAGCGTTGCCGAGCCGCCGGCGGCCTTGATCTCGTCGTCCAGCTCTTCGAGGCCTCCCACCGTTCGCGCAACGGCGAGGACATGCGCGCCGGCCTCGGCAAATCCTTTCGCCGCGAAATAACCGATCCCCCGCGAAGCTCCGGTGACGACGGCGATGCGCCCGGCAAGCGGCCGCTCCCGGCTCATCCGGTCTCGGCGAGAAGGTTCAGATGGCGGACTTCACCGGTGTCTTGATCGGTGAGCCGCGTCGGATAGTCGCCCGTGAAGCAGGCATCGCAATATTGCGGGGCGACATTGTCCCGCTTGGCTTGGCCGACGGCGCGATAGAGCCCGTCGATCGACAGGAACGCGAGGCTGTCGACGCGGATGAAATCCCGCATCTCGTCGATGCTCATGCGGGAGGCGATGAGCTTCGCCTTCTCCGGAGTGTCGACGCCATAGAAGCAGGGATTGGTGGTGGGCGGGCTGGCGACCCGCATATGCACCTCCGCCGCGCCGGCGTCCCGCACCATCTGCACGATCTTCAACGACGTCGTGCCGCGCACGATGGAATCGTCGACAAGCACGACCCGCTTGCCCTTGAGCACCGCGGAATTGGCGTTGTGCTTGAGTTTGACGCCCATGTGGCGGATGGCGTCGGTCGGCTGGATGAAGGTGCGGCCGACATAGTGGTTGCGAATGATGCCGAAGTCGAAGGGGAGGCCCGCGCTCTCCGCAAATCCGATTGCCGCCGGAACGCCGGAATCGGGGACTGGCACGACGATATCCGCCTCGGCCGGGGCTTCCCGCGCGAGTTCCGCGCCAATCCGCTTGCGGACCTCATAAACGCTTGTCCCGGCGACGATCGAATCCGGGCGCGCGAAATAGACGTGCTCGAAGATGCAGAAGCGCGGGCGCGCCGGCGAAAAAGGCCGGTGCGATTCGACGCCCTGCTCGGTGATGACGATAAGCTCCCCGGCGTCCAGCTCGCGGACGAGCCGCGCGCCAATGATGTCGAGCGCACAGGTCTCCGACGCCAGGACGGCAGCGCCGTCGAGATCGCCCAGCATCAGCGGCCGCACCCCGAGCGCGTCTCGGCAGCCGACCAGCTTCTTGCCGCTCAGCGCGACGAGGGAGAACGCGCCCTCGACCTGGCTCAGCGCGTCGATCATGCGGTCTACCAGCGCCACGCGGTCGCTGGTGGCGACCAGGTGGATGATCGTCTCGGTGTCGGAGGTCGACTGGAAGATGGAGCCCCGCCGTTGCAGCTTGCGCAGCAAGGTCTGGGCATTGGTGATATTGCCGTTATGGGCGACGGCGAAGCCACCGCCGGCCAGCTCGGCAAAAAGCGGCTGCACGTTGCGCAGGTTAGGGCCCCCGGCGGTCGAATAGCGATTGTGGCCGATGGCGCGGCCACCCTTCAGGCGCTGCATCACCGCCGGCTTGGTGAAGTTGTCGCCCACCAGGCCGATATGGCGCTCGCTCCAGAATTGCTGGCCGTCGAAGGTGACGATGCCGGCCGCCTCCTGGCCGCGGTGTTGCAGCGCATGCAGCCCGAGTGCCGTCAGCGGCGCCGCGTCGGGGTGTCCGAAGATGCCGAAGACGCCGCACTCATCGTGGAGCTTGTCGTCGTCCGGGAGCTGAAGCATCCGGTTCTGCATTGCCTCGAACCTCAATCGGGTGGCGGCGCTTCGATCTGCCGCTCAAGCTGGTTCTGATCGTCCGGAGCGATTCTCGGCTGGTCTTCGGGCTCAAGCGCCGGCGGCTCGCCTTCGGGCGCCGGCTCTCCGGCAGGCTGACCGGCTGTCTCGCCCGTTTCGCCGCGCAGCCGCTCCATGATTTCGGCCTCAGGATCGTCGGGGAGCTGGTTCATCAGGTCGTTGCCGAGGGAATCGAGCCAGGGCTTTGATTTCGCCATGGCGATCCATTCGGGCTGCCGCTCCTCGGCGATGAAAAAGTTGAGGAACAGGACTGCGATCACGACAAGGACGAGACCGCGCACCGCGCCAAAAAGGAATCCGAGGATCCGATCAAGCGGGCCGGCCCTCGAATCGAGCACGAAATCGGAAATGCGCATCGTGATGACGGACACGACAAGCAGCGTGACGAAGAAGATGCCGGCGATCGTGACCCCGAGGGCGAGGTTCCGATCCTCGATATAGCGCTGCACGTAAGGGATCGTGTCGTCCCAGAGAAAGTAGGCGGCGGCCGCTGCGGCGACCCAGGCGGCGATGGAGAAGACCTCGCGCGTGAAGCCGCGAATCATCGCCAGCACGGCTGAGATCAGCATGACGAAGACCAGGATCCCGTCGAGCAGCGTGATCGGCATCGGACAATCTACTCCTCAGGCGGGCCGCACGAGGCCAGGCGCGCCGCCAATCCTACCAGCCGCGACCGTTCGTGGCGGATTCGGCGGCGATGGCCGCCACGATATCGGCAAGCGTGGTAATTTCATCGAGCTGAATCGTCGACCGCACACCCTCACGGCTCCCGCCCGGCAGAACCGCCCGGGTGAAGCCCAGCCGCTCCGCCTCGCGCAGACGCAACGCTGTCTGCGCCACCGGACGGACCGCGCCCGACAGGCTGACTTCGCCGAAATAGACGCTCTCTCGCTGCGTCGCAAGACCGGCCCGGGAGGATACCACAGCCGCCGCCACGGCAAGGTCCGCGGCGGGCTCGGCGAGCCGCAGGCCGCCCGCGACGTTGAGGTAGACGTCATGCGTCCCGAAACGCATGCCGCAGCGCGCTTCCAGCACCGCGAGGATCATCGCCAGCCGGCTCGGGTCCCAGCCCACCACCGCCCGCCGCGGCGTCCCGAGCGCGGTCTCCGCGACCAGCGCTTGCACCTCGACGAGAAGTGGCCGGGTGCCCTCGATGCCGGCGAAAACCGCCGTCCCGGGACTTGTCGCGTTCCGATCGCCGATGAAGAGAAGCGACGGATTCACGACCTCCTTCAAGCCCTTGTCGGTCATTTCGAAAACGCCGATTTCGGCGGCGGGCCCGAAACGGTTCTTCACTGTCCGGAGAATGCGGAAATGCAGGCCGGTGTCGCCTTCGAAATAGAGCACCGCGTCGACCATGTGCTCGACGACGCGCGGGCCGGCGATCTGCCCGTCCTTTGTCACGTGGCCGACCAGCGCCACGCTCGTTCCGCTCGCCTTGGCGTAGCGAACGAGGGCCTGGGCGGAGGTTCTGACCTGGGTCACGGTTCCGGGGGCGCTTTCGGCGAGGGCGGTCCACAGGGTCTGCACGGAATCGACGATGGCGAGATCGAAACGGCGGCCGGCCTCGAGCGTGGCGAGGATGTCCTCCACGTTGGTTTCGGCGGCGAGCTCCACCGGCGCGTCCCGGAGGCCAAGACGTTCGGCGCGAAGCCGGATCTGCCCGATCGCCTCCTCCCCGGAAATGTAGACGACGCGGCGTCCGCTCCGGGCGAGGGCCGCGGCGACCTGGATGAGGAGGGTCGATTTGCCGATTCCCGGGTCGCCGCCGACGAGCACCGCCGATCCCGGCACAAAGCCGCCGCCCGTGACGCGGTCGAACTCGGCCATGCCAGTCAGGATACGAGGCAGGTCGGGTGTCGCGCCTGCCAGTTGCGCAAGGTCCACCACCCGGCCGCGCCCGCTTCTGAGCGCAGCCGGCGCCGAGGCGGCCGCCTCTTCGGACAGCGTATTCCATTCGCCGCAGGACTCGCAGCGCCCCTGCCAGCGCGGCGAAACCGCGCCGCAGTTGGCGCAGACATATTGCGGGCGGATGCGGGCCATCAGCGCGCTGCCGACCCGATATGGACGCGGCGGGCGCGGCGGCTGAGGCCGGTCAGGAGTTCGTAGCCGATCGTCCCGGCCGCGAGGGCGACCTCGTCGATCGGCATATTGGGACCGAAAAGCTCCACCCAGTCGCCTTCCACGATTCCGTCCACCTGCGTCAAATCCACCGCCGTCAGATCCATCGATACGCGCCCGAGAAGCGGGATCCGCTGCCCGCGAAAGCTCGCGGAAGCTCCCGGGCGGGCGTCGCTCGATCCCGCGGCGCGTAGATAGCCGTCGGCGTAGCCGGCCGCCAGAACGCCGATCCGCGTGTCCTCTCCCAAGCGCTTGGCGGCCCCGTAGCCGGCAGTTTCGCCGGCGGCGGAATGGCGGATCTGCAGGATGCGGGCGCAGAGCGTCGCGACTGTGGCAAGCGGCGGCCGGTCGCGGGCGAAAGCGGCGCCATAGAGCGCAATCCCCGGCCGGACGAGATCGAAGCGGTAATCCGCACCGAGGTGGATGCCGCCCGAGTTTGCGAGCGAAGCCGGCACATCGGGGAACGCGGCGCGGATTTCACGAAAGCGCAGAAGCTGCGTCGCGTTCAGCGGGTGATCGGGATCGTCGGCGCAGGCGAGATGGCTCATCAGAAGGCTGGGCGACGCAAACCTGCCGGCGAGGTCGAGCGCTTCGCGGATCGGCAGGCCGAGACGGTTCATGCCGGTGTCGACCTGGATTGCGGCCGGCCTGCCGGGATGAAGCCGCGCCCATGCCGCAATGCTCGCCGGCGTGTTCAGCACCGGCCGCAGCCCATGCTCGCGGAAGGCGGCGGACCATTCGGGAAGAAAGCCGTCGAGCACATAGACGACCGCTTCGGGCGCGGCGGCGCGCACGCGCCGCCCTTCCTCCGGCAGCGCCACGAAGAAGATGCGGCAGCCCGCGTTCCGGAGCGGGGGAACGGCGTGCTCGATGCCGATCCCGTAGGCGTCGGCCTTCACCACCGCGGCGCATTCGGCCGGCGCCGAAAGGGCCGCGAGGTGCTTCCAGTTGGCCGCAAGCGCGCCGAGATCGATGGTCAGGACCAGCGCGGCGTCACCCGCCCCTTCCGGGCGCGTCACGCCGGGCGGCCCCCGTCACTCATAGCGCGCCGGCAGATGGTCCGGCCGGGCGAGCGAGGAGAAGCGGGTGAACTCGGCCTCGAACGCCAAGTCCACCGTCCCGGTCGGGCCGTGCCGCTGCTTGCCGACGATCAGCTCCGCCTTGCCGCCGATCTGCTCGCCTTCGGCCTGCCATTTGTAGAATTCTTCGGTGCCTTCGCGCGGCTTCTTGTTCTTGTGATAATATTCCTCGCGGAAGACGAAGAGCACGACGTCGGCATCCTGCTCGATGGAGCCGGACTCGCGGAGATCCGAAAGCTGGGGGCGCTTGTCCTCGCGCGATTCGACCTGCCGCGAAAGCTGCGAGAGCGCGAGAATCGGCACGTTCAGCTCCTTCGCCAAAGCCTTCAGGCTGGTCGTGATCTCGGTGATCTCCTGCACCCGGCTCTCGGTCGAGCGGCGCGTCGTCCCCTGGATAAGCTGGAGATAGTCGACGATGAGGAAATCGAGCCCGCGCTGCCGCTTCAGGCGGCGGGCGCGGGCCGCGAGCTGGCCGATCGAGATGCCGCCGGTCTGGTCGATATAGAGCGGGATGCGCTGCATCTCCTGCGCCGCCTCCACGATCCGGTCGAACTGATCTTCTTGAATGGCGCCGCGCCTGATGTCCGATGAGGGGACCCCCGCCTGTTCCGCGAGGACGCGCGTCGCCAGCTGCTCCGACGACATTTCGAGCGAGAAGAACCCGACCTTGCCGCCGTCGGCCGTTTTGATCGCGCCGTCCGCCTGCTGCTCGCCGCGCCACGCCTTGGCGACATTGTAGGCGATGTTGGTGGCGAGCGCCGTCTTTCCCATGCCGGGGCGGCCCGCCAGGATGACGAGGTCCGAGTTCTGCAGACCGCCCATCATCCGGTCGAGATCGTCGAGCCCGGTCGCAAGCCCCGAAAGGTGTCCGGCCCGCTTGTAGGCCGCGCCTGCCATGTCGATTGCCGCCTTCAGCGCTTCGGCGAACCCCTGGAAGCCCGCGTTGAACCGGCCCGTCTCCGCCAGCTCGTAGAGACGCCGTTCGGCGTCCTCGATCTGGTCGCGCGGCGCCATGTCGGCCGGCGCCTCGTAGGCGATGTTGACCATGTCCTCGCCGATGGTGATCAGCGACCGCCGCAGCGCCAGGTCATAGATGGTGCGCCCGTAATCCTCCGAATTGATGATCGTGGTCGCCTCGTAGGCGAGCCGCGCCAGATACTCGGCGATGGTGATGTCGCCGACCGAGTCGTTTTCCTTCAGGAAGCTCTTGATCGTGCGCGGATCGGCGATCTTGCCGAGGCGAATGAGCTGAGACGCCTTCTCGTAGATCTGCCGGTGCAGCGGATCGAAGAAGTGGAGCGGCTCGAGGAAGTCGGAGACCCGGTAAAACGCCTCGTTGTTGATCAGGATCGCGCCGAGCAGCGCCTGCTCGACTTCGATGTTGTGCGGACTTTGACGATGAACCGGCTCGTCTTCGCGGGGGATGATGTGGGCGAAGGTCATTTCTTCTTCTTAACGTTCAGGCGCCGCCGTCATAGGTCGGGCGAGCGGGGAGGGACAGGCCGGCGGGCGCGCCGTGCTCGCTATTCCACCGAATCACCGGCCCGGAATTATCACGGTTGCTTGTGGCCGAATCTACTCTCCGGCGAGGCGCGGCGATTCGGGCAGGGCGAGTTCCTCGCGGAGCACTTCCTCGGTCGCGTAGATGTAGTCGCGGGTAAGGGGCAGGATTTTCTGATCCTTGGCGAGCTGGATCTGGAACACCATCATGCCGCCTGCCCTGAACGTGGCCTCCGAGCCCGCCAGGTAGAATTCCCACATCCTGCAGAATCGCTCATCGTATATCTGCGCTGCCTCGTCCCAGTGCTGGCGGAACCGGTGCCGCCAGGCCTTCAGCGTCTCGGCGTAATGAAGCCGCAGGATTTCGACGTCGGTGACGAAAAGCCCGACCCGCTCGATAGCCTTCAGCACCTCGGACAGAGCGGGGATGTAGCCGCCCGGAAAGATGTATTTCGCGATCCACGGATTGGTCGAGGCCGGCGGCCCGAAGCGTCCGATCGAATGGAGCACCATTGCGCCGTCCGGTTTGAGGAGCCGCGCTACCGTACGGAAGAACTCGCCGTAGCGCGCGGCGCCGATGTGCTCGAACATGCCGACCGAGACGATGCGATCGAAGGTGCGGTCGAGCGACCGGTAATCCTTCAGCTCGAATCGCACCTGCCTGTCGAGGCCCTGCTGGCGCGCGCGGTTGTTGGAGACGCTGTGCTGCTCGGCGGATAGCGTCACCCCCGTGACGTTGGCTCCGGCGTTCTCGGCAAGGAAAAGCGCAAGGCCGCCCCACCCGGACCCGATATCGAGGACCTCCTGCCCCGGCGCGAGCGCCAGCTTCGCGGCTAGATGCCGCTTCTTCGTCCATTGCGCCTCATCGAGCGTCGCCTGCGGACGCTCGAAATAGGCGCAGGAATATTGCATGTCGGAATCGAGGAAGAGCCGGTAGATGCGCTCGTCGAGATCATAATGGCGCGCGATATTGCGGCGCGCCTTGAGCAGCGAATTGTTTTGCGTCAGTCCGCGGGTCGCATAACGCACCCGCGACAGGGCGGAGAGGAAGGTGACCTGCCGTGCTTCGGACCAGTTCTCGTTCAGAAGCATCAGGAACTCGAGCAGGCCGCCGCCGGGAAAATCCATCCGGCCGTCCATGTAGGCCTCGCCCAGCGCCAGCTCCGGATTGCGCAGAACCGCCCACTCCGCGCTCGGCTCCAGGAAGCGCACGGTCGCATGGAATCCGCGGCCGTCGCCGTAGTGTGAGATGCTGCCGTCCGACCAGACGATCTCGAGTCGGCCGCGTCGAATGACCCTGGCGGTCAACCGATCGAGCCAACGGTTCATCAATTCCCTCCGGCGGAAGGCGCAATTCAGGCCGGCGCATTCAAATGGAGTTTACGATGCGGCGCAAGAACGCGTGAAAACACGGGTTCAGTCGGGAAATCACAGGAAATCGCGAAACGCGGTCGCCAGATTGATGATGCTCAGGACCGAAACCAGGCATCCCACCATGAACATCAGCGGCTTTGGCCGAATCCTCGCCGCCGCGAGCGCCCCGAGGGGCGCGGCGAGGACGCCGCCGATGATGAGCCCGGTGATGACAGGCCACAGCTTCAGCCCGATGGTGGCGAAGAAGGTCAGAGAGATGGTGAAAGTCAGGAAGAATTCGGCGCAGTTCACCGAGCCGATGACGTAGCGGGGCGTCCCGCCCGAGCCGATCAGGCGCGAGGCGACGATGGGTCCCCATCCCCCGCCGCCGACCGCATCCAGGAAGCCGCCGCACAGTCCGAGAAGCGTGACGGGGTGCGTCTTCAGGTCGATCGCGCTTCCCACGCTGCGGAGCGCCCTGACGATGATCACGACGCCCATCGCGAGGAGATAGAGGCTGACGACCGGCCGCAGCAGGTGCCCCGGAAACGAGGAGAGCAAATAGGCGCCCGCCACGCCGCCGACTACGCCGGGGACGGCGAGGCGAACGACCAGGCGCCAGTCGACGTTCCTGAGGCGCCAGTGGGAAAGCGCGGACGCGCCGGTCGTGAAGGCCTCCGCCGCATGGACGCTGGCGCTCGCCACCGCCGGCGGCGTCCCGAACTGAAGGAGCACGCTCGTGGCGGTCACGCCGTATGCCATGCCGAGCGCCCCGTCGATCAGCTGAGCGAGGAACCCGACCGCGACGAAAAGGACCACCTCAAGCATGGGGGAAATGCGCCGCCGCAGGCATCGAACGACCTCGCTTCAGAGATCACGTCGCAGGGCGACCATATTCCTTCTTCGGCGTTAGGCCGTGAACTTATAAACGCGCTGATCTCGACCGACCGGAGTCCGCTTTTGGGTGAACTCCGGAAGTCTTTCCAAATCGGATCACTTCCGTTTTTGCGCCTAAACCGGAAGACAAGGAGTGGCAACTCCGCTCCACCCTAGCGATTCCCAGATGGAGCGAAAGGCTTGATGGATTCGCGTGATTGCGCGCTGATGCAATCAGCTGACGACTTCGTAAAGATGCCATTCGTCGGGCAAGCCCTTCAGGATGTGTAATCCAGCATCTACGAAGCTAAGGCCGGAACCGGCCACAAGATCTTTCACTGTCTGCGAAACGAGTACCGCGCCGGGCGATGCCAACGCCGCGACCCGCGCCGCTATGTGCAACGCGATCCCCTGGAGTTCGCCATGGCGGACGCCGCATTCGCCCGTATGCAGTCCAATGCGGCAGGTTATGCCGGCCGCAGCCAAGGCTTTCACGATCGCTATCGCGCACTTGATTGCGCGCGCGGGACCATCGAACGACGCTAGGAACCCATCCCCCGCGGTGTTCACTTCCTCGCCGCGATATTGCGCAAGCTCGCTTCGGACCGCCCCATGATGCACTTCTAGGAGGTCAGCAAAGCGCAAGTCGCCTCTTGCGACGGCCATCTCGGTCGAACCGACAATATCGGTGAACATCAGCGTCGAAACCCGGCTCTCGGAAATCTCCGGTGCCGAGCCGCCGGTCAGAAACGTCTGGATGTGCTGAATTATCTCGTCGGGCTTGTCATAGAAGGGAAGGTGATCGCCGGACTCGATTTCCACCAGCTTAGCGTTCGCTATGTGTTCGGCCATCTGTCGGCTGGCGCCAAGAGGGACGGCGCGGTCGTCCTTGGCGTGAAGGATAAGAGTCGGTGCTTGGATTGAGGCAAGAACGTGCCGAACATCGATCTCCAGGTTCATTCTTTGCAGCGCCGCTGCCGCTGATGCGCTGGCGCTCATGCGTAGGAATTTGGCCCACCATTGACGGATGATCGGATCGTCCGCGACCGAAGGAGTCCGAACCTTGATCCAGACGGGCCCTCCCCAATCGGCGGCGGCCGCCTCGACAGCCGCCACGGCTTCTTCCCGACTGGTGAAATATGGATAGTCAGGCGCTCTAAGGCGTCGGGCATAGCTGCCGATGGTGACCAATGCTGCCGTGCGATCGGGATAAGTGGCAGCAAACAATAGGCACATCGTGCCGCCTTCCGAATATCCCAGCAAAGCAGCGCGCGACGAACCGACCGCGTCCAGCACCGCCCGCACATCGTCCATGCGCTCTTCTAGGGTCGCTGCCTCAATGCTGCGGTCGGATAGTCCCGTCCCGCGCTTGTCGAACAAGATCAATCGAGCAAATGTCGCCAGCTTCTCGAAGAAGCGGGCGACATGGGGGTCTTCCCAAAAGACCTCGATGTTGGAAATCCAGCCCGGAACCACGACAAGGTCAATTAGCCCGTCGCCAACAACCTGGTATGCGATACTTAATCTGCCTGATTTAGCATAACGGGTTTGCGGCGTCATGGCAGCTTTCCGCCTACGTACTGCCGGCAACGAAGTAGCACGTCGCCAGTCCATTGTCGCTGCGGTTGTTAGCACGCGGCGAGA
>DASWJZ010000393.1:0-13853 GCA_036396875.1 Propylenella sp.
GCGGCTCAGCGACCTCGGCGTGCAGGCGTCGACGGAAGGCGCCGTCATCCCGCGCGTCTACGGGCGGGCGCGGCTTTCCGGCCAGATCATCTGGGCGACGGACTACGAGGAGGAGGAAAAGACGGAGGGCGGCGGCAAGGGTGGCCCCGGCGTCTCGACGACTGAATACAGCTATTTCGCGAATTTCGCCGTCGGCCTTTGCGAGGGGCCGGTCGCGCGCCTCGGGCGCATTTGGGCGGACGGCAAACCGCTCGACCAGTCCGCCTTCACCTTCCGCCTGCACAAGGGCGGCGAGGGCCAGGACGCCGACAGCCTGATCCTCGCCAAGGAGGCGGGCGACGCGCCCGCCTATCGCGGCACCGCCTACGTCGTCTTCGAGCGGATGCCGCTCGCCGATTTCGGCAACCGCATTCCGCAGCTCTCCTTCGAGGTGTTCCGGCCGGTCGCCGGGATCGAGGAGCACGTGAAGGCGGTGTGCATCATTCCGGGCTCCACCGAGTTCGGCTACGACCCGCTGCCGGTCGCGCGGCTCGGCGGCCCGGGCGAGACGCTGGCGGAGAACGTGCATGTGCTGCGCGACGTCGCCGACTGGACGGTGTCGATCGACGAACTGCAGGCGCTCTGCCCGAACCTCGAATGGGTAACGCTGGTGGTCGCCTGGTTCGGCGACGACCTCCGCGCCGGGTCGTGCACGATCCGCCCGAAGGTCGACGACCCGGACAAGGCGACCGAAGGCGCGACGTGGGAGGTCGCCGGGCTGACGCGGGCGGAGGCCATGCAGGTCAGTCTCGTCGACGAACGGCCCGCCTATGGCGGCACCCCGAACGATCTCTCGGTCGTCCGCGCCATCGCGGATCTGAAGGCGCGCGGCCTCAAGGTCGTGCTCGCGCCCTTCATCCTGATGGACGTGCCGGCGGGGAATGCGCTTCCCGATCCGGAGACGGGAGAGACAGGGCAGCCCGCCTATCCCTGGCGCGGCCGCATCACCTGCCATCCGGCGCCCGGACAGCCGGGCACGCCGGACAAGACGGCGGCGGCGAGCGTCACGGTCGGCGTGTTTCTGGGAGCCGCGGCGCCGGAGGATTTTTCCGTCGACGCCGGCGGCGTCAGCTATTCGGGGCCGGACGAATGGAGCTACCGGCGCATGGTGCTCCATTACGCGCATCTCTCCACCCTCGCCGGCGGCGTCGACGCCTTCCTCATCGGCTCGGAGCTGCGCGGTCTCACCACGCTCCGGTCGGCGACAAGCACCTATCCGTTCGTCGGCGGCCTCGTCACGCTGGCGGCGGATGTGCGCACCGTCGTCGGGGCCGGCGCCGCCATCTCCTACGCCGCCGACTGGAGCGAATATTTCGGCCACCAGCCGGCCGACGGTTCGGCCGACGTGCATTTCCATCTCGACCCGCTCTGGGCCGACGCCGAGATCGATTTCGTCGGCATCGATCTCTACCATCCGCTGACCGACTGGCGCGACGAGCCCGGCCACGCCGACGAGGCGGGCGGCCGCTCGCCCTACGACCTCGCCTATCTCACGGCGAATGTCAGGGGCGGCGAGGGCTTCGACTGGTACTATGCGAGCGCCGCCGACCGCGCGTCGCAGACCCGCACCCCGATCGCCGACGGCGCCTACGGCAAGCCGTGGGTGTTCCGCTTCAAGGACATCGAGGCGTGGTGGGCGAATTTTCATCACGACCGGCCGGGCGGGGTCGAGCTGGCAACGCCCACCGACTGGGAGCCGGAATCAAAGCCCGTCTGGTTCACCGAACTCGGCTGCCCGGCGATCGACAAGGGCGCCAACCAGCCGAACGTCTTCTTCGACCCGAAAAGCGCGGAGAGCTTCTTCCCCTATTTCTCCAGCGGCTCGCGCGACGATTTTCAGAGCCGCGTCTACCTTGACGCCTATCAGCGCTTCTTCGATCCGGCGCATCCGGATTTCGTCGGATCGAATCCCGTCTCCCCCGTCTACGGGGGACGCATGGTCGATCCGGAGCATCTCCATCTCTGGTGCTGGGACGCGCGCCCCTTTCCGCATTTTCCGGGCCTGACGGAGGTCTGGTCGGACGGCGAAAACTGGGAGCGCGGCCACTGGCTGAACGGCAGGTTCGGCGCGGCGACGCTCGCCGGGCTTCTCGACGCGGTGATGGCGGACCACGATTTCGCCGATCACGCCATCGCCGACGTGCACGGGCAGATCGGCGGCTATCTGGTCAACGAGGTCCTCTCGGCGCGGGCTACGCTCGAGCCCTTGCTCCGCGCCTTCCGGATCGACGCGGCCGACGCCGGCGACCGCGTGCTCTTCCGCGGCCGGCGGCGGCCCGACGACGCGGCGCTTCTCCCCGAAACGCTGGCCGAGCGCGCCGAGGAACCGGCGACGCGCCGCCGCCGCGCGCAGGAGACCGAGCTTCCGACCGAGCTGGTGCTGCGCTTCATCGACGCCGGGCAGGATTATCGGCTGGCGACCGCCGCCTCGCGCCGCCTTGCGGGCGAGAGCCGGCGGGTTTCCACAATCGATCTCTCGGGCGTGCTGGAGCTGCCGGAGGCCGAGCGGCTGACCGACGCGCTTCTGCACGCGATCTGGGCGGGCCGCGAGGGGCTGGAGCTCGGCCTTCCGAAGAGCGCGCTGGCGATCGACGCGGGAGACCTTCTCTCGCTTTCCGGCGGGGCGCGGCCGGAGCGGCTTCTGGTCGAGCGAATCGAGGACGGCGAGGCGCGCATTCTGCAGCTCCGCCGCGTCGATCCGCGCGGGCCCGCGCCGCTCCGCCCGCCGAACCGGCGGCCGCCGCGGCCGGTCACAAGCTGGGGTCCGCCTGAGGTGCGCATCATCGATTTCGCTCCGCCCGACGGCGCGGAGCCGCATGCGCCGCGCCTGGCGATGTTCGCCGATCCATGGCCGGGCGCGGTCGCCGTCTACCGCGCCACCGAGGGCGGCGGCTTCCACGCCATCGCCCGCCTGACGCGACGGGCGACGATCGGCAGCCTCGTCGAGCCTCTGGGCTCCGGCCCGCCCGGAATCTTCGACCGCGGCAACGCGATCGAGGTGGAGCTCTTCGGCGGAGCGCTGGCGGGCCTCCCCGACATCGACGTGCTCGCCGGCGGCAACGCCGCCGCCGTTCGCTCCGCCTCCGGCGCCTGGGAGGTGCTGCAGTTCGCCAATGCCGAGCTGGTCGGCCCGCGGCGCTACCGGCTGACGCGGCTCCTGCGCGGGCAATGCGGGACGGAAGCGGCGATGACGGCGGATGCGGCGGCGGATTTTGTGCTGCTCGACCGCGCAATCGTGCCGCTGCCGATCAAGACGGATCAGCTTGGCCTGCCGCTTCGCTACCGGTTCGGACCGGCGCAGGACGACCACGCCGCGCCCTCCTTCGCCGAGCTGACCGTCGCGGCGGAAGGGGTCGGGCTCAGGCCTTTCGCCCCCGTTCACCTCAGGGCGGCGCGCGACGCCGCGTCGGGCGACATCGAGCTTCAATGGATCCGCCGGACGCGGTTCGGCGGCACCGGCTGGGCGCAGTCCGACGTGCCGCTCAACGAAGAGAGCGAGGCGTATCGGCTGGAGGTGCGCGACGGGCCGGAACTGCTCCGCAGCGTCGATGTCGGGAGCCCGGCCTTCAGCTATACGATCGGCGATCAGGCGGCGGATTTCGGCGCCGCCGCGCCGGCTTTCACCCTCCGCGTCGCGCAGCTGAGCGCCACGGCGGGCGCCGGTTTTCAGCTGGAGGCCATGGTCGACGTGTAAGGCCGCCCGCCGGCCGCCCGGGGCCGCGCAAAGTCATGCCGACAATCACCCAGAACCCCGGCCGCGCGGGCGCTCCGCGCGGCCGCCACAGGAGCAATCATGTCCGAAACAGCGCTGCTCTCCCTTCCGCTCCTCGCCGCCGAGCAGGCGCAGAAGCATGTCACGCACAACGAGGCGCTGCGGGCGCTCGACGCGATCGTGCAGCTCTCGGTCAAGGACCGCGACCTGACCGCGCCGCCCGGCGGCGAAGCGGACGGCGACCGCTACATCCCGGCGGCGACGGCGACCGGCGCCTGGGCCGGCCGGGACGGCGAGATCGCCGCCTGGCAGGACGGCGCCTGGGCGTTCCATCCGCCGCACGAGGGCTGGCGCGTCTGGATCGAGGACGAGGACGTGCTCGCCGTCTTCGACGGAGCGGCGTGGATCGACCTCAACGGCGCGATCTCGGCGCTGCAGAATCTCGCGCTGCTCGGGATCGGCACGACCGCCGACGCGACAAACCCGTTCAGCGCAAAGCTCAACAAGGCGCTGTGGACGGCGAAGATGGCGGCGGAGGGCGGCGACGGCGACCTCCGCTACACGATGAACAAGGAGGCGGCGGCCGACATCGTCTCGCTCCTTCTCCAGACGGGCTTTTCCGGCCGCGTCGAGATCGGGCTGATCGGCGACGACGATTTTCTGATCAAGGTCTCTCCCGACGGCTCGGCCTGGGTCGAGGCGGTGCGCATCGACAAGGACGACGGCGCGATCCTGCTCGCCGCCAATCTGACGATGAGCGTCCCCGGCGGTGGCAACGCAGTGCTGACGGCGGAGTCCGAGAACTTCGCCAACAACCAGGTCATCCTAGCCTCCGCCAACGCCAACGCTCCCGCCTACAATACCTTCAAGGCGCGCGGCACGCTCGCCAGCCCGACCGTGGTGCAGAGCGGCGACATTCTCGGCCGCTACCGCTGGCGCGGTCACAACGGCAGTGCTTACGTCGTTTGCGCCGACATCGAGTGTGCGGTCATCGAGCCGACGCCCGGAGTCGGCGCTCTCGGCAACGCCATCGTCTTCAAGCCGGCTCCGGTGGGATCGCAGTCGCAGACGGAGATCATGCGGCTCGACCACACGAACGGGTTGCAGATGTTCGGGGCGAACCCCGTCATCGACGCAAACCGTCACCCGCGGCTGCGCTCCTACACGGTGGCGACCCTTCCATCCGCCTCGCCGGCGGGGATGCTGATCTACGTCTCGAACGGGCTGAACTCCAAGCGGCTCGCCGTCTCCGACGGAACGAACTGGCGCTTCCCGGACGGCAACATCGTCACCTGACCGGCTGCCCGGCAGGCGCGGGCGCTGACCCCTCTCATCCGAACGATGGAAAAGGAGAACGACATGAAAGGCTGGCGTACCCTTTTGCTGAACGCCGCGATCGCGCTGTTCGGCATGCTCGAGGCGACCGACTGGACGGCGCTCCTCGGCGGCGACGCCGCCGGATGGGCCGTCACCGCCATCGCCATTGCCAACATGGCGCTCCGCTCGCTGACGACGACGCGCATCGGGAAGAAGGCGTGAGAGCGCGGGGCCTTTCCGCTGACGAATGTCTGCCGGGCAGAGCCGTCGCGTTCGGGACGGCCGGCGGTGGACGCGAAGCGGCCAAGGCTCTACGGTTCCCGGCCGGATGCCGCCATTCAGCGGCGGTTCATTCAGTCGGGCCTAAACAATCCCGCATGACACGACAGCGCTTCGTCGCAGCCCTTGTCCTCAGCCTCGCCGCCGCCGGCCTCGTCTCCGACGGTTTTGCGCAGGGGCGCTGCGTCTCCGGCAACCAGGGGCGGAAGCTCCTTGAGCAGGGAAAGGTCGTTCCCTTCCCGGAGGCGATGCGCCAGGCCGGCCTCAGGGGCGGCGAGGTCGTCGAGGTGCAGCTCTGCCGCCGCGGCGGCGGCTGGTCCTACCGCGTGCGCGTCCTGCGCAACGGGCAGGTCAAGGCCATGAACATTCCGGCGAGCTAGAGCCGACGGGGCGGGCGGGATGCGAGTGCTTGTCGTCGAGGACGACCGCGACCTGAACAAGCAGGTCTGCCAAGCGCTGCGCGAGGCCGGCTACATCGTCGACTACGCCTTCGACGGCGAGGAGGGCCACTTCCTCGGCGATTCCGAACCGTACGACGCCGTCATTCTCGACATCGGGCTTCCGAAGCTCGACGGGCTGAGCGTGCTCGAACAATGGCGGCGCGATGGGCGCCTGATGCCGGTGCTGCTCCTCACCGCGCGCGACCGCTGGTCGGACAAGGTGCAGGGGATCGACGCCGGGGCGGACGACTACGTCGCCAAGCCGTTCCACGTCGAGGAGGTGCTGGCGCGCGTCCGGGCGCTGGTGCGGCGGGCGGCGGGCCATGCCTCCAACACGCTCGTCTCCGGGCCGGTCCGCCTTGACCTGAAGGCGACCCGCGTGACGGTCGCCGGCGCCCCTGTCAAACTCACCTCGCACGAATACAAGGTGCTCGAATATCTGATGCACCATCCGGGCAAGGTGGTGTCGCGCACCGAGCTGACCGAGCACCTCTACGACCAGGACTTCGACCGCGACTCCAACACGATCGAGGTGTTCGTCGGACGGCTGCGCAAGAAGCTCGGCGTTGACGTGATCGAGACGGTGCGCGGCATGGGCTACCGGATCGGGCCGGCGGAGAATGTGGGCTAGGTCGCTCTCCCTCCGTGTGGCGCTGATCGCCGCCGGGGGGAGCTCGCTCGCCCTCTTGGTGGCGGGCGCGGTCTTCATCGTGCAGTTCAGCAGCGCGGTGGAGCGCAATTTCGACGCCCGCCTGGAAACGCTGCTCCTCACCCTGATCGCTGCGACCGACGAGAACGGCGACGTCGACGAGACCGCGGTGGAGGGCCGCAGCGGCGGCAGCTTCTCCCGCCCGCTCTCCGGCTGGTACTGGCAGAGCCGCGATGCCGAAACGCTCGAAGCCATCGACTGGTCGCCGTCGCTGCGGTTCGACATCCTTCCGGTCGCCGACGTGCCGACGGACGACGCGCCCACCCGCACCTTCACCATTGAGGCGAGCGGCGGGCGCGAGCTGCGCGCGCTGGAGCAGCTCGTCACGCTGACGCCGGGCAGAACTTACGCGCTGCTCGTCGCCGGCGACACCGACCCGATGACCGCCGACATCGGCGCGTTCCGCAATTCGGTGATCCGCTGGCTCGGCGGCCTGGCGGTGCTGCTCGCCGCCGGCATCGCGCTGCTCGTCCGCTGGGGGCTGCGGCCGCTCAGGGGCGTGCGGCAGGACCTGAACAAGGTCCGCGACGGGGAGATCGAGCATCTGACGGGCGACTATCCGGTCGAGATCGAGCCGCTGGTGCACGACCTCAACGCCCTGATCGATTCCAACCGCGAAATCGTCGAGCGCGCCCGCCGGCATGTCGGCAACCTTGCCCACGCCCTGAAGACGCCGCTCGCCGTGCTGCAGAACGAAACGGCCGCATCCGCCGATCCGCTCGCCGTCAAGGTCGGCGAGCAGACCGCCATCATGCGCGACGAGGTCGAGCATCATCTGAACCGCGCGCGCATGGCGGCGCAGGCGAACGTGCTCGGCGCGGTGACGCCGGTCGGGCCGGTGATCGCCAGCCTCGCCCGCGTGATGCGCAAGGTGCATCAGGCGCGCAGCCTCGACATCCGGACGGAGGTGCCGCCGGAGCTCCGCTTCCGCGGAGAAAAACACGATCTGGAGGAGATGGCGGGGAACCTCTTCGACAATGCCTGCAAATGGGCCACCGGGCGCGTGCGCGTGACGGCGCGGAGGCAGGAGATCGAGCGGCGCCCGTTCCTCGCCATCGCCTTTGACGATGACGGGCCGGGCCTGCCGCCCGAGAACCGGCTCGCCGTCCTGTCGCGCGGCCATCGGCTCGACGAGTCGAAGCCCGGCTCCGGCCTCGGCCTTTCGATCGTCGCCGAGCTCGCCCGCATCTACGGCGGCAGCCTCGCGCTGGAGCGGTCCGAACTCGGCGGGCTTGAAGCGCGGCTGACGCTTCCCGCGCCGGGCGATTGAATTTGGGACGCAATTCCGCCATCGGAGCATGGAACGAGGCGGACGATTCGACCGCGGGCGCGATCCGCGCCGGGAGTGGGACGGGAATGCGCGTAGCGATCGCGATCGCGGCTTTGGCTGCGACGGTTGTGGCAGCCTGCACGCCGGGTTCCGATGGCGCGACGGGGACGGCGTCGATCGGCAGCCCGGGCGTCATCGTGAACAGCCCACTGGCCGCCGGGGCGGGCGAGGAGCCGCTCGGCGTCGTGGAGGGCGGGCTGACCGGCGCGGAGGTCGGCCGCTCGCTCACCGACCGCGACCGGGCGATCGCGCTCCGGGCCGAATACGAGGCGCTGGAATACGGGCGGGCGGGACCGGCGACGACCTGGCAGAGCCCGACTACGGGCAACCGCGGCGACATCGTCGTCGGCGCGACCTACCAGGTGAACCGGCTCGATTGCCGCGAATACAAGCACACCGTCTATATCGGCGGGCGCGCCCGCGTGGTGCACGGCACCGCCTGCCGCCAGCCCGACAGCGCCTGGCGGATCGTGGGGTAGGAGGCGAAGGCCGGCGTGCAACCCCGGCCCCGCAGGCATCGGTGGCAAAGCGTCTGACCTGGATTGATGCAGCCGCGCATGCTTAGGCAGAAAGCGCGGGAGCTACCGTTCACGAAATAGGGCAAAAAGGCGTAAATCCGGCTGGTTCGGTGTGGTTTCCACGCTACTCTTACTTGCAAATTCACACCTTCGGACAGACCTCCACAGCTCTGTTGACTTCCACAGAGCTGTGGAGGAGGCTATTTTGAATGAACGCCGCTGAGCTGAAGCGCATTCTCATGAGGAAGCACGGATGCAAATTCGTGAACCACAAGGGAGGAAGCGGTCATCAGACCATCACCAGGGGCCGGGAGTTCCGGTCGCAGCTGCCCATGCACGGTAGCCACAAAGACCTGGGGCCGCGGCTCCTGAACAAGATATTGAAGGACCTTGGAATCAAAAAACTATGAGCTGGTACCGAGTTAAAATCGACATAGATGGCGATACCTTCATGGTCACGTCGCCAGCGTTCCCCGAGGTTACGACCTTTGGTGACAATATCGAGGACGCAATGCGTCACGGCCGCGATGCGATCGAGGAGGCGATTGCGGCTCGTATTTCAGACGGGCTGCCCATACCGCCGCCTTCCGCTTCAGGTAAGGGTAAGGGATATTACATTCAGTTGCGGGCCTTGGTTCTCCTCAAAGCAGGACTTTACGCGCTTTGCCGAAGCAAGAAGGTCTCACGTTCAGAGCTCGCCCGTCGATTGGGCTGGCATCGTGAGCAAGTGGATCGCCTTTTCAGGCTTGATCACAACTCCCGCATCGACCAGTTGGAGGCGGCGTTCGCAGCGCTTGGCATCCAACTGACTTCCATGATCGCCATGGATCTTCCGAAGGCCGCGTAATTGCGGCCGCACCCCTCTCCAACAGCCCTTTTAGGGGTGGCGATCCCGGTTGCCGCCGCCTCAGGCTGCGGCACGCCGTGTTGATCCGCCTCATTGCCGCCAGCTTGCCGGATGGCTAAATCGGCCTCCGCCAAGGACATTTGGCCCGCAAAGGAATTTCGGCCGACGTGCTTCTCTGGATCCTCATTGCGCTGTTGACGGCGGCAGCAATCATGGCCGTGCTCTGGCCGCTCGGCCGCGCGCCGGCGCGGTCGGACAGCGCCGGCCATGCCCGCCGCGTCTATCTCGACCAGCTCGACGAGCTGGAGCGCGACCGGGCGGAGGGGCGGATCAGTCCGGCGGAGGCGGAGGCCGCCCGCGCCGAGGTGGCGCGCCGGCTGATCGCCGAGGATGCCGCGGCGGAGGCGGAGCCGGGCGGCAGCGCCGCCGCGCGTCGCGCCACCGCGATCGCCGCCCTGATCGGCGTCCCCTGTCTTTCCCTCGCGCTCTATCTTGGCCTCGGCGCGCCAAGTCTGCCGGGCGCGCCGCGCGCCGCGCGGCTTGAAGCGCCGCCGGCGCCGGACGACATCGTCGCGGTGATCGCGAGGGTCGAGGAGCATCTGGCGAAGGAGCCCGAGGACGGCCGCGGCTGGGACGTGCTCGCGCCGGTCTATCTGCGCATCGGGCGGCCGGATGACGCGGCGCGCGCCTTCCGCAACGCGATCCGGATCGAGGGCTCCACCGCGGCGCGGCAGACGGGCCTGGGCGAAGCGATTTTGACGGCCGAAGCCGGCATCGTGACGGAGGCGGCGGAAGCGGCCTTCGAGGCGGCGAACATGCTCGACCCGGCGGCGCCGGGACCGCGCTTCTTCCTCGGGCTCGCGGCCGAGCAGGAGGGGGATTTCGCCGCCGCGGCCGAACGCTGGCGCGCCCTCCTTGCGGAGGCGCCGGCGGAGGCGCCCTGGCGCGCCACCGTCGAGGAGGCGCTGGCCCGCGTCGCCGCGCATGCGGGGGGCGCTGCTGCGCCGCCCGCAGCTGTTGCCGCCGCCGAGAACCTTTCGGCGGAAGAGCGCGCCGAAATGATCGAGGGGATGGTGAGCGGGCTCGCCGCGCGCCTCAGGGACGAGCCGACGGACGTCGACGGGTGGCTGCGCCTCATCCGCTCCTATGTCGTGCTTGAGCGGCCGGACGACGCGGCGGAGGCGGCGCGCGCCGCGCTGGAGGGGGTCGCCGACGAATCCGGCCGCGCGCGTGTCGAGGCGCTGATCGCCGAACTCGGCGTGACGCCGAAGGCCGCCACGCCGTGACGCGCAAGCAGCACCGCCTGACGACGATCGGGGGCTCGGGCGTCGTGCTTGGGATCGCCGCGGCGCTGGTGCTCGTCGCGCTCAGGGAGCAGATCGTCTTCTTCTATTCGCCGACCGAGATTGCCGGCAAGGCGATCGCCGCGGGCTCCCGCGTCCGCCTCGGCGGGCTCGTCGCCGAGGGATCGGTGTCGCGGCAGGAGGACGGCAGCGTCAGCTTCGCCGTCACCGATACGGCGAACACGACGGCGGTGACCTTCCGCGGCATCCTGCCCGACCTTTTCCGCGAGGGGCAGGGCGTCGTCGCGGAGGGCGTGCTTGCGGGCGACGGCAGCCTCGCCGCCGACAGCGTGCTCGCCAAGCACGACGAGAACTACATGCCGAAGGAGGTGGTGGACGCGCTGAAGGCGCAGGGCGTGTGGCAGGAAGGGGCGGGAATGGCGCAATGACCGGCGCATTCCCCATCGCCGAACTCGGGCACTATGCGCTGGTGCTGGCGCTCGTAATGACGCTTGCGCAGTCGAGCCTGCCGCTCATCGGGCTGCGGCGCGGCGAGCCGCGCCTCGTCGCCATCTCCGGCACGACGCCGATCCTCGGCTTCGGCTTCGTCGCCGTCGCCTTCGCCGCGCTCACCGCCGCCTACGTGACCTCGGACTTCTCCGTAGAGAACGTATGGGAGAACAGCCACTCGGCGAAGCCGCTCCTCTTCAAGATCACCGGCGTCTGGGGCAACCACGAGGGCTCGATGCTGCTCTGGGTGCTGATCCTCGCGCTGTTCGGTGCGCTGCTCGCGACCTTCGGCGGAAATCTTCCGGCGCCGCTCCGCGCCCGCGTGATCGCGGTGCAGGGCTGGATCGGCGCCGCTTTCCTGATCTTCATCCTCTTCACGTCGAACCCCTTCGCAAGGCTCGATCCCGCGCCGCTCGAAGGCCGCGACCTGAACCCGATCCTGCAGGACATCGGCCTCGCCATCCATCCGCCGCTTCTCTATCTCGGCTATGTCGGCTTCTCGGTCGCCTTCGCCTTCGCGGTGGCCGCGCTGATCGAGGGGCGCACCGACGCCGCCTGGGCGCGCTGGGTCAGGCCGTGGACGCTCGCCGCCTGGATGTTCCTGACCGCCGGCATCGCGATGGGCTCCTACTGGGCCTATTACGAGCTGGGCTGGGGCGGCTGGTGGTTTTGGGACCCGGTCGAGAACGCCTCGTTCATGCCGTGGCTGGCGGGAACCGCGCTGCTCCACTCGGCGGTGGTGATGGAGAAGCGCGGCGCCCTCAAGGTGTGGACCGTGCTCCTCGCCATCCTCACTTTTTCGCTCTCCCTCCTCGGCACGTTCCTGGTGCGCTCCGGCGTCCTCACGTCGGTCCACACCTTCGCCTCCGACCCGACCCGCGGCGTCTTCATCCTCGCCATCCTGACGCTCTTCATCGGCGGCGCGCTGGCGCTCTTCGCGTGGCGCGGGCCCGACATGAAGCAGGGCGGTCTGTTTGCGCCGCTCTCGCGCGAGGGCGCGCTCGTCTACAACAACCTCTTCATTGTCGCGGCCACCGCGACGGTGCTCGTCGGCACGCTCTACCCGCTCGCGCTCGAAGCCTTGACCGGCCAGAAAATCTCGGTCGGGGCGCCGTTCTTCAACCTGACCTTCGTGCCGCTGACGATCCCGCTGCTCCTGGCGATGCCGTTCGGGCCGCTGCTCGCATGGAAGCGCGGCGACCTCCATGGCGCGGCGCAGCGGCTCGGCGTCGCCATGGCGGCGGCGCTCGCGGCCGTGGCCGCTACTTACGTCGTCGCCGGCGGGGAGGGTGTGCTTGCGCCGTTCGCGATCGGCCTCGGCGTCTGGATCGTCTGCGGCAGCCTGGTCGATTTCGCCGAGCGCACGCTCCTCTTCCGCAGCAATCTTGCGGCCAGCGCCGCGCGGCTTCGCGGCCTGCCGAGATCGGCGCTCGGCACGATGGCGGCGCATGCCGGAATCGGGCTGACGGTGATCGGCGTCGTCGCGACGAGCGCCTACCAGACGGAGACGATCACGGCGCTGAAGCCGGGGGAAACGGTGGACGTCGCCGGCTACACGCTCCGTTTCGACGGGATGATCCCGGCCACCGGCCCGAACTATCGCGAGGAGCGGGCGCAGTTCACCGCCATGCGTCAGGGCCGGCAGTTCGCGCTTTCGCCGTCGAAGCGCGTCTACGAGGCGCGGCAGACGGCGACGACGGAGGCGGCGATCGAGACGATCGGCCTCTCGCAGCTCTATGTCAGCCTCGGCGACCGGGTGGAGAATGGTGCGATCGCCGTCCGCGCCTCGTGGAAGCCGCTCGTCACGCTGATCTGGCTCGGGGCGCTCATCGCGGCATTCGGCGGCGCGCTCTCCCTTTCCGACCGGCGGCTCAGGATCGGGGCGCCGCGAAAGGCCTCGGCGCGGCCGGCGGAGGCGGCCTCGACGTGATCCGGCTCGCAGTCCTTCTATTCTCCATCTGGGTGTCGGCGGCCGGCGCCGTACAGCCGGACGAGCAACTCGCCGATCCGGTGCTGGAAGAGCGGGCGCGGGCGATCTCGGCGGGGCTCCGCTGCCTCGTCTGCCAGAACCAGTCGATCGACGATTCCGACGCGCCGCTCGCGCGCGACCTGCGCATCCTGGTGCGCCAGCGCCTGACCGCGGGCGACAGCGACGGCGACGTGCGCGACTATCTGGTCGCCCGCTACGGCGACTTCATCCTTTTGCGGCCGCCGTTCCGCGCGGCGACGCTGCTCCTCTGGCTGACGCCGCTCGTTGCGCTTTGCGCGGGCGCGGTGGTCGCGGCGCGCCGTTTCCGAAAGCGTGAGCGAGCAGGGGGCGAGAGGCTTTCGGCCGAGGAGGAAGAGCGCCTGGGGCAGCTGCTCCGGGAGGGGCAATGAGGCTGTAAGGAGGCAGCGACCCGCCCTGTCGTCATTGCCCGACCTGATCGGGCAATCCATTCCGTGACGGATCGTGGAAAATCGCCGACGGCGCGGAATGGATGCCATGGCCAAGCCATGGCATGACGACAAAACAGGGAGCGACTCGGCCTGTCGTCATTGCCCGACCTGATCCGACTTGACCGGGCCGAAGAGGCTGCGCGGAATCGGCAAGATGCAATGGCGGAATGGCACGATGAGATGGAGCGTCTACGGGGGAAATCAGAGCGCGAACCTTACCGAAAATTAACGCGGCGGACACGGCGCGGTAAGGCGGCATTTCCTAGTTAGGAACCTGCGCGGCCGGTGCATTCGCCCCCAAGGCATTGGCTGACGCAGACCTCCAGTCCGCCCCGCATGTCGGGGCGGACGCATCGAATTCAACGGAGTCCAGAAAAGCGATGAGCGAATCCACCACACCCAATCCGCGAGCCCGGCGCATCCGCAATGC
>DASWJZ010000394.1:0-16370 GCA_036396875.1 Propylenella sp.
TGAAGCCGCCGCGCCTTTCGCTGAGCCGCTTGTGGCCGACGCCGGCCGGTATCGCCACCACGTCGCCGGCGGCGAACGTCACTTTCGCGCCGCGATCGCCGCCGAAGCCGACCTCCGCCTCCCCTTCGACGCAGCCCAGCACCTCGTGCCCGGTCACGTGAAAATGCCAGTAGTCGAAAATGCCGTCGACCCAGTTGCCGCCCCAGCCGTTCTCGCTGAAGAGCGCCTGGCAACCGGCCGCATTCTGCAGCTCCGGCGGCAAAGCGTGGCCATAAAGGATCAGCGGCAGCGGGCTGTTCGGGATTTCGCGGTCCGGCGCGAAGACAAAAGTCTCGACTTCCGAGTCCATAGCGCTCCTCCTCTCCCAACGCCGGTGTCCTAGGGTGCCCTCTTATCTTAAACGCGATAGGACACATTGTATTACACGGGGATATCTGGCGTTCGCGTCGCGAAGAATATCGGAGGACGAAACATGATAGTGGTCCGTTTCAAGGTGCGGTGCCAATCTGGGAAGACTGAGCCGCTGATCGCAGTATTCAAGGAGGTCATCTCCGCCAGCCGATCGCTGGACGGGGTGGTGAGTTTCGACATCGCGCGCGACCTCGCCGAGCCTGACTCGTTTGTCGCCGTGGAGGTGTTCGCGGACAAGGATGCCCTGGAGCGCCAGGAGTCGCTTGCCGAAACACAAAAGGCGATAAGTCTGCTGGGCGAGGTGGCGGCGGGATCACCGGAGGCGACGATCTTCCACGTCTCGTCCTCCGAGCCGTGGGGCTGACTAACGCGCGAGGTCGATGAGTTTATCTGACGCAGCTCCCATCCCAGGCGATGCCGGCGGCCGCGAAATGAAATGGGTCGTGTGCGCAGGCGCGCCCACCTCGCTTCAACCGCTGCGTTGCCCTATTGTTCTTCGGACCTCCACGAATCGACCGCCTCGATGACCGACCCCGTCCGCCGCGCCGAGATTGACGCGCCCGCCCCCGGTCCCCGCCCCGGCGGGATCGCCGCGCGCGCGCTCGCCGGCGGCGCAAGGCCGTGGCTGGAACGGCTCAACCCGGAGCAGCTGAAGGCGGTCGAGCACACCGAGGGCCCGCTCCTGGTGCTCGCCGGCGCCGGCACCGGCAAGACGCGCGTCCTGACCTCGCGCGTCGCCCACATCCTGGCGACCGGGCGCGCCTGGCCCTCGCAGATCCTCGCCGTCACCTTCACCAACAAGGCGGCGCGCGAGATGAAGAACCGCGTCGCCGGGCTGATCGGCGAAGGCCGCGCCGAGGGCATGCCCTGGCTCGGCACGTTCCATTCGATCGGGGTAAAAATCCTGCGGCGGCATGCCGAGATGGTCGATCTCCGCGCCGACTTTACGATCCTCGACACCGACGACCAGGTGCGGCTCCTGAAGCAGATCGTGACCGCCGCGAACGTTGACGAAAAGCGCTGGCCGGCGCGGCAGCTGGCCGCCGCCATCGACGGCTGGAAGAACCGCGGGCTGACGCCGGAAAAGGTGCCGGACGGCGAGGCCTATTCCTATGCGAACGGCAAGGGGCGCGAGCTTTACGCCGAGTACCAGGCGCGGCTGAAGACGCTGAACGCCGCCGATTTCGGCGATCTGCTGACGGAGTGTCTCCGGCTCTTCCGCGAGCGGCCCGACGTGCTCGCCGACTTCCAGCGCCGCTTCCGCTACATGCTGGTCGACGAATACCAGGACACCAACGTCGCCCAGTATCTCTGGCTCAGGCTGTTGGCGCAAGGCAACCCGAACATCTGCTGCGTCGGCGACGACGACCAGTCGATCTACGGCTGGCGCGGCGCGGAGGTGGACAACATCCTCCGCTTCGAGCGCGACTTTCCGGGCGCCACCGTCATCCGGCTCGAACGCAACTACCGCTCGACCGGCCACATCCTCGCCGCCGCCTCCGGCTTGATCGCGCACAATGACGGCCGGCTCGGCAAGACGCTCTTCACCGATACGGCGGAGATGGGCGAGAAGGTCGCCGTCGTCTCCGCCTGGGATTCTTCCGAGGAGGCGCGCGCGATCGGCGAGGACATCGAACAGCTGCAGCGGCGCGGCCATGCGCTGAACGACATGGCGATCCTGGTGCGCGCCTCCTTCCAGATGCGCGAGTTCGAGGACCGCTTCGTCACGCTCGGCCTGAACTATCGCGTCATCGGCGGCCCGCGCTTCTACGAGCGGATGGAGATCCGCGACGCGCTCGCCTATCTCCGCGCCACCGTGAACCCGGCCGACGATCTCGCCTTCGAGCGGATCGTCAACACGCCGAAGCGCGGCCTCGGCGCGGCGACCATCCAGCTCGTCCATAGCCACGCCCGCGCCCGCAACATGCCGCTGATGGCGGCGACGGCGGAACTCGTGCTGACCGAGGAGTTGAAGCCGAAGCAGCGCCAGGCGCTCGCCGATCTCCTGAAAAGCTTCTCCCGCTGGTCCGAGCAGGTCGCGCACATGCGCCATACCGACCTCGCCGAGACGATACTGGAGGAATCCGGCTACACCGAGATGTGGCAGCTCGACCGCTCGGCGGAGGCGCCCGGGCGGCTCGAAAACCTCAAGGAGCTGATCAACAATATGGGCGAGTACGAGTCGCTCGCCGGCTTCCTGGAGCACGTCTCGCTGGTGATGGACGCGGAGGGCGGCGAAGCCGACGACGCGGTCTCCATCATGACGCTCCACTCCGCCAAGGGGCTCGAATTCGACACCGTCTATCTCCCCGGCTGGGAGGAGGGTCTGTTCCCCTCGCAGCGCACGATCGACGAGAACGGCCGCGCCGGGCTGGAGGAGGAACGCCGCCTCGCCTATGTCGGCCTCACCCGCGCGCGGAAGAACGCAAAGATCTGGTTCGTGGCCAACCGGCGCACGCACGGCCTCTGGCAGTCGACCGTGCCGTCGCGCTTTCTCGACGACCTGCCGGAGGCGCATGTCGAGGTGTCGGAGCCGGCGAGCTACGGCGGCTACGGCGTCGGCGGCCCCTATGGGTCGGGCGGCGGCTACGGCGCCTCCCGCTTCGACACGATGGAGCCGTTCAACTCCGCCTACCGCACCCCCGGCTGGCAGCGGGCGCAGGCCAATCGCGGCGCCGCCGATCCAAGGAAGCGCGTCGAGCGCGAGCCGCTGACGATCGAGGGCGAATTGGTGGCCCGCAGCGTCATCGGCGGGGAGGCGCGCTTTTCCGCCGGCGACCGCGTCTTCCACCAGAAATTCGGCCCCGGCACCGTCGCCGCGGTCGACGGCAACAAGCTGACGGTGGACTTCGACAAGGCGGGGCAGAAGCGGGTGGTGGATTCGTTTGTCGAGGCAGCGTGATTGGGGGGCGGCCTTTGAAGTAAGCTCCGGATCGTATTAGATTGCTCGTATGTCACGCCTTGCCAAGCATATCGAAGAAGAGCTTCTTCGCGAGAATCCGGCGCTCCGAGCCAAGGGGTTGCGGCCGGAGGTGAGGTGGGTGCCTGATACGACATCTCCCGAATTCAAGTCGGAGATCGAGCGCGAACTGGAACTGATCCGCCAGAGCCCGGAGGAGCAGGAGATTCTGGATTGGATTGAGAGGGTGGCCGATTGGCCCAAGGATTGAGGCGCGGTGATGTTGTCATGTTGCGCTTCCCGGCGGATACGGTAAGCCTCGGCCCGCTGTTGTAGTTCAAAGCGATCTTCTCTCGGAGCGATCCGAGGGCGTCATTCTTTGTCCCACCACCAGCGTTCTCCTCGATATCGAGAGCCCGCGCCCGATTTTGCGGGCGACCAGCGAAAACGGGCTTCGGAGCGATACTCAGGTCATGTCGGACAAAATACATACGGTCAACGTCCGAAGGATAGGACAGAAGATCGGTCGTGTATCTGCCGAGGACTTGGAGCGAATCGATTTCAGCCTGCGCCTTGTCCTCGGTTTGCTCGACTAAGCCGCGCCGCCTCTCGCAAGACCCTCGAGCGGACGTGCCTTTTTCATGGTGACCCTGAAAGCCTCGCTTACCGCCGCGTTCCCCGAGGCCCGGCGCATCTCGAATTTCTGGGAGCGCGACTACGGGGGCGACGGCGTTGCGGTCTCGCTCGACGAACGCGCCGACGGGCGCTGGTCGGTCGAGGCATATTTCGAGAACGGCGACGCGGCGGCGATCGGGAACGCGCTGCGCGACCGGCTCGGGGCCGACGCCTTCGGCGCCGCGATCGCGGTCGAGCTGCTGCCGGACGCGGACTGGGTCGCCGTCGGGCTGGCGGCTTTATCGCCGGTTGGCGCCGGGCGCTTCATCGTGCACGGAAGCCACGATCGCGGCCGCGTACCGGCCGGCCGCGTCGCGATCGAGATCGACGCCGCGCAGGCGTTCGGCACCGGCCATCACGCGACGACGGCGGGCTGTCTCGCCGTGCTCGACCGGCTCATGCGCCGGCGTCGGTTCAGGCATGTTCTTGATCTCGGCACGGGGTCGGGGCTCCTCGCGATCGCCATCGCGAAGATGCTGCGGCGGCCGGTCCTCGCCGCCGACATCGACCCGCTCGCCATCGAGGCGGCGCGTGAAAACGCGCGGCGGAACGGAACGGCGCATCTGGTCCGGAGCGTCGTCGCGCAGGGCGTCGACCATGCCGTCATCCGAAACGCGGCGCCGTTCGATCTCGTCGTCGCGAACATTCTGGCCGAGCCGCTTTGCCGGCTTGCGCCGCGGCTCTCGGCGCTGATGGCGCGCGGCGGCGTGATCGTCCTGGCGGGGTTGCTGCCGGAGCAGCGCGGCCGCGTCGTCGCCGCCTACCGGATGCAGGGCCTCAAGCTGTCCGGGGCGCGCACTTTCGACGGTTGGTCGGTGCTGATGATGCGGCGCTAGCCGCATCATTCAGACCCATTGGGAAAGGGACTCCCACCGCCGGATCTCGTCGCGGCGATAGCCGAGCTGCGCCAGGGCGTCGTCGTCAAGCGCGAGCAGATGAGGCTTCGCGGCCGCGCGCGCCTTCGGCATCTGCCCTTCGGCCATGCGCTCGAGGAGGCGACCGAAGAAGCCCCACTGGGGCGGCGCCTCGGTGCGAACGCTGTCGATCGTCGTGGTTGCCATTGTGCCCTCCGGGCTCCAAATCCGGTTGAGAAATAGGTGGCGGGACAAGGTCGGGTTAGGCGGGAAAACGCATGGCAGCCAACCGGTTGGTGCATTGCACCACACTGTGGCGGCGGGCCCGTCTGGGCGCGATTCCAGTGCTGCGGCGACAGGGACCCCATGCTAAGAGCGCCGCCATGTTCCAAAGCTTCACGGAAACCTCGGACCCGACCAAGGGCGCCGAACGAGCCGGCTTGCTCAGGCAGAAGCTTGCCGAGATCGGGCTCGACGGCTTCATCGTCCCGCGCGCCGACGAACATCAGGGCGAATACGTTCCGAAATCCGCCGAGCGGCTCGCCTGGCTGACGGGCTTCACCGGCTCGGCCGGCACGGCGGTCGTGCTTGCGGACAAAGCGGCGATCTTCGTCGACGGCCGCTACACGGTGCAGGTGCGCGACCAGGTCGAACGTTCCGTCTTCGAGCCGGTCGCCGTCTTCGAGACCTCTATCGCTGAATGGCTGAAGGCGAACGCGAAGCCTGGCCAGCGGATCGGCTACGATCCGTGGCTGATGACGCGCGCGCAGGTACGCCAGATCGGCAAGGCGCTCGAGTCCGTCGGCGCAGATTTCGTTCCGGTCGACGCCAACCCGCTCGACGTTGCCTGGACCGACCGGCCCGCTCCGCCTCTCGCGCAGGTGGCCGAGCAGCCGGAAGCGCTCGCCGGCAGAGCCGTCGGCGAAAAGATCGGCGACGTCGCGCGCAGCATCGCGGAAAAGCGCGCCGACGCCGCCATCCTCACCGACCCCGCCTCCATCGCCTGGTTGTTCAACATCCGCGGCGGCGACCTCCTGCGCACGCCGCTCGCCCTTGCCTTCGCGATCGTCCACGCCTCCGACCGGCCCGAGCTCTTCATCGACGGCCGCAAACTTTCGAACGCCGTCCGCGACCGCCTTGCATCCTTCGCCGACATAAGCGAGGCGCGCGATTTTCCCGCCCGGCTGAAAGCGCTCGGCAAAGAAGGCCGTAAAGTGCTCTACGACCAGCACGGCTCGGCCGAAGCGGTGGCCCGCCTGGTGGAAGAGGCGGGCGGATCGATCGTCGAGGGCGCTGACCCGGTGGCGCTTCCGAAAGCGAGGAAGAGCGCCGCCGAACTCGACGGCGCCCGCGCCGCGCATCTCCGCGACGGCGTCGCGGTCGCCCGCTTCCTCCGCTTCATCGAGTCAAGCCCGCCCGGCACGCTCACCGAGATCGACGCGGCGCGGAGGATCGAGGAACTCCGCGTAGAGACCGCGGCGGAGGGCGACGTGCCGGTCGCCGACCTGTCCTTCGATTCGATCTCGTCGACCGGCCCGAACGCCGCCATCAACCACTACCGCGTCACCGAGCGCACCAACCGGCGGCTCGAGGACGGCGACCTCTATCTGATCGATTCCGGCGCCCAGTACCGAGACGGCACGACCGACATTACCCGCACCGTGCTCGTCGGAACGCCGCCCCGGGAGCGGCTCGATCTCTTCCGCGACCGCTTCACGCGCGTCCTGAAGGGGCACATCGCGATCGCCACGGCCCGCTTCCCGAAGGGCACCACCGGCGCGCAGCTCGATGCGCTTGCCCGCGTCGCGCTGTGGCAGGCCGGGCTCGACTACGACCACGGCACCGGCCATGGCGTCGGCTCGTATCTTTCGGTGCATGAGGGGCCGCAGCGCCTCGCCAAGACCGGGCACACGCCGCTTGAGCCGGGCATGATTCTGTCGAACGAGCCGGGCTACTACCGCGCCGGCGATTTCGGCATCCGCATCGAGAATCTGGTCGTCGTCCGCGAGCCCGAGCCGGTGCCCGGCGGCGAGCGGCCGATGCACGCATTCGAGACGATCACGCTTGCGCCGATCGCGCGGAACCTGATCAACCCTCTGCTCATGGGGGCGGCTGAGATTGCATGGCTCGACGCCTATCATGCCCGCGTCTACGGCGCGCTGTCGGGCTGGCCGACGCTCACCCGCGACGAACGCGCCTGGCTCGAGGCCGCCTGCCGGCCGCTCGTCGGCTGAGCGCAGCACGCGTCCCGCTTCGTTTTCTCTATGTAATGACAACGACGTTACACTATGCTAGAGTGGGCTGTTTGGAGATAGCCATGAGCCGCACCCGCGCGGTCCGCCGCGAACCACTCAATCTTCGTATCAAGCCGGAGGACCGGGGGCTTATAGACCGAGCCGCCGAGAGCCTCGGCAAGACGCGTACCGACTTCGTGCTCGAAGCGGCCCGCCGCGCCGCGGAGGAAGCGCTCTTGGATCGCACGATGTTCGGCGTCGGACGCAAGGCCTATTCCGAGTTCCTCGCCCGCCTGGACGCCCCTCCCCGGCCGAACGAGCGCTTGCGGCGAACGATGAGGACGCCCGCGCCCTGGGACCGGGCGTGACGCTTGTCGCTCCCGGGCCTTTGACCGACGAGCATCTGAGCGAAGCATTCGACTGCGGGATTGTCACGCTCGATGAGTGGCTGAAGAGGCGTGCGCTCGCCAATCAGGCCAGCGGCGCTTCCCGGACGTTCGTCGCCTGCGAAGCGGACAATGTCGTCGGCTACTATGCGCTCGCCGCGGGCGCTGTGAATGTTGCCGCGGCAGCGGGGCGCTTCAGACGCAACATGCCCGATCCAATTCCGGTCGCGGTTCTCGGCCGGCTGGCCGTCGACCGAAGTTACCAGGGCCGCGGCATCGGTCGCGCCCTGTTTCGCGACAGCGCCATGCGCGTCGCCGCTGCAGCCGATTCGATCGGCATCCGGGGCATCCTCGTCCACGCCATCTCCGAGGAAGCGCGGACCTTCTACTTGGCAATCGGATTCGACCCCTCGCCGGTTGGCCCGATGACGCTGATGGCAACGCTCGCCAACATTCGGAAGAGTTTGGGATAGCGTCGCCGCAGGGAGTCCCGGTCATGCCGACGGGATAGGGTCCACACCCACCCGATCGGGCAATCCATTTCCGTGAGGGTCGCGCAAAAATCGCGAGCGGCGCGGAATGGATGCCATGGTCAAGCCATGGCATGACGACAAAATATGGATTGACACCCTTTCTGTCGTCATTGACCGGCCCAATCGGGCAATCCCGCTGCTTTAGCCGCCGACGCGCTCGAACCACGCGTCCTCGTCGATGACCTCAATGCCGAGTTCGGATGCTTTTGCGAGCTTCGAGCCGGCGCCGGGACCGGCGACGACGAGGTCGGTCTTGGCGGAGACGGAGCCTGCGACATGCGCCCCGAGCCGCTCCGCCATCGCCTTCGCCTCGTCGCGGGTCATGCGCGCGAGCGAGCCGGTGAAGACGACGGTCTTGCCGGCGACCGGCGAGTCGGTCGCGACCGCTTCCATCGCCTTCGGCGTCACTTCCGCGAGCAGGCGGTCGAGCTCCTCCTGGTTATGCTTTTCACCGAAGAACTGGACGATCGCCTCGGCCACCACCGGCCCGATCCCCTCGATGCCGTCGATCTCGGCAAGGCCGCCGCCATCGCCCTTTGCGGCGGCGGTTGCGGTCTTCCGAAGCGCGTCGAATGTACCGAAATAGCGGGCGAGCAGCCGCGCATTCGTCTCGCCCACATGACGGATGCCGAGCGCATGGACGAAGCGGTTAAGCTCGATCTCGCGCCGCGCCTCGATCGCCCGCATCAGATTGCCGATGCTCGTCGCCTTATAACCCTCCCGCCCTTCCAGCATGCCGGGCTTCAGCCTGAAAATGTCGGAGGGGTGGCGGATCAGTCCGTCGCGGTAGAAGGCTTCGACCTGCTTCGCCCCCAGCCCCTCGATGTCGAACGTATCGCGCCCGACGAAGTGGCGGAGCCGCTCCACCGCCTGCGCCGGGCAGACGAGCGCGCCGGTGCAGCGGCGGACCGAATCCTCGCGGCCCGTGTTCGGATTGTGCTCGCGCACCGCGTCGCTGCCGCATTCCGGGCAGACGGTCGGGAACTCGTATGGCTTCGCGCCGCGCGGGCGCTTTGCCAGGTTCACGTCGACGATCTGCGGAATAACGTCGCCGGCGCGCTGCACGGTCACCGTATCGCCGATGCGGATGTCCTTGCCGTCGCGGATCGGCTGGCCGTCATTGCCGATGCCCTTGATATAGTCCTCGTTGTGGAGCGAGGCGTTCTGCACGACGACGCCGCCGACCGTGACCGGCCGCAGCTTGGCGACGGGGGTCAACGCGCCGGTGCGCCCGACCTGGATTTCGATCCCTTCGAGCACCGTCGTCGCCCGCTCGGCGGGAAATTTGTGTGCGATCGCCCAGCGCGGCTCGCGCGACACGAAGCCGAGCCGCCGCTGCAGCGCGAGATCGTCGACCTTGTAGACGACGCCGTCGATGTCGTAGCCGAGCGACGCGCGCTCCGCCTCGACCGCGGCATGGAAGGCGAGCATCGCATCGAGGCTGCTCGTCCGCTCGAATTTTGGATTGACCGGAAACCCCCAGCCGGCGACGGCACGCATCATCTCGAACTGCGTGTCCGCCGGCATGGCGCTCATCTCGCCCCAGCCGTGGGCGAGGAAATGCAGCGGGCGCTCCGCCGTGATCTTCGGGTCGAGCTGCCGCAACGCGCCGGCGGCGGTATTGCGCGGATTGACGAAGGTACGCCCGCCCCGCTCCGCCTCGCGGCGGTTGAGCGCGGCGAAGTCGGCATGCGTCATGTAGACCTCGCCGCGCACCTCCACCACATCCGGCGCTCCCCTCGGCAGCCGCTGCGGAATCTCGGCGATGGTGCGGAGATTCCCCGTCACGTCCTCACCCTCCGCCCCGTCGCCGCGCGTCGCGCCGAGCGCAAGCTCGCGCCCCTCGTAGCGGAGCGAGGCGGAGAGCCCGTCGATCTTCGGTTCCGCGGTCAAGACGATCTCGGCCTCCGCCGGCAGCCTGAGGAAGCGCCGGATGCGCGCCAGAAAATCGGCGACGTCGGCGGCGTCGAAAGCGTTGCCGAGCGACAGCATCGGCACCGCATGCCGCACCTTGCGGAAGCGCCCCGACGGCTTGGCGCCGATGCGCGCGGACGGTGAATCGGGCCGCACCAGCTCCGGAAAGCGCGCCTCGATCGCTGCGTTCCGCTGCCGCAGCGCGTCGTAATCGGCGTCCGAAATCGTCGGCGCGTCGTCCTGGTAGTAGCGGCGATCGTGTTCGGCGATCTCTTGCGCGAGCCGCGCAAGCTCCGCCTCCGCCTCGGCTTTGGTCAGGTCGTCGACCGGCTTCATCTTGTCTTGGCGCGACGCCATATCGGAATCCAGGCTGGCTCGGGTGGAATGTGGCGACGACTCTTTTGGATGTCGAGGAGAGCGACTCGATGTCCACGAGCGACAGGGGCGCCGGCTCTTTCCGGGTGAGGCGCGACTCTCCTTGCGACTCTACGGTTCTCAGTCGCAGCGCGAAGACGACAATTGCCAGGACACTATCGGTGGCCATTTTGATGTGGGTCAACGAAGCACCGTCGGTCCTGGTCTAGGAGTAGCCGTTTGCATGGAAAGGAGACCGATCATGGCCAATCGCATCATCATCGCAACGGCGCTAGCGGCTCTGTTAGGCTTGACGGCCGGTCAAGCCGCGGTGGCGGACGTCACCGTCCAGGGACCGGGCGTCTCCGCTATCAATCTTGAGCAGACGCTGGGTCCCGCCAAGCGGCACATCACCATTGCCGTGGTGGAGCCGAAGGGTGGCACGACGCTCGACAAGGAGGCGTTTCCGCAGACCGCCTTGCCGGAAGGCGGAGGCTACATCCTGAAGGCGCCCAACGAGGCCGACCGCTGGGAGGTGTCGGCGTATATGTTCATGCCCTCGCAGATCATCGTCAATGAAGGCGACGAGGTGACGCTGGAATACGTCGGCATCAATGGCGCCGAGCACCCGGCACAGATCGAGGGCTATGACGTCGAGTTCACCGTCAAGCGCGGGCAGGTGACGGTGGTCCAGTTCACGGCCGACAAGGCGGGGGTGTTCCAGATCCTCTGCCCGGTCCACCACCCGTCCATGCGGGGCGAGTTGATCGTGCTGCCGCGCACGTAGCGCGTTCCGCTCTCGACACGCCTGGAAAGGCCGGTCGCAAGACCGGCCTTTCGTTCTGCCGCCCGCCGCAAGATCCCGGCAGCGGGAAATTCCGCAATGGGTCATATAAGCAGAATTGAGAAAGCGCCCCGCCCTACCCCGCCATCAGCCGCTCCGCCGCGGCGCGCGCCTCCTCGGAGATGGTAGCGCCGGCGAGCATGCGGGCGATCTCCTCGCGGCGCGCCTGACCCTCGACGGGTTCGATGCGGGTGGCCACCCGCGCACCCTTCTCCACGTTCTCCTTGGCGATGCGGAAATGCGCCCCGGCATGCGCCGCGACCTGCGGCGCGTGCGTGACCGAGAGCACCTGCACCCGCCCGGCAAGCCGCGCGAGCCGCCGGCCGATCGCCTCGGCGACGGCGCCCCCGGCCCCGGCATCGACCTCGTCGAAAACGAGCGTCGGCGCCGAGCCGCGATCGGCGAGCACCACCTTCAGCGCCAGCAGGAAGCGCGACAGCTCGCCTCCCGACGCGACCTTCATGATCGGCCCCGCTTCGGTGCCCGGATTGGTCCGCACATGGAAGGCGATCCGGTCGACGCCGTCCGGCGAGACCGCGTCCCACTCGGTCTCCTGCGCGACGATGAACCGGGCCGCTTCGAGTTTTAGCGCCGGCAGCTCGGCGTTGACCGCCTTCTCCAGTTTTCGCGCCGCCTCGCGGCGCCGCTTCGATAGCGCAAGAGCCGCCTCGCGGTAGCCGGCGAGCGCTTCCGCGACCGCCTTGTCGAGCGCCTTCAGGTGGTCAGCGCCAAGGTCGATCGCGGCGAGACGGGCGGAAAAATCGGCCGCAAGCGCCGGCAGATCGTCCACCGTCGTCCGGTGCTTCCGCGCTGCCGCGCGGAGCGCAAAGAGCCGCTCCTCCGCGCGCTCCAGCTCATGCGGATCGAACTCGCACGCCCGGATTGCCGCCTCCAGTCCGCGCCGCGCCTCCTCAAGCTGGTCGAGCGCCCGATTGAGCGCGTCGACCGTGCCCTCCAGCAGCCCGGGAGCGTCGGCCGACTTCCGCTCAAGCCGGCGCGCGAGCCCGGCGAGGTCCGGCATCGGCGACGCATTGCCCCCGACCATCTCATGCGCTTCGAGAAGATCGCCGGCGATCTTCTCGGCGCGCATCAAAAAATGCCGGCGCTCCGCCAGCGCCGCCTCCTCGCCGGGCTCCGGCGCCAGCGCTTCCAGCTCCTCCAGCGAGGCGCGGAGATAATCGGCCTCGCGGTGTGCGCTTTCGAGCGAGGTTCTGAGCGTCGCGGCCTCCTCCTGCAGCGCCCGCAGGTCGCGGAAGCGTTGCGCAACATCCGCGGCGTCAGGCTCAAGCCGACCGAAGGCGTCGAGCAGACGGCGGTGCTCCTCCGCCTTGACCAGCGCGCGGTCGTCATGCTGGCCGTGGATCTCGACCAGCAGCTCCCCCGCCTGGCGGATGAGCGCGGCGCTGCAGGGCTGGTCGTTGATGAAGGCGCGTGTCTTGCCGTCGGCGGCCTGCACGCGGCGGAGAATCACCGCGCCGTCCGCCTCGATGCCATTCTCAGCGAGGAGGCCGCGGACAGCGTGGCCGGGCGGCGGCTCGAATGCCGCGATCACCTGCCCTCGCTCGGCGCCGGCTCGCACCAGCGCCGCATCGCCGCGCGCGCCGAGCGCCAGCGCGAGCGCGTCGAGGAGAATGGATTTGCCCGCGCCGGTCTCGCCCGTGAGGACGGTCAGCCCGACATCGAACTCGACGCCGAGGCGGTCGATAAGGACGATGTCCTGGACGGTCAAACCTGTAAGCATGGTCTGCGCCGTCGGAAGGTCTTCTTCCCCTCAACGAGAGGTCGGTCGACCGAAACGCGGGTCGGGTGGGAAAGTGAACACCGGTTCAAGCCCCCCTCACCCGCCGCGCGCCTACCGGCGCGCGACGAGCTCTCCCCGATGGGGAGAGGATTAATGGCGAATCCCATGCGGGATAAATCCCGGTCTCGCGGAATCTCGTCAAGCCTGGGTGCCGCGGAAGGCGCGCGAGATCCAGGAGCCTTCGCTCTCCGCCGGCACGATCCCCGCCTTGCCGAGGAGGCGGTAGCTCTCCTGATACCATTCGCTGTCGGGGAAGTTGTGGCCGAGCACCGCCGACGCCGTCTGCGCCTCCGGCACGATGCCGAGCGCAAGATAGGACTCGGTCAGCCGGTGCAGTGCCTCTTCCACGTGGCGCGTCGTCTGGTATTCCTCGACCACGCGCTTGAAACGATTGACGGCGGCAAGGAATTCGCGGCGCTCCAGGTAGTAGCGCCCGATCTGCATCTCCTTGCCGGCGATCTGGTCGTGCGCAACCTGGATCTTGTTCTGCGCGTCGTCGGCGTATTCCGATTCCGGATATTTGCGGACGACCTCGCCCATCGCCTCCATCGCCTTTATCGACAGATCCTGGTCGCGCGTCACGTCGGGTATCTGGCGGAAATAGGACTCGCCGATCAGGTATTGGGCGTAGGCGGCGTCGGGGCTTGCCGGGAACAGCGTCACGTAGCGCTTGGCGTCGTTGATCGCCTCCGGGTACTGACCGCGGCGGAAGTGCAGGAACGCCGACATGATCATCGAGCGCCGCGCATATTCCGAATAGGGATGCTCCTTGTCGATCGCCTCGAACTTTTCGGACGCTCGCCGCGGATCGCCGGCCTCAAGGTGGGCAAGCGCCTGATTGTAGAGGAGATCGGGCGGATCTACGACGGCCTCCGTCTCCGGCTTGTCGCGGCAGGCGGAGAGGGCGAGTGCGAGGATCGGCGCGAAGAGCAGCGCCGCGGCACGACGGGATCGAAGGGCTGCCGGCATCCGGTGATTCATGAGACTCCGCCAGAAAGCGCGCCCGGAATCTCATACCGGACCGGGCCGCACTGTCAAAGCCCGTTCAACACCGAATGATGGCCGGGCTATGGCCGCCGGCAGGGGGTAGCGGCGATCAGATTGTCTCGGGCGCGTAGGCCGGAGCGACGAGGCCGGCGGGCAGCTCCGCCCGGCCCACCTCCGCTCGCGGCTCCCGCTCGGCCGGTTCGGCGACGATCGTCCAGGCGTCGGCGCGTTCGAGCAGCGCCGCCAGCACCATCTGGTTGAGCTTGTGGCCGCCCCTGAACGAACGGTAGAGGCCCTGGATCGGGGCGCCGGCGAGCGCAAGGTCGCCGATCGCGTCGAGCGCCTTGTGGCGCACGAACTCGTCGGGGTAGCGCAGGCCCTCAGGGTTGACGATCGCGCCGTCGCCGATCACCACCGAGTTTTCAAGCGACGAGCCGAGCGCGAATCCCGCCGCCCACAGGCGTTCCACGTCGCGCATGTAGCCGAAGGTGCGGGCGCGGGCGACATCGGCCCTGAAGCTCGCCGGGGTGAGGTCGACGGCGATCGACTGGGCGCCGATCACCGGGCAGTCATATTCAATGCCGATCTCGAACCGGCACCGGTTGTGGGGCCTGAACTCGGCATAGGCGGGCCCGAGATCGACTCGGACCGGCTTCAGCACCCTGATGATGCGTCGCGGCGCCTTCTGGACGGCGATGCCGGCCTGGTCGATGGCGTCGACGAAGTCACGGGCGCTGCCGTCCATCACCGGCACTTCCGGTCCGTCGATCTCCACCACGGCGTTGTCGACGCCGAGGCCGGCGAAGGCAGCGAGAAGATGCTCGACGGTGGCGACGCAGATGCTGCGCGGGTCGCCGAGCACGGTGCAGAGCTCGGTCGCCCCGACGGCGTTGGCGCGGGCGGGAATCTCGACCTCGGGCGAGCCGCCGCAATCGACACGGACGAAATTGATGCCGCTGTCGGGGTCGGCCGGACAAAGGGTGATGCTGACCGGCTTTCCGCTATGCACACCGATGCCGGATAGAGCGACGCGCGTCTTCAGCGTACGCTGCCCGCGATCTCTCGAAAAACCCATGACCCTACTACGCCCCCCGAAGGTCGGCTGCGGCGTGGATCGCGCCTGGCGCGGAGCCCCGAATCCGTTGACCGCCTTTCCCTTCTTGCGCCGAAGCTAGCGGGAGACAGCCGCTGCCGCCAATCAAGGATTTTTACCCTTTATTACGCACGCTGCGGGGCGGATGCGAGATGGGTCCGGCGCGCCGGCGCCGGACCCGCGACCTCACCCCACCGGGGGCCTCAGCTCGACTGGCGACGCAGGAAGGCCGGGATCTCCAGGTGCTCGTCGTGGATCGGGTTGGTGGCGATCGGACGCCCCCGGGAATCAAGCCCGCCGGACGCCGGCTGCGGATCGCCGAGTCGCCGCGGTTGCGGCTGCTTGGCAAATTCCGAGGCGGGCACCGTCGCCGGCGGTGCGGCCGCCTGCTCCGTGTCGACGCGCGGCTCGATATCGGCCCCGCTGCGGCCTGCATGGCCGCTTTTGCGTGTGTCGGAACCGTCGTCCTCCCGCCGTGACAGTCCGCTCGCCAGCCGGGCGAGCAGACCGCGCGGCCGCCGCTCTTCGTCGCTCCGCCCGCCGCCGTGCTGCGCCCGGATCTGCCGCTGCGCGACGGGCGGAAAGTCCTCGACGCGCGGCATGCGAGGCTGCAGATCCTCGGGACGCTCCGCCGCCGGCGGAATGAACTGCTCGGCGGCGTGCGCCTCGCCGGCGCGCGCAGCGCCGCCGTCGATCTCATGCTGGCGGGCGATGAGCGACGGATCGGGACGGAACGGCCCGATCCGCACCGAGGGGTCCCCCGCCGGTCTCGCCTGGGCGGCGGGCCGGGCGCCTCGCCCCGGCTGATCCCGACCTTGAACGTTCTCCGCGAAAGGCGCCGACAGATCCTCCTCCAGGCCCGCCAGCGCATAAGCGGGGATGGCTTCGCGCCGCAATTGCGGCGCCTGCTGCTGCGCCTGCGCGGCGCCCCCGGCGCCGACCGATTTCAGCCGGCGCGTCAGTTCCGCCATGCCGGCGGTGGGCGGCGCGATCTGCTCCTGCGCGCGCTCCTGCTCGATGCCGGTCGCCACGACCGACACGCGGATGACGCCCTCGAGGCCCTCGTCGAAGGTCGCGCCGAAGATGATGTTGGCGTCCGCCTCGACTTCCTCGCGCACGCGGCTCGCGGCTTCGTCCACCTCAAACAGCGTCATGTCGCGCCCGCCGGTGATGGAAATGAGCAGGCCGCGCGCGCCGCGCATGTTGACGTCGTCGAGCAGCGGATTGGCGATCGCCTTCTCGGCCGCCTCCATGGCGCGCTTGTCGCCGGACGCCTCGCCGGTGCCCATCATCGCCTTGCCCATCTCGCGCATCACCGAGCGGACGTCCGCGAAGTCGAGGTTGATCAGCCCGTCCTTCACCATCAGGTCGGTGATGCAGGCGAC
>DASWJZ010000395.1:0-6548 GCA_036396875.1 Propylenella sp.
TGGTGGAGCCGAGCGGGATCGAACCGCTGACCTCGTGAATGCCATTCACGCGCTCTCCCAACTGAGCTACGGCCCCACTCTTTCGCCTGCGGGTTGGGCTCCGCGGGCGCCGGTTACCTATGCGCCGGTCGTGCCAAATGCAAGGCCGGAGGGCCCGGCCGGAACCGCTCCGGCGCAACGGGAAGTCAGCGCTCTTCCTCGTTCTTGGCGTCGACGTCGAGCAGCTCGGCGACGTCCGCGCCCTCCTCTTCGTCCTCCTCCAGGAAGACGTCCGCATCCTCGGTCTCGACCTCCTCGTCGACATCGATGTCGGCCCCGGGGATGACGGCGTCCTCGTCGGCATCGGGACCGACGTCTTCCTCAACCACCTCGGCGTCTTCGAGAGAGACGACGTTCTCCTCGCGCACCACGACCGCTTCGGTCTCGACCACCTTTTCGACCTTCGGCTCGATTGCGCGTACGGGCGCCTTCTGGTGCGCCGCCAGCTCGAAGACGGTTCCGCAGCTGGGGCAGACGATCGGGTCGCGTCTGAGGTCGTAATACTTGGCGCCGCAGGCAGGGCAAATGCGCTTCGTGCCGAGATCCGGTTTCGCCACGTTCCTTCAGCCTCGCGAATGAATGAGGCGGGTTCCCTAGCGGCGGCCCCGACGCCTGTCAAACCCCCATTTGTCCGCCTCCGCCGGCGTGACCTCGCCGAGGGGCTATGCTACCAACCGCGCGCTTTTTCCGAATGGGGCCCGCGCCCGGACTTATGCCGATGACCCAAGCCTTTGCAAAGCCGCTGACCGCGCATCCATCGGGCGCGCTGAAGGGCCGCGTCACCGTGCCGGGCGACAAGTCGATCTCGCATCGCGCACTGATGCTCGGCGCGCTGACGATCGGTGAGACACGCGTCTCCGGCCTGCTCGAATCCGCCGACGTGATGGCGACGGCGGCGGCCATGCGCGCCTTCGGCGCTCAGGTCGAGCGCGGCCGCGACCGCGTCTGGCGCATCAACGGCCTCGGCACCGGCGGGCTCTTGGAGCCGGAGGGCGCCATCGATTTCGGCAATGCGGGCACCGGCGTCCGCCTCGCGATCGGCATCGCCGGCGCGCACGCCTTCGCCACGACGTTCACCGGCGATGCGTCGCTTTCCCGCCGGCCGATGGGGCGCGTTCTGGAGCCGCTGAGAGAGATGGGGGCGGAGGTGCTCGCGCGCTCCGGCGACCGCCTGCCGCTCACACTCCGCGGCGCCGAGCCGATGGCGCCGATCACTTATCGCGTCCCGGTGCCGTCCGCCCAGGTGAAGTCGGCGGTCCTCCTCGCCGGGCTCAACATCGAGGGCCTGACCACGGTCGTCGAGCCGGTCGCGACGCGCGACCATACCGAACGGATGCTCAAGGGCTTCGGCGCCGACATCGCAGTCGAGCGGCGCGAGGAGGGCGCCGTCATCCGGCTCGTCGGCCGGCCCGAATTGACGCCGCAGGATCTCCTCGTGCCCGCCGACCCGAGTTCCGCCGCCTTCCTCATCGTCGCCGGACTGCTTGTGGAGGGCTCCGACGTGACGGTGGAGAACATGCTCCTTAACCCGGCGCGGACCGGACTGATCGCGACGCTCAGGGAGATGGGCGCCGACCTCGCGGTGGAGAACGAGCGGACCTCCGGCGGCGAGACGATCGGCGACGTTCGGGTCCGCGCCTCGCGGCTGAAGGGCGTGACGGTCCCCGCCGAGCGCGCGCCCTCCATGATCGACGAATATCCTGTGCTCGCCGTCGCCGCCTCCTTCGCCGAAGGCCGCACGCTCCTGCAGGGGCTGGAAGAGCTTCGCGTGAAGGAGTCCGACCGCCTCGCAGCCGTCGCGCGCGGGCTTCAGGCGAACGGCGTCGCCTGCCGCGAGGGCGAGGCGAGCCTCGCCGTCGAGGGCGGCCGGGTGCGCGGCGGCGGCCGCGTTCCGACCCATCTCGACCATCGCATCGCCATGAGCTTTCTTGTGATGGGGCTTGCGGCGGAGCGTCCGGTCACCGTCGACGACAGCGCCATGATCGCCACGTCGTTCCCGGGCTTCGTCGATCTTGTCGCCGGACTCGGCGGACGCTTCGCGGATGGCGCGGAGGCCGCGTGACAGCCGCACCCATCGCGATCGCCATCGACGGTCCGGCGGCTAGCGGGAAGGGTACGCTCGCCCGCCGCCTCGCGAAGCGTTTCGGACTGCGCCACCTCGACACCGGCCTGACCTACCGCGCCGTCGCCGACAGCCTGCTCGCTTCGGGCGCCGATCTCGACGACGAGGAGGCTGCCGTCGCCGCTGCTGCGAAGCTTGACTTCACGACGCTCGAGCCGCGCCGCCTGTCGCGGCATGAGATCGGGGAGGCGGCCTCCCGCGTCTCGGTCATGCCGCGGCTCCGGCGCGTTCTGGTGGAGAAGCAGCGCGCGTTCGCCGCCGCGCCGCCCGGCGCCGTCCTCGACGGCCGCGACATCGGCACGGTCGTCCTCCCGGGCGCCGTCGCCAAGCTCTACGTCACCGCCGCCGCCGAGGTCCGCGCTCGCCGCCGCGCCCTTGAATTGCGGGCCGAGGGCGACCAAATCGACGAAACGGAGGTGCTCGACGATCTGCTGAGGCGCGATGCGCGCGACATGGCGCGAACGGATTCCCCCCTTCGCCCGTCTCCCGACGCGTACTTGCTCGATACCACCGATTTGGATATAGAGGCCGCTTTCCAGGCGGCCGTGGATTACGTGAGCCGCGCAATCGCGAGCCAGCGCTAGGGCGCGCCCCTCCGGGTGTGCCCGTTTGTCGTTGAAGCGATGCGTCGCCTGGACAAGGATCGCCGCCGTCGGCTTCTCCTGCGCCGGCCGCCCGTCGAGGACGGGCGGAGGCCGAGGGCGGCAAGTTCAACACCAGCCGCCGGCGCTGGGCCCTGATCTGCAAGGATTGGGCCCGTTCAGGAGTTTCAATGCAGACAGCACAGATGCAGCCGACCCGGGAGGATTTTGCCGCCCTTCTGGAAGAATCCTTCGCCAAGAGCGACCTTGTCGAGGGCAGCGTCGTCAAGGGCAGGGTGGTCGCCATCGAGAAGGATATGGCCGTCGTCGATGTCGGTCTGAAGGTCGAAGGCCGCGTGCCGCTGAAGGAGTTCGGCGTTCGCGGCAGGGACGGCGAGCTCAGTCCCGGCGACGAGGTCGAGGTCTATCTCGAACGGATCGAGAATGCACTGGGCGAAGCGATGCTGTCGCGCGAAAAGGCGCGCCGCGAGGAAAGCTGGGTGCGGCTCGAAGAGAGCTTTGAGAAGAACGACACCGTCACCGGCACGATCTTCAATCAGGTGAAAGGCGGGTTCACCGTCGATCTCGACGGCGCCGTCGCCTTCCTGCCGCGCAGCCAGGTGGACGTGCGCCCGGTGCGCGACGTCGGCCCGCTGATGCAGACGCCGCAGCCCTTCCGCATCCTCAAGATGGACAAGCGGCGCGGCAACATCGTCGTCTCCCGCCGCTCCGTGCTTGAGGACACGCTCGCCGAGCAGCGCTCCGAGCTCGTCGGCAAGCTGCAGGAGGGCCAGATCGTCGAGGGCGTGGTGAAGAACATCACCGAGTACGGCGCCTTCGTCGACCTCGGCGGCATCGACGGGCTGCTGCACGTCACCGACATGGCGTGGCGTCGCGTCAACCATCCCTCCGAGATCCTCAACATCGGCGAGACGGTGAAGGTGCAGATCATCCGCATCAACCCGGAGACCTACCGCATCTCGCTCGGCATGAAGCAGCTCGAGTCCGATCCGTGGGAAGGCATCGAGGCCAAATATCCGATCGGCGCCCGCTTCACCGGCCGCGTCACCAACATCACCGATTACGGGGCGTTCGTGGAGCTGGAGCCGGGCATCGAGGGGCTGATCCACGTCTCCGAGATGAGCTGGACGAAGAAGAACGTCCATCCGGGCAAGATCGTCTCGACCTCGCAGGAGGTGGAGGTGGTGATCCTGGAGGTCGACGCCTCCAAGCGCCGCGTATCGCTCGGCCTGAAGCAGACCATGCGCAATCCTTGGGAGGAGTTCGCGGAGAAGCATCCGGTCGGCTCCACCGTGGAAGGCGAGGTCAAGAACAAGACCGAGTTCGGCCTGTTCCTTGGCCTCGAGCAGGACGTGGACGGCATGGTGCATCTCTCCGATCTCGATTGGAACCGTCCGGGGGAGGAGGCGATCGAGGCCTACAAGAAGGGCGAGATCGTCAAGGCGAAGGTGCTCGACGTCGACGTGGAGAAGGAGCGCATTTCGCTCGGCATCAAGCAGGTGGCCGGCGATCCGATGGCCGCCGGCGCCGCCGCCGGCCTCAGGAAGGGCGCGATCGTCACCGGCCAGGTGACGCAGGTGATGGATTCCGGCATCGAGGTGAAGATCGCCGACACCGACCTCACCGCCTTCATCCGCCGCGCCGAGCTCTCGCGCGACCGCTCCGAGCAGCGGCCGGACCGCTTTGCGCCGGGCGAGAAGGTCGATGCCCGCATCACCAACATCGACAAGAAGAACCGCAAGATATCGCTTTCCATCAAGGCGCTCGAGATCGCCGAGGAGAAGGAAGCGGTGGCGCAGTATGGCTCCACCGATTCCGGCGCCTCGCTCGGCGACATTCTGGGCGCTGCCCTGAAGAAGCAGAGCGCCGCCGGCGATGAGGAGAAGGAGGACGAGAAGGGCGAGTAGTCCTTCCGTTTTCCCGTTCCGGTGACGAGGGCCCGCGGCGCCTCCGTGGGCCCTCTTTTTTCTCGCTGGCGATCGCCCGGAGCCTTAAGCTCCGTGCCCCGGCACCCGCATCGGGAGCGCTCAATGCCCCTATCCCTCCTCTCCGACGCCGCTCTCTCTCCCGAAGCGCGCGCTGTCTTCGACGACATCCGCGTCACGCGGAAGACGGATTACGTCAACAATTTCTGGCGGGCGCTGGCGCACGATCCGATGGCGCTGAAGCGCACCTGGGAGAGCGTCAAGCAGGTGATGGCGCCCGGCGCGCTCGACGCCAGGACCAAGGAGCTGATCTACATCGCCGTCTCCGTGGCGAACGCCTGCGACTACTGCATCGCCTCGCATACCGCCTCCGCCCGCGCCAAAGGCATGACAAACGCGGAATATCTCGAGCTCGTCTCGGTCATCGGCATGGCGAGCGAGACGAACCGCCTCGCCGCTGCGCTGCAGGTTCCGGTCGACGAGATTTTTCTCAAGGAGGCGTGACCGGCGCCTGATCCTCTCGGCACAGCCGGAGAGAGAGAGTTCGAGCGCGCTGACGCTGCCGGAGACCTCTTCTTGCGACGCTGACGCTTGCGCACCCGATCCGCGGGCCTAGAGTTCGCTGTGCATCCATCGAGGTCCGTAAGTGACGACAAAATTCCTCGTCCATCTCGCCGACGAACTCGCCGCCATCGAGGCCGCCGGCCTCTACAAGCGCGAGCGGTTGATCACGACCCCGCAATCCGCCCATGTCCGCATCCGTGACGGGCGCGCCCAGGGCGGCGAGCGCGAGGTTCTGAACCTCTGCGCCAACAATTATCTCGGGCTTGCCGACCACCCCGAAGTGGTCGCCGCAGCGCGGCAGGCACTCGAAGATTTCGGCTTCGGCATGGCCTCCGTCCGCTTCATTTGCGGTACCCAGACGCTGCACCGGCGGCTGGAGGAGAGGATCGCCGGCTGGCTCGGCAAGGACGATGCGATCCTTTTCGCCGCCTGCTTCGACGCCAATGGCGGCCTTTTCGAGCCGCTGCTCGGGCCGGACGACGCGATCGTTTCGGATGCGCTGAACCACGCTTCGATCATCGACGGCATCCGCCTCTGCAAGGCGAAGCGCTACCGGTTCGACAATTCCGACATGGACGAGCTGGAAGAGCGGCTGAAGCAGGCCGACGCCGACGGCGCGCGCTTCAAGCTGATCGCCACCGACGGCGTCTTCTCGATGGACGGGATCGTAGCGAGGCTCCCCGAAATCTGCGACCTCGCCGACCGCTACGGCGCCTTCGTCATGGTCGACGATTGCCATGCCCACGGCCATCTTGGCCCGGGCGGGCGCGGCACGCCGGCCCTGACCGGCGCAGCCGGCCGCGTGCAGATCGTGACCGGCACGCTCGGCAAGACGCTCGGCGGCGGCATGGGCGGCTTCGTCGCCGCGCCGCAGCCCGTCATCGACATGCTCCGCCAGCGCGCGCGGCCTTACCTCTTCTCCAATTCGCTGGCGCCTCCGGTCGCAGCCGGCGCGCTGAAGGCGATCGATATCGCGGAAAAGGCCGATGACAGGCGCGCGCACCTCGCGGCCCTGGTCCGGCGCCTCCGCAGCGGCCTCGAGACCGCCGGCTTCGACCTTATTCCGGGGCAGACCCCGATCATCCCCGTCATGCTCTACGAAGCCAAGCTGGCGCAGGCTATGGCCGCGGCCCTCGACGAGCGCGGGGTCTATGTCGCGGGCTTCTTCTATCCCGTCGTGCCGCAGGGCAGGGCGCGCATCCGCACGCAATTGTCGGCGGCGCTTTCGGAGGCTGACGTGGATTTCGCGATCGACGCGTTCACGGCGGCAGGGAAGGAGCTGGGGATCGTGTGACA
>DASWJZ010000396.1:0-9492 GCA_036396875.1 Propylenella sp.
GTCGTTGTCGTCCCCTGCAGCGGCGGCGGGCTCACCGCCGGCGTTTCGCTTGCCGTGATCGAGCGCTTTCCGGACGCGTCGGTCTACACCGCGGAGCCGGCCGGCTTCGACGACTATTCCCGGTCGCTCGCCGCGGGGGCGCGCCGGCGAAATGCCGATCAGGGCGGCTCCGTCTGCGATGCGCTCCTTTCGCCGGAACCGGGCGCCGTCGGCTGGGAGATCAACCGCTCGCGCCTCGCCGGCGGGCTTGTCGCGAGCGACGAGGAAGCGCTCTACGCCGTCGGCTTTGCCTTCGACGAGCAGCGGCTCGTCGTTGAGCCGGGCGGCGCGGTGGGGCTGGCTGCGCTTCTGGCGGGTCGAATCGATGTCTCGGGAAGGACAGCGGTGATCGTGCTGTCGGGCGGGAACATCGACGACGCGATGCTCGCCCGCGCCCTCGCGGTCTACCGCTCTTCCGGCGCGCCCGAGTCGGAAAGGCTGAGCTGATCGAAGAAAACCGCTTCGTCGTCAATGAGTTCGATGGCGGGACCGTCGATTGCGTTCGGCGGCGCCGTCGGCGCTGGCGACAGGCTTCTTGCCAGGGACAGAAGTTCGGTGCGGGCCTGCTGGATGAGGGCGAAGCGGCGGGCGGATTCGTCGCCCTCGGAGTCCGCCGCGGCCCCGTCGGTGGCGATTTCCAGCGTCATGCATATCCGCAGCAGCTCGTCCGCCAGCCGGTCCGGCAGCAGCTCGGCCCGCAGCGCCGCGATCGTCGATTCGATCCGGAGCAGCGAATCAAGCAGTGTCCGGTCTTCCTCGGGGCGCAGGCGGCTTGAATATTCCGAGAGAAACGAGCGTCCCTTGGTGCTGGCCGACAGCGCATGCAGAAGGCTTGAATACTCCGATTCACTGATATGTCCGGGGCTTGCTCTGCCGACCATGCCGTCCTCCCGATACGTTTTAGGCGGTCGGGCGCAAGATCGCGGAAAACGCTTTAGAAAAGGGTTACGATGAGGGCCGGTGAAGGACGCCGCTTCTCCGTCCGCGCCGCGGCCTTCTGCGCAGCGGTGTTTTTCGGCCTCGGCGTCTACATCCCGTTCTTCCCGCTCTGGCTCTCCGCCAAGGGGCTGAGCGATGCGGAAATCGGCACGATCCTGGCGGCGCCGCTCGTCGTCCGCATCGCGCTCACGCCGCTGCTTGCAAGCATCGCCGAGAGGCTGCCGAGCCTGGGCGTCGCGAGCGCCGTCTACGCCGGATCCGCCGGGATGCTCTTCGCGATGCTCGCCGGATTCGGCGGATTTCTGCCAACGCTGATCATCGTAGCCGCCGCCGTTGTCGCTTGGTACGCGCTGCTTCCGCTGACCGACGCCGTCATTCTCGCGGGCGTCAGGCATCACGGGGTCGACTATGCAAGAGTGCGCCTGTGGGGCTCCGTCGGCTTCGTCGCGGCGAGCTTCGTCACCGCCTTGGCGATCCGCGCATTCGCCACCGATGGCGTGCTCGTCGTGCTCGTCCTTTGCTGCTTCGCGGGCGTCGCGATTTCGCTGGCGCTCCCGCACGTGTCGGGCACCAACGCTCCGACGGAGCGCTATGGCCTTCGCCGGGCCCTCAGCGACCCGGTCATGCGAAGAGCCCTGATCGCCGGCAATCTCATTCTCGCGACGCACGGCGTCTATTATGCGTTCGCCAGCCTTTTCTGGCAGTCGCAGGGATTCGGCGAGGGGCTGATCGGCGGCTTGTGGGCCTTCAGCGTTCTCGCGGAGGTATGCCTATTCTGGCTGGTGCGGTTCCTTCCGCACTGGGATGCGCGCCGCTGCCTCATCGTCGGCGCGATTGGAACACTCGTGCGCTGGGCGCTGTTTCCGCTTGTCACTTGGCCGCTCGCCGTTTTCGCCCTGCAGACGCTGCACGGCGTCACCTTCGCGGTCACCCATCTCGGAGTGATGATGGCGATCGGCGCCGTCGCGACCCCTGGCCACACGGCGCGCCTGCAGGCATCGCACCAGCTGATCGGGGGCATCATGCTGGCGGCGACCACCGCCTGCGCCGGCCCGCTCTTCCGGCTGTCTCCGGCCGCCGCGTTCTGGGCGATGGCTGTCGTGGCGGTTCCGGCGATGGTGCTCGCCGCAGGACTGCGGCGGGGGCTTCAGCCCCACAGCGCGGTGGTGGGGGGCGCCACAGCGCCGCCGGAATAGACAAGTCCCGGCGAACGGTCCCTGGCGAGGAGAAGCGGCCCGTCCAGATCGACGAAATCCGCTCCCTGCGCCAGGAGCACGCCCGGCGCCATGGCGAGGGACGTGCCGACCATGCAGCCTACCATGACCATGAAGCCTTGCTGCCGCGCCTGGCGGACGAGGCGGAGGGCTTCGGAGAAGCCTCCGGCCTTATCGAGCTTGACGTTGACCGCGTCGTACCTGCCGTAAAGCGCGTCGAGGTCGTCGGCCGTATGGACGCTCTCGTCGGCACAGACCGGCACGGGCCGGGTCGTCTCGCCGAGCATCGCATCCGCGCCGGCGGGGAGCGGCTGCTCCACCAGCGCAACGCCGGCGTCCGCGCAGGCGCGCATGCTCTCCTCAAAATTCCGTTCGCTCCACGCCTCATTGGCGTCGGCGATGAGGCGTGCGCCGGGAACGGCCTCCCGCACGGCCCGGACGCGGTCGCCATCGCCATCGCCGCCGAGCTTCAGCTTGAGAATTGGGCGCTCACGCGCGGCGCGCGCCGCCTCCGCCATGGCCGCAGGCGCGCCGAGGCTGATCGTATAGGCCGTGACCAGATGCTTCGGGGGCGGCAGACCGGCGAGCTGCCAGACCGGAATCTTCCGCCGCTTGGCCTCCAGGTCCCAGAGCGCGCAGTCGAGCGCGTTTCGCGCAGCGCCGGCGGGCATGAGCCGCTGCAGCGCGCCGCGGTCGGCAGTTTCGAGCCGCGCCGCCTCGATCGCCTCGACGACGCTCTCCACCGTCTCGCCGTAACGCGCGTAGGGCACGCATTCGCCCCGGCCCCGGCAGGCGCCGTCGCTGACCTCCGCGACCACGACCGTTGCCTCCGTCCGGGCGCCGCGAGAGATGACGAATGCGCCGGCGATCGGCCAGCGCTCGACGGCGGTCGTCACTGAGAGCGTCACGGGGCGCCGTAGATGTCCGCCACGCGGTCGGCGATCGGGCCGACGCCGGTGCGGATCGGGTCGACGGCGGGGAGCCCATATGCCGCGCCCGCCTCGTCCAGGCATTTGCGCGCCGCGACCTCGCCGAGCGCAGCCGTGTTGATGGCGATGCCGACCGGCCGGATGTCAGGGTTGGTGAGCCGGCCGAGCGCCACCGTCTGTTCGATGACGCCGCCGATCGAGGGAAGCGGGTGCTTGACGCCGCGCATCGTGGTGCGCGTTGGCTCGTGGCAGACGATGAAGCCGTCCGGTTGGGCGCCATGCAGGAGGCCGAGCGTCACGCCGGCGAAGGAGGGGTGGAAGAGCGACCCCTGGCCCTCGATGATCTGCCATTGGTTTTCGCCGACGGCCGGCGCCAGCCACTCGACGGCGCCGGATATGAAATCGGCCGCAACCGCGTCGATCGCCACGCCGCGCCCGGCGATCAGCACGCCCGTCTGGCCGGTGGCGCAGAACTCGGCGTCGTAGCCGCGGCGTCGCATCTCGGCTTCGAGCGCGAGCGCCGCGTATTTCTTCCCCACCGAGCAGTCGGTTCCCACGGTGAGGAGGCGCCGGCCGGAGCGCCTCGTTCCCTTCCCGGTGGCGAAGGTGCGGTCGGCATGGCGGACGTCGTGGAGTCGCGTCGCCTGATCCTCGGCCGCCCTCCGGATCGCCGGAATGGAGGCAAGGCGCACGTGCAGCCCGCTCGCCACGTCCATGCCGGTGGCAATGGCTGCAACGATCGCGGTCACCCAATGCTCGGACAGGATGCCGCCGGCGTTGACCGCGCCGATCACGAAGGTCCGCGCACCCGCGGCGACCGCCTGCTCGATCGTCATGTCCGGGAGGCCGGTATCGGCCTTGCACCCGGGCAACCGCAGCTGCCCGACACACCAGTCGCGCCGCCAGTCGACGACGCCGTAGGCGGTCTTGGCGGCGAGCGCGTCAGGCACGTCGCCGAGGAAGAGAAAATACGGCCTTTCGATCGGCATGATCCGTGACGTTCCTGCGCTTGTTCCGGCATGGCGAATTCGACACACTCGCCGCGCAAAAGCTGCTAGCACGCAGCGGCGCGTCCGTCAGCCGGTGGCCTACGACCTCATGCAAGCGGCGATCCAGCACCATTTCGAGAATGACCGGATGCTGCTGCGGGCGGTCGGCGGGTGGGTCATCGACGAGGCGCGCGCGCTCGACAAGGGTCTGCAGGATCTTTTTCGGACGATACGGGAACGGCGAACGCGGCAGATCGTCATCGACCTCTCCGATCTCGGCGCGCTGGATACCGCCGGCGCCTTCCTCCTTGCCCGGCTCGAATACAATTTTACCGAGGAGGGCGGCACGGTCGCCTGGCGCGGCGCCGACAGGCGGCGCGTCGCGCTTCTTCAGCGCGTGCGCGACGTGATCGCCGTCGACACGCCGTTCGACGCCCCGAAGCCGACCATTCTGGAGGAGGTCGGCGAAACCGTGCTGGCCATCGGGGAAGACGCGCGGCGGCTTCTCGCCATGCTCGGCGGGACGGTGCGAGAGCTTGGGCACGTCGTCCTGCGCCCTCGGACTTTGCGCGCGGCAGCGGTCGGGCGGCAGATGGAGCTCGCCGGCGTGCGCGCCGTGCCGATCATCGCGCTGATGTCGTTCCTCATCGGCGGCATCGTGGCGCAGCAGGGGGCGTTCCAGCTGCAGTTCTTCGGCGCGACCATATTCACGGTCGACCTCGTCGGCATCCTCTCGCTGCGCGAGGTCGCGCCGCTCCTCACCGCCATCATGGTGGCGGGCCGCTCCGGCAGCGCAATCACGGCGGAGCTCGGGTCGATGCGCATGCGCGAGGAGATCGACGCGCTCCGGGTCATGGGCCTCGACCCGGTGAACGTGCTGGTGCTCCCGCGCGTGCTGGCGCTCATCGTCGTGCTGCCGCTCCTGAGCTTCCTCGCATGCCTTGCGACGCTGCTCGGCGCTATGCTCACCTTGTGGTTCTACGTCGACATAGCGCCGGTCTCGTTCCTGCAGCGGCTCCGCGACGCCGTCGACCTCTCGACGCTTGCGAGCGGCCTGCTGAAGGCGCCGTTCATGGCGCTCATCATTGGGCTCATCGCCTGCACCGAAGGCATGGCGGTGCGAGGCAGCGCGGAATCGCTCGGCACGCACACCACCGCCTCGGTGGTCAAGGCGATCTTCATGGTGATCGTGGTCGATGGTATTTTCGCCGTCTTCTATGCGGCGATCAATTTCTGATGGCGACCAACGGCAGCGGCGGGCCGATCATCCGGGTGCGCGGGCTCACTGTCGGATTCGGCCACAGCACCGTGCTCGAGAACCTCGACTTCGACGTCCGGCGGGGAGAGATCCTTGCCATCGTCGGCGCCTCGGGCACCGGCAAATCGGTGCTCCTGCGGGCGATCCTCGGTCTCGTGCAACCGCGGGCGGGCCGGATAGAGGCGTTCGGCGAGGCTGTCGGACCGCACGGGCCTTCACTCGACATGGAGAAGCGGTGGGGCGTGCTGTTCCAGTTCGGCGCCCTCTTTTCCTCCCTGACCGTGGCGCAGAACGTCGCGGTCCCGATGCGCGAATTCCTGGACCTTCCCCTGGAACTCGTCCAGGCGCTTGCCGGCATCAAGGTCGAGCTGGTGGGGCTGAAGGAGGCCGATTGCGACAAATATCCGGCGGAGCTTTCCGGCGGCATGGTTAAGCGCGCCGCGCTCGCCCGTGCCCTGGCGCTCGACCCGGAGATTCTGTTCCTGGATGAGCCGACCGCAGGGCTCGATCCGATCGCCGCTTCGGCGTTCGACGCGCTGATCGCTGACCTCAGAAACACTTTGGGTCTCACCGTCGTCATGGTAACGCACGATCTCGACACGCTTCACGCCATCGTCGACCGTATCGCGGTCGTCGGCGAGAAGCGCGTTCTGGTCGATGGTGATCTGGACGCGATGCGGCAGTTCGATCATCCTTGGGTGAGAGACTACTTCGCTGGCGCGCGGGCGCGGGCGGCTTTCGGGTAGCGCGTATGGAAACAAAGGCCAATACCGCGCTCATCGGCGCTTTCACGCTGGTCGTGCTCGCCCTCGCGTTCGTGTTCGTCTACTGGATGGCGCGCGGCACTGAGCAGAGCGCCAATGCCCACCTCGACGTCATCTTCCAGGACCCGGTGACCGGGCTCGGCATCGGCAGCCAGGTGGTGTTCAACGGCATCAAGATCGGCGACGTGAAGACGCTCGATCTCGACCCCGAAGATCCGAAGGTAGTGATCGCCGGGCTGAACGTGAAGCCGCTCCGCTCGGTCAAGGCCGATACGCAGGTGACGCTCGGCTTCCAGGGGCTGACCGGCGTCGGCTATGTGGAAATGGCGGGCGGCTCGCAGCAGCTGCCGCCGATCTGGGAGACGATGGCGGACCCGACGATCATCGCCACGCGCTCCAGCATGCAGGATCTCCTGGCAGGTGCGCGGACGATCCTCGCCCGTGCCGACGAAACGCTGCAGTCGCTTGAACGCACCGTCTCCGACAATTCCGACGATATCGCGCTGGCAGTGCTCGACGTGCGGAAGTTCACCAGCGCGCTCGCCGAGAACTCGGACGACGTCGCCGAGTTCGTGCAGAACGTCTCGGCCGCCTCTCAAGGCATCGCCGCCGCCACGGAGCGGCTCGACGGCATCGTCACGCGGAGCGAGGCGCTGCTCGACGCGGTCGATCCGGAGGACGTGCGGGCCTCGCTGAAGAACATCCGCACGGTGACCGACGGTCTCGCCGGCCAGGCCGAGAGCTTCACCTCCATCATGGCGCGCGCCGATCAGATCACCGCCGACGCGCAAGGATTCTCGCAGCATCTGCCCGAGCTGAGCGAGAAGGCGGAAGGGCTGCTTGCCGCGATCGACGCGGAGAAGCTGACGCGCTCGATCGAAAACCTGGACAAATTCGCCACCGCGCTCGGCGACAGCAGCGACGATATCAACCAGATCGTTACGGACGCGCGCGGGGTTTCGACGCGCTTCGCATCGCTCGGCGAACGGGCGGAATCGCTTCTGACCAAGCTCGACAGCATGGCTGGCGGCGACGCCGGCGGTCTGCTTGCCGACGCCGCGGCGACGCTCGCGGCGGTCCGCGACGCGGCAAACAGCTTCAACGCGCAGATCACGATCCTCGGCGGCGGCCTGTCCGATTTCAGCGACAGGGGTCTCCGCGACCTGCAGGGTCTTATCACGGAGGGGCAGCGGACCATTTCCCGCCTCGACCGGGTGATCTCGAATCTCGAGCGCAATCCCGCCGGATTCCTGCTCGGCGGCGAGAACGTGCCGGAATATGGCGGGCAGCGGCGGTAGGGCTGGGGCGGCGTGTGAGTGGAACAGGACGTTTTCTGCTGCGGGCCAGCGTGTGGCTGAGCGCCGGCTTCGCGATGCTGATGCCGGCGATGCTTGCCGGCTGCTCGGCCCTGCAGGGGCCGAGCTCCATCTTCGACCTCGGCGTCTCCGGCAATGTGGCGGAGCCGCGCAGCCGGGTCCAGGTGCTGGTGCCGGAGCCGACCGCGGTGCGGGCGCTCGACACGGAGCGGATCGCCGCCCGGCCGTCGCCGTCGCAATACGCCTATTTGCCGGGCGCCGTATGGAGCGACCGGCTGCCGAAGCTGCTGCAGGCGCGGCTGGTGCAGACGCTGCAGAACAGCGGCAAGGTGCGCGCGGCGGCGGTCCCGGGGCAGGGGATGCTGACCGACTACCAGCTGGTGCTTGACGTCCGCGCCTTCGAATTGACGGAGGAGGGGGCGGTGGTGGATTTCGCCGTCCGCCTCATGGACGACCGCGATGGCCGGGTCGTCCGCTCGCGCGTCTTCCGATATGGTGTAGCGGTGGCCTCGCGCGATGCCGCCAATCAGGTCGCGGCGCTCGACAAGGCCCGGGACCTCGCCTTCGCCGACATCACCCGCTGGGCCTTCGGCGGCTGAGTGCGCCCGCTCGGGCCGGCGGCCGCGGCTAGTTCATTTTCTCCAATCGTGCCACGGCGGACTGAAGCCGTTCGATCAGCTCTTGTTGCCGTTGCAGCCGTTCGTCCTGTTCCTTGATGGCGTTGACGAGCACCGCGGTCAGGAGGTCGTATTTGACGCCTTCGATCTGGCCCTTCTCATTGCGGTACGTCAGGCGCGGCTCGATCTTTTCCACGTCTTCCGCGATCAGGCCGATGTCTGGGTGCTGGTCCTCTTTCCAGATGAAACTGACCGGCTGCAAACGATTGATGAGCCGCAGGCCGCCGCTAAACGGCTCGATGCCGGTTTTGTAGCGCCGACTGGATGAGCACAAAGAGAGCAGGTTTAGACTGTTGCGGCACAGCGGCGTCGGGCTGGCTCCGGATCCGAAGAGACTATCGACCTGAACCCCGCCCTTGAAGATTACAGTGCCACTAAACCCACTAGGGCTATTGTCCTTGATCGTCATTATTACGCCGGTCGTGCCGGTATTGAGTGGCCCGCGACTAAACTGGCGACTACGTCCAAAGTGCAGCTGCCAACCCGTGCCATCGCCGAAGCGGATGAAGCCGGCGTTGGGGCTGACATCCGAGGGTTCGATGGTGAACATGGCGTCGATGCTCGGGCCGATCTGCAGCGCACGCTGCGGATTGACCGTCCCGAGGCCGACCCTGCCGTTCCTGTCGATGCGGACGAAGGCATTCGGGTTCGTTCCATTGAGGCGGTTCTCGGCCAGCAGGTTCAAACCGCCGTTCACGGATTTGATGACGTGGCGCGCGTTGCCGGCATTGATGTCGCGGAACGTCAGGAAGGGCTGAACGCCCGTGATGTTCAGCGCATTCTGCGCCCGGATGTCCAGCTTGCCGAGGGGCGCCGTCGTGCCGAGGCCGATATCGGCGCCGTTCTGGAACAGCACCGAGTTGCCGAGATTGGTGGCGGAGGTGAATTTGGCGATGCGCCCCGCCGTCCCATTGGCGGCGACCGGGATAATTGCTCGCGGCTGGATTTCCGGAACGTTCGGCGCCCGCACCGACAACACGGTGCCCGTCGAAAGCAGCACGGCCGCGGCCGCGATGACTGCGAGATATGTTCGCTTCTGCATGTCAACCTCCCGCCATTCGGATCAGGTCCGCGGCGGCATTGGCTCGGGCAGGCCCCGGCCGATGTGAAGCGGGCCGTCACACTTGCGTCACGGGCCAGCCAAAGGCTGCCCGCTCACCCGGCAAATTTCGATCTCCCCTAAGCGGGGAGCTTCGATCGCCCTTGCGGCCGGCGGAGAGCAGCTACCCGAGCCGCCCCGCGGCATGGGCGAGCATCGTGTAGACCTTGCCCGTGTCGGAGGTGAGATAGCTGCGCGCGACGGCCGGATCGGCCTCTTCTTTCGACACCTGCGCGAGCAGCCGTTCGAAATCGCCGATGTAATTGTC
>DASWJZ010000397.1:0-7674 GCA_036396875.1 Propylenella sp.
TCCCCAGCGTAGAGCATGAAGTGATCCTTGAGCATGCCCCTCCCGGCCGGATCGACGCGCATCAAGTCAGGCCATTGCGCCCGTTCATCCGGCGTTTGGAGATGGCGCCGCTCGTCGCCTTCCTCGCGCTCCCCTTCGTCCTCAGCGAGCAGCCCCGCAAATACCTCTTGGCCTATCTCGCGAAGATCGGATTGCGATAGGCCGGCCTTTCCCAGATCGCCTTGCGAAAGCGCATGCTCCGCGCCATCAAACAACTCTTGGAACTTCAGCGCCTCGCGATGGTCCTTGCGCTTCGCAGCCTTCACGTCCGTCTCACCTAGGGAGCGGACGACCTCCAGCTTGAAGCGTCCCGTCTCGGCATTGACTAGCTCAGGGAAGGCATCGCGCACATGCTTCGGGGCTTGCCTTCCCGCCAGGCTTGACGGGAGCCGCCGCCGAAACTCATAGATGCCCGAACGCCGTCGCTGCATATAACTGATAGCCGACATTGTGCCATCCTTTGTGTGCCAGCGTTGTGTGGCAGGATGGCTTTCGCAAGGCTTTGCTACGCCTAGCTTATCGGCATTTCAACGGCTTAGCGGAGTGCTGGCGCGCCCGGCAGGATTCGAACCCACGACCTTCTGATCCGTAGTCAGACGCTCTATCCAGCTGAGCTACGGGCGCTAAAGAGGAGCAGCGCGGCGCTGACTGCCGCGAGGCTCGGGAGAGGTAATCGGTCGGGTACGGTATTGCAAGACGGCGTGCACCGCGCTTGCGGGCTCGGCCCGTACAGGCGCCGGTCGCCGCGTCAGCTTCAATCAGTTTTGCCTGGCGTGCCGGCGGGCGTCGAGGCTGACCGGCCGATCGGGGATCGAGACCTCGAAAACCGCGCCGGCGCCCGGGCGCTCCACCAGCACGATCTCGCCGCCATGGGCGCGGACGATCTCGGCCGCAATCGCCAGTCCCAGGCCGGTCCCGCCCCTTCGCACCGATCCCTGGAAGGGCTGGAAGAGATTGGCGCGCGCCTTCTCAGGCACGCCCGGCCCGGTGTCGCAGATGCGGACCACGGCCACGCCGCCGCGCCGCTCGCCCTCCGCCCAGATGCGGCGGATCACGGCCGGCTCGTCGCTATCGCTCACCGCCTCGAGCGCGTTGCGGCAGAGATTCATGAAGACGCGAAACAGCTGCTCCGGATCGCCGTCGACCTCGATGTCCGCCGGGACGCGGTTCTCCCAGCTGACCCGTTCGTGCCCCGGCAAGGCGAGCACGTCGGCCACATCGTCGAAGAGCCGCGACAGCGACAGGAGCTGGCGGCGCGGAACCTCTTCGGTCGCCTGCCCGTAGGCGAGGACGGAGCGCGTGTAGTCGATCGCGCGATCGATGGCGCGGATCACCTTCGGGGCAAACCGCTTCACCAGCGGATCCTCCGCCGCGCCGATCCGGTCGGAGAAGAGCTGCGCGGAGGCGAGAATGTTGCGCAGGTCATGGTTGATCTTGGAGACGGCGAGGCCAAGATCGGCGAGATGCCGGCGCTGGGCGAGCATGTCGCGTAACGCGGTCTGCATATCCGCCAGGCATGCTTCGGCTGCGCCGATCTCGTCGCGCCGGCCGCTCGGTGCGATGAGCGTGGCGGCGTCCTCCGGCGCCGCCGAGAAAGCGACGATGTTCGAGGAGAGCCGCTGCATCGGCCGCACGAACTGGAACCTGAGCGCCGCGTAGACGAGCGTCGCCGTGATGACCGAGATGGCGAGCGACAGGATCAGGATGTTTCGCGAATAGGCGATCATCTCGGCGCGAAGTCCGGATTCGCGCACGACGATCTCGAACTTGTCGCTGCCTTCCGGCGGGCGGCCGCTCGCCATGATCAGCCGGTCACCGCTGGAGAACAGTGTCGCGAAGGCGGCGCGAATGCTGTCGAGCGGCATGAATTTCGTCAGGTCGTGATGCGCCGCCAAATCGCTCGGCATGCCGTCGACGGCGATGAACCACCGCTGCCCCTCGGTCTTCAGCGCGATCGCTTCCACGCCGATGGTGCGCAGCATCGATTGCTCGAGTCCGGGAGGAAGTCCGGCCTCCGGCGCCGCGCTCGCCGCCATCGCCACCAGTGCCGCCCTGTCGAGCCTCTCTTCGAGCCATACATTGCGGAAGTTGGCGATCGACGGGATATAGATCAGCACTTCCGCCACCATCACGAAGACGAGCGTGAGGAACAGCAGCTTGTTCGACAGGCTCCAGGGCATGAACCCCCGGTGTATCTGTCCAGGGCCCGCAGAGGCCGGTTTAGCGACCGTATCCGTCATTTGGGCTCCCGCCGCCCGGGTCGGGCGTGGCGTCGCCATCATAGCCGCCTGCTCTTCGAGGTTCCAGCAAGAGCGCGCTCATCATCCGAGCTTCCGCATGAGGCGGATCAGCCGGTTGACCCAGGGTGAGCCGAGCTTCGGCGTATAAAATCCGATCGCGGCGCGCCGCGCGGCTTCGGAGCGGGTCGGATAGGGGAAGACGCCGTCGACGAAGCGCTTGACCGACATGCCGCCTGAAACGGCCAGCACATACGGAGCGATCAGCTCCCCGGCGTCGCGGCCGAGAATGTCGGCGCCGACGATCCGGCCCCTCCGGGTCGCGATGACTTTGACAAAGCCGCGGGTGGAGCGCTCCGTCTGGGCCCGGTCGTTCTCCGAGAACGGCCAGCGGAGGATGGTGATCGCTCCGTGCCTGCGGCGCGCCTCCTCTTCGCTCAGGCCCACATGCGCAAGCTCGGGATCGGTGAAGGTCGCCCAGGGCAGGATCTCCGGACGCAGCCGGCCGCCGAAGCGGAACAGGATGGACCGCACCACGAGCCCCGCCTGGTAGCTCGCCCAATGCGTCAATCGCGGCCCGCCGGCCGCGTCGCCGATCGCATAGACGCGCCGGTTCCGTGTCCGCAGCCTGTCGTTCACCTTGATGCCGTCCGGATCGAACTCGATGCCGGCCTGCTCCAGCCCCAGTTCGTCCAGGTCGGCGCGGCGGCCTGCCGCGACGAGCAGATGGGTTCCGTCGACATGCGTTTCCTCCCCGCCGTGCTCGAGCGTGAGGCGGACGCCGCTCCGACCGCGGCGCGCCACACGAACCACGTTCGCCCCCTCGCGAATGTCGATCCCTTCGCGGCGCAGCGATTCCACGAGCAGAGCCGACAACTCCGGATCGTCCCGGGCGAGCGGCCGCGCAGCTTCGAGCACCGTGACCTCCGAACCGAGGCGGCGGAAGGCCTGCGCCAGCTCCAGGCCGACCGGACCGCCGCCGATAACGATCAGGTGGTTGGGACGCCGCTGCAGGCCGAAGATCGTCTCGTTGGTGAGGTGGGGAACGGTCTCGATATTCGGGATCGGCGGAACGGCCGGCCGCGAGCCGGTAGCGACCACGAAGCGGCGGGCGCGGATTTCAACGTCGGCCACGCTCACGGTCTGCCGATCCTTGAAGCGCGCATGCCCGCGAATGACGGTGACGCCGAGTCCGGTGAACCGGTCTTCAGAATCGTTCGGCGCAATCGCGGCGATCACGTCGTTCACGTGCGCCATGACGGCGGCGAAATCCGTCTGCGGCTCGTCAACAACGATGCCGAAGCGGCCTGCCTGACGGACGGCTTCCGCCCGGCTCGCGGCAGCGATCAGGGCTTTGGAGGGGACGCAGCCGGTGTTCAGGCACTCTCCCCCCATCCGGTTCTTCTCGATAAGGACCACCGAAACGCCGAACGCCGCCGCGGCGGCAGCGATCGTCAGCCCCGCCGAGCCCGCCCCGATGACGCAGATGTCGGGCGTCAGCCGCTCGCCAGCCGCGGCGTTCAGATCTGAGCCCCCCGGCCCGGCTCCCGCCCGCGCCGCCACCGGCGAACGAGCGCAGGGACAAGCGCCAGCACGCCGAGGAGCGCGAGGCCAACGAAAAGTTCGATGGAAAGCGGCGAGCCCCCGCTCTGCAACACTGTACCCAGACTGTAGCCGAAATAGGCAAACACAAAGGTGCCCGGCAATATGCCGATCGCCGTTGCTGCGACATAGGTGGCGAGACGCATGCCGAACAATCCCGCCGCGAGATTGATCAGCCAGAACGGGAAGACCGGCACAAGCCGAAGGAACATCAGATAGCTGAACCCTTCCGCCTGGAAGCCGGCGCGCAGGCGCTGCAGCCGCGGGCCGGCCCGATCGGCCAGGAGACGGCCGAGCGAGGTGCGGGCCGCAAGAAAGATGGCGGTCGCGCCGATCGTCGCTCCCGTCCAGGCCAATGCCGTGCCTGCCGCCGCACCAAACAGGAAGCCGCCGGCGATCGTCAGGAAGCTGGCCCCCGGAAAGGAGAGCGCCACCGCCACCACGTAAAGAAGGACGAAAGCCGCCGCCGCCCGCAGCGGTCCCTCGGCGACAAGAGCCGTCAGTCCGGCGTCGTATTCGCGCAGCGCCGCCAGTGAAAAATACCGGTGGAGCCCGAAGGCGTAGCCGAGACCGAGCCCGACGGCCACGGCAACGAGCGGCAGCCAGCGGAACAGTGCCGAACCCGGCCGGCGTTGCGCGCTCTTTGCGACCGGCGCAGAGCTTTCCTGACGATGTGTCGGTTCTACCATGGCATCGGTTGAGGCGGGCGCGGGCGGCACGATCCCGTCATGTCGAATGCATCCTACACGTCCCCGCGCCGCAATTCCGCCCGGCACGAAGTTATGAAGCAGCAGCCGCGGCGCCTCACCGGCATGTGACGGGTCAGGCGGAGCGGCGCGTATCGTTGACTTCAAACGGGGTTTCACCCTATATCCGCGCCGATCGGTCGGAGCCACGCGGACGGCAGGCGCTCCGGCATTACCCCGAACATCGCCGCGGCGCGGTCTCACCCCAGCGAACCGGCTGCCTAGTTCACAAGACGAGGAGCCGCCCGCCAGGCGGCATGACCATGAAGAGAACCTATCAACCGAGCCGCCTGGTTCGCAAGCGCCGCCACGGCTTCCGCGCTCGCATGGCGACGAAGAACGGGCGCAAGGTGCTCGCGCGCCGCCGCGCAAAGGGCCGCAAGCGTCTGTCGGCCTGACAGGCGCGGTCGATGATCGAGCGCCTGAAGAAGAGGCGCGACTTTCTGGCCGCGTCGAAAGGCAGGAAGACGGGTTCGCGCGCCTTTCTTCTGGAGACGCGCCGCCGCGAGGACGACGCGCCGGCGCGGTTCGGCTTCACCGTATCGAAACGCACAGCCAAAGCGGCCGTGGAGCGGAACCGGATCCGCCGCCGGCTGAGGGAAGCAACGCGACTCGCCGCTCCCGAACATGCGCGCCCCGGCCATGACTACGTGCTGGTCGGCCGTCGCGCCGCATTGACGGAGCCCTTCCCAGACCTCACATGCGCGCTGGCCGCAGCCCTGACGGAAGCTTCGGGCGACGCCCGCCAAGGCCGGCGGACGCGCGCGCAAAGACCGACCTCATGAAGAACAACCAGAACGTCCTTATCGCGATTGCGCTGTCCTTCCTTGTCATCGTCGCATGGCAGTTCTTCATCATCGGCCCGAAGATAGAGGCCGAACGGCAGCGGCTTGCGGCCGAGCAGGCCGAGCAGGCGGAGACAATGGATGCGGCGCCGGGGACGGCGACGGGCACGCAGGCGCCGGCGGCGCAACCGGGAGCCACGACCAGCGCGCCCTCCGCCCTGCCTCCAGCCGCTGCTCCACAGGGGCCCCTCCCGCGGGAGGCGGCGCTCGCGCGCGCCGAACGCGTCGCCATCGATACGCCCTCGCTGAAAGGCTCCATCAACCTCGCGGGCGGCCGTATCGACGATCTCCGGCTCGCCGACTATCACGTGACCGTCGACCGTTCGAGCCCGCTGGTCGAGCTGTTCTCTCCCGCCGGGTCGGAGCATCCCTATTTCGCCGACTTCGGCTTCGTGCCGGCGGCGGCCGGCGGGCCGCCGCTCCCCGGCGTCGACACCGTCTGGACGGCCGAAGGCGGCCCGCTGGCGCCCGGGAAGGACGTGACGCTCACGTGGGAGAACGGGCAAGGACTTGCCTTCAGGCGCGTTTATTCGGTTGATGCCAAATACATGTTCACTGTGCGCCAGAGTGTAGAGAACACGAGTGACCAGACAGTGACGCTCTATCCCTACGGCCTCGTCAGCCGCACCGGGCTCCCGCAGACCACGGGCTTCTTTATCCTGCATGAAGGCCCAATCGGCTTCTCTGGCGATGAAGGGCTGGAAGAGATCAATTATCGGGGCGGAGGCTTCCTTTTCTGGAAGAAGCGGAACCTCGAAGACGAGCCGTCGATCACGCTTGAAAAGACTGTGACCGGCTGGCTCGGCATCACGGACAAGTATTGGAGCGCCGCCCTCGTCCCTTCCGGCGGAAGCGCCTTTCAGCCGCGCTTTCTGAAAGGTTCCGCCGGCGACCAGCCGACCTACCAGGCGGATTTCCTGGCCGACCCGATCGCAATTTCGGCCGGCGGCTCGGCGACCCACCAGACGCTGCTTTTCGCGGGGGCCAAGGAGACCGCGGTCCTCGACCAATACCAGGAGGCGCTCGGCATCCCCCGTTTCGAGCTCCTGATCGACTGGGGGTTGTTCTATTTCATCACCAAGCCGCTCTTCAAGCTGATCGACTGGCTCTACCGGTTCTTCGGCAATTTCGGCGTCGCCATCCTCGCCGTCACCGTGCTCGTAAAGCTCGTCTTCTTCCCGCTCGCCAACCGCTCCTACGCGTCGATGACGAAGATGAAGAAGGTGCAGCCGGAAATGCAGAAGCTGCAGGAGCGGTTCAAGGACGACAGGGTGGCGCTCCAGAGGGAGATGATGGAGCTTTACAAGCGGGAGAAGGTGAACCCGATCGCCGGCTGCTGGCCGATCCTGATCCAGATCCCAGTCTTCTTCGCGCTCTACAAGGTGCTCTTCGTCACCATTGAGATGCGGCACGCGCCGTTCTTCGGCTGGATCAGGGACCTGTCGGCGCCCGACCCGACGTCGATCTTCAACCTGTTCGGGCTCATTCCGTGGGATCCGCCGCATTTCCTCATGCTCGGCATCTGGCCGCTGATCATGGGCTGCACGATGTTCGTCCAGATGCGGATGAATCCGACGCCGCCGGACAGGACGCAGGCGATGATCTTCAACTGGATGCCGGTGATCTTCACGTTCATGCTGGCGTCCTTCCCGGCCGGGCTCGTCATCTACTGGGCCTGGAACAACTTCCTGTCGATCATCCAGCAGGGCGTCATCATGAGGCGGCACGGCGTGCCGATCGAGCTGTTCGGCAACCTGAAGGGGATCATCGGGCGCTTCAAACCGAAAAACACGCCGGCGGAGTAGCTCCCTCGCCGGCGCGGATTGAGGCCCTTTCAGCCGCAGTGGCGTTGCATCCGTTTCTGAATCGCCTTGATCACTGCCCGGAATGCGGAACGATGTGCGGCGCATGCTCCACGAGCGAGAAGCCGTGGCCGTCGCAGTTTAAGTTCGGATTGGTGGGGCTGAATACCCCGTACGGATTCTCCTTCCATAGCCAGGCGTGGAGATCGTAGTGATGCAGGTCCTTCGGCAGAAGCGGCTCGTGTCCCTCCATGGGTCCGTCGAAGGCCTGTCCATAGACCACGGGGCGCTCTTTGACGCCCGTCGCCAGCGGGACGAACCATTCCACGGCGACCAGCCGCAGCTTGGTGCCGTCCGGCTCGTAGACGAGGATCGGCGGACGCATCGGATCTGGCTCCGGTCC
>DASWJZ010000398.1:0-2638 GCA_036396875.1 Propylenella sp.
CGACTCTGCAGTCGTTTCCCGATCTGAAACGTCCGCCCCTCCTCGCGATGTTTGCCGTCTCCCAGCTTCGTCGTCAGCGCGTTTCCGACGGTCTGGGCGTTGGCGGTCCACAAGCAGCCGTCGAGGGGATCCGCAATGACCGGCTTGTCGGATAACGTGCCGTCCCATCGATTCAATCCGCTTGCCATTGAAACAGGAACCGAGCCGTCGAACCCCACGCGCCGGGGTATCGGACCGAGCAGCGTCCATGCGATGCGGCCCGCGCGATCGCCGACCAGGAGGTTTTGGGCGGGAAACCAGGCCCCGTCCCGAATCGACACCGCTTCATCGACCGTTCGCGCCGTCTCCAGCCGGACGGATCGGAGATTCACCAGCGATGCATCGTGCGCGATCCATGCCAGGGCCAGCTTGCGATGCGAAGCGCCCCTTGGAGTCTCGGGAAGGATCGGGCCCCAGATGGTTTCCTCGACGACCATGGTTTCGGGGGCCGCGCCGCTTGCCTCGATCGTTTCGAGGTGGCGCTCGAGCTCGCGCAACCCATCCGGTGTCCGATACGCGTCAGGCCTCCCGTCGGCCATCTCGACCTCGACCACGTCTGCCACGTCGACATTTGCATTGGTGAAGCCCCAGGCGACATGGCCGTTGCTGCCGGCCACGATCATGGGCGCACCGGGAAATGTGATGCCGCACACATCCAACGTGGTCTCGCCTTCCTGCGTCTGGATCAATCGCGCGCGATACCATACCGTCGGCAGATCGCGCAGCGAGAGGTGCATGTCATTGGCGACGATCGCGCCCCCTCCACGCGCCGTAAGCCGGCCGGCCACCACCCAGTTGTTGGAGCCGGACAAGGCGTCCGAATTCCGCCGAACTCCCCAGCCGGCAAAGGGCACATCTGCGGATACCGGCGGCCCTGGCGCATTCGCAACCTGCACGTGCTGGAGATACGAAAAATGCTCCGGCCCGGGAACAGGCAGGATGGGTGTCGATGTGCCATCGAGCCGCGCCGGCCAGGCCGTTCCATTTGCGGTCAGGAACGCATTGACCTCGGGCGAGAACGCCGCCCGCATCGCCTCGCGGACCTGCTCGGGACGTCCATCGGACGGCTGCAGATCGAGAAACATCGACCAGGCGGCGAGCAGGCTGTCCTCCGGCCTCCACGGCACCGGCGCGGTCCGAAGCGCCAGGTATTCGAAGGGGCGGACGTGCAAGGCCTCCAGTCCCGCGTTCACGCCTTCCGCGTAGGCCTCGAGGAGCGCGCGATCCTCCCCCTCCAACCCTTCCATGACGGAGCCGGCGCGCGCCCGAAACCGATGCAGCCGCGTCCGGCGATCGACCGGCACGACGGCCTTGCCGAAAAGGGCGGCGAGTTCACCCGCCGCGTAGCGGCGGCGAAGGTCCATCTGGAAAAACCTGTCCTGCGCATGGATGAAGCCAGTGGCACGCGCGATGTCCTCTCGCGATTCTCCGCGAATGGTGGGCAAGCCCTCGCCGTCGCGCTCAACCGTCACCGCTGCGCCGAGTCCGTCCAGCGCCAGTTCGCCCTCGAGCATCGGAAGGCTGCCCCGAAGAAGAAGCCAACCCGCAAAAAGCGCGATCAGGCAGGCCACCGCGACGCCGGCCCCCAGCCATCCTGCAATGCGAAGCACACGCCTCATGACGAGCATCGCACGTCGCGACGGACCGCGCCGCAACCACGAATCCGGCACGACATCATCGATCAGGGCGAAAGGATCGAAATGTGCGGGCAAGAGCTGCATTGCGCCGCCCGGGCAGCATGGTGAGCATGCCGCGCATGAAAACCTGGGTCACTTACGGGTTCATCATCGCTCTCGCAGGCTCCTTGTTGGGATACGTGGAGTTTTTCCTCGGCTACCACAATGACCCCGCGAAGTTCGACGCCGGCGGGACCATCGGGACCATCGGCGGGCCGATCATAACGATCATCGGCCTTTTTCAGGGAATCCGGGCCGTGCGCGAATCGCGCCCGGACAGGTCGCTCAGCTACGGTCGCGGTGTTCTCGCCGGGATCGCGATCGGGATCTTCGCCGGACTCTTCGGCGCGATCTCGACCTATGCATACGGCACATGGGTGAATCCCGAGTATCACGAGCTTCTGCGCGAGCGGCAGGTCGCCGGGGTTGCCAGCCGCGGCCTGCCTGATGATCAGATGGCGCTCGCCAAGCGCATGGCAGAGTTGTTGTCCACGCCGGCGGCCGTCGCCGGGATGGCCTTGTTCGCGGCTCCGTTCGTCGGCGGACTCATGAGCCTTGTCATCGCCGCAATCCTCAGGCGCCGGCCCCTGTCGACACTACCGTCCCCTCATCGACCCTTCCGACGATGACGATGGGCGCCGGGACCCCCGTGGCGGCAAACTTGAAATGCTGATCCCATGAGAGATGCCGGTCGATCACCCGCGGCGAGACCGTGGCGTCAGCCCAGGCGGTGGATCATCGCCGGCGCGGCCATCGCCGTCGCCTGCCTGGTCCTCGCGCTGCTTCCGGCGACGCGCCCGGAGGGGCTGGGCGATCGCGCGATCGGCCGATGGTCGTCGCTCCTGCCGCCGATTGTGGCCGTCGTGATCGCCCTTTGTTTTCGCGACCTCGTCGTCGCGCTGCTCGCCGCTTTCTTGCTCGGG
>DASWJZ010000399.1:0-2896 GCA_036396875.1 Propylenella sp.
CTTCGTAGTCGTCGTCGCCATCAAGCCTACGCTTGCCCGAGTCAGGATCTTCGGCCGCGACGGTAAACGAGAGGCCGCTGCCGCCCGCGAAGGTCCACCCGAAGAGCGTTTGTTCGGTCGTGCTGTCGTCGATCCCGATGCGGGTGATGTAGCCGTGGGTACCCCAGAAATCGAAGAACGATCCCGTATGCCCGGCAGTGTGCACGCCCCAGTCATTGCTGATCTGCATGAATGCCGAGGCCAGTGACGGCACAGTATCCGCGGGACCGGGACCGCGATCGGGAGCAAACGGCCCCGGAGAAAGGCTGGTGTCGGCCGGTCCGACCGTAAGCTCGAAGTCAGCGTAGGCGCGAACAAGCCCGAATTCGGCAGGCGTGCGGGCATCGAGACGGACGTTTCCGCGAGCGCGGGTCGTCCACTTGTTCACATGGCCTTCGTGGACCCCGAACAGAACGTCGGTGTCCCCATCAACCCAGTGCGACTCTACACGCACCTGACCACTGACCCGAAGGCAGGTACCCGTGCCTGGAACGTAGTTGAACCCTGTCCCAAAGGCGTCGCAGATGCGCACATAATCGACCGCTTCAATGGTCCGAAGATCGGCGGCTCGCGCCTCGGCACCGGCCATAAGGGTCGCTGTGGAAGCGAACAGAATTGTTGCGTACTTCATCATGGTCTCCCCCCTTGTTTGCGCGAATTCATGGATCGTACTGCGTCCCGTCCATCCAACGCCGGGAAAGCTACCTTCGGCAACTAGGCCGAGCGTTTGCGTCTGCGGTAGCGACGGCCTATCCTGCGGACAACGCAAAGAGGGGCGGCGTCCGCCGCGTCCTCCGAAGAGGCGAGTAGGACATGATCGAGCGCCCGGCGCCGCCCGCGCCGATGTCTGCGCCCGGTCCCGACAGCGACGGTTTGGAGCGCCCGGTGCGGCAGGAGGCCCCGCGCACCGGCGCCGTCCGTCAGGCCGATTCCGCCGACCCGCGCCGGCCGTCCGGCGGCGAGGACGATGGCGGGCGGCGCCGGGCCGGATCGCAGTGGGGCCGGCCGCGCGGAAACGGCTACCGTGAGCACGGGCCGTTCTATGCCGCGCTCGACCTCGGCACCAACAATTGCCGGCTGCTCGTCGCCGAACCGGCGGGCGAGCGTTTTCGCGTGGTCGACTCGTTCTCCCGCATCGTGCGGCTCGGCGAGGGCGTGGCGCAGAGCGGCTCGCTCCGGCCGGAAGCCATGGACCGGGCGCTCGGCGCGCTGCGAGTCTGCTCGCAAAAACTCAGCCAGCGTCCGATGGCGCGGGCCCGGCTGATCGCGACGGAGGCCTGCCGCATCGCCGACAATGGCGGGCTCTTTCTCGAGCGGGCGCGGGCGGAGCTCGGGCTCGCCCTCGAAGTGATCGACCGCCGGACCGAGGCGCGGCTGGCGGCCGAAGGGTGCTATTCCCTGCTCGATCCCGCCGCCGATGGCGCGGTGCTTTTCGATATCGGCGGCGGCTCGTCGGAGATCGTGTGGATCGACCGCCGCCGCATGCGCCGGCGCAGCGGCCCGATCCGGGCCTGGGTCTCCCTGCCGGCGGGCGTGGTGACGCTCGCCGAGCGGCACGGCGGCGTCGAGGTCGACGCCCGCGTCTACGAGGCGATGGTCGAGGACGTGCGGGCCGAGCTCCACCGGTTCCAGGCGCGCAATGCATTGCGGGACGCGGTTGAGCGGCGCGCGTTCCATTATCTCGGCACCTCCGGCACCGTCACCACGCTCGCCGGCGTCCATCTCGACCTTCCCCGCTACGACCGGCGCTATGTCGACGGGCTGTGGATGGAGGAGGCCGACATCGACCGCATGATGGGCAAGATCCGCGGCATGGACTACGAGGCGCGGCGCGCCAATCCCTGCATCGGGCGCGAGCGCGCCGATCTGGTGCTGGCCGGCTGCGCCATCTTCGAGGCGATCCGGCGGGAATGGCCCTGCCGGCGTCTCCGGGTCGCCGACCGGGGCTTGCGCGAAGGCATCCTGGTGCAGCTGATGCGGGCCGACGGCTATCTCCGCGGCGCCCGCCACGGGAACGCCGCCCGGCCGGAGCTTCGGTGACGAAGGCCGGCGGGTCCGGCCACAGGGGGCTTCGCCAGCGCGTGAAGACGGCGCGCGGACGCAAGCTTTCCTCGCAGCGCTGGCTCGAGCGGCAGCTCAACGATCCCTACGTGGCGCGCTCGAAGAGCGAAGGCTACCGCTCGCGCGCCGCCTACAAGCTCGCCGAGATCGACGACCGTTTCGATCTCCTGAAGCCCGGCCATCGTGTCGTCGATCTCGGCGCGGCGCCGGGCGGCTGGTCGCAGGTCGCGGCCGCGCGCGTCGGCTCCACCGACGCCGCGCCCCTGGTGGTGGCGGTGGATTATCTCGACATGGACCCGCTTCCGGGCGTCGCGGTTCTTAAAGTCGATTTCCTCGACGCCGCCACCCCGGACCGCATCCGCCAGGCGCTCGGCGGCCGCCGGGCGGATGTCGTGCTCTCCGACATGGCGGCGCCGACCACCGGCCATAGGGCAACCGACCATTTGCGGATCATGGCGCTCTGCGAGGCGGCGGCGGATTTTTCGCGCGAGGTGCTGGCGCCGGGGGGCGCCTTCCTGGCAAAAGTCTTTCGCGGCGGCGCCGAGCACACGCTGCTCGCCGACCTGAAGCGCGATTTTGCCAAGGTGCGGCACGTCAAGCCGCCGGCGAGCCGCGCCGACAGCCCGGAGCTCTATCTGCTCGCGACGGGGTTTAGAGCCAGCCGCTGACCGGATCACTCCGCCTGCAGCATCGGAGAGGCAGGATCATGGCAAGTGCCTCCGGTCGGCGGAGCGCGAACCCGACCGATGGCACGCCCATGTCGTCAGGCTGCAGCAGAGCGCGGAGGGCCAAGCCG
>DASWJZ010000400.1:0-12306 GCA_036396875.1 Propylenella sp.
GATCGCCCGCGCCAACTCCGACTGGCTGAGGCCCATCGGCTGCAGGAACTCCTCCAGGAGGATTTCCCCCGCATGCGGGTTGTGCAGCCGGTCAGTGGTAGTCGACGATTTCGACATCGAGTGCTCCTTCGGAACTCCAGCGGAAGCAGATGCGCCATTGGTCGTTTATGCGGATCGAGTGCTGTCCGACTCGCCTCCCGCGAAGTGCCTCAAGGCGATTTCCGGGTGGAACCGCCAGGTCCTCCAGTCGCTTCGCTTGATTCAAGAGGCGTAGTTTCATGAGTGCCTTGTTCTGAATGTCTCGAGGCAGTCTCCGGCTGCGCCGGCCGCTCCACACAAGCTCCGTCTCGCGATCACGGAAGCTGAGGATCATCCGGCGAAGGCATAATGCATAACGTTACGGGGGACAATGGAGTCGGATATGCGCAGCGCGTGCGAACGAGAAGCCCCGAAATCAGCACCAGCAAACGGCGGTAGGCATGCCAGAATGCAGGGCTTGCGAAATGCCTCACAGAGGCTTTGTGCGGCCGGCCCGGTGGTCGTCGAGCGCATTGTCGGCAAGCGCATCCAGCGCACCCGCCGCCACGTCGCGCTCAAGATCGGCATCCCAGCGTCGTGCGTCGAATTCCTGGAACCAGGCACGGAAATCCTGCAGCTCGTCAGGGGACAGTGCGGCGACTTCTTTCGCAATGCGTTCAATGCGGGTCATCTCAACAAACCTAGCACATTTGCCAGGACGGCACATCTGACACCGCGCGCGGCAGGATCGCCCCTCAAGCCGCTTCCCGCCCCTCCTCCGCCATCCGTGCGAGCCGCGTCAGAATCGTGGCGACGCCCTTCAGTCGGTCGGGCGGCTTCGGCCAGTCGCGCATGAACACCACCTTCTGGTCCGGCCGGATCCTGGCAAAATTCCCCTCGCTCGCGATGTCGCGGACGAGCGCGGCGGGATTCTGGAAAAGATTGTTGCGGAAGGCGATGGTCGCGCCCTTCGGCCCGGCGTCCACCTTCTCCACATTGGCGCGGCGGCAGAGGCCCTTCACGAACACGATCTTCAGGAGCGCGTCGACTTCGTCGGGCAGCGGCCCGAAACGGTCGATCAGCTCGGCCCCGAACGCGTCGATCTCGCCCGGCTCGTCGAGCCCGGCGAGCCGCCGGTAGAGGTGCATGCGAAGCTGCAAATCGGGCACGTAGTCTTCCGGGATCATCACCGCCATGCCGACGGCGATCTGCGGCGACCAGCGCTCGTCGGAGACTTCCTCGCCGCCGGCCCTCAGGGTCGCCACGGCCTCCTCCAGCATCTGCTGATATAGCTCGAAGCCGACCTCCTTGATGTGGCCGGACTGCTCCTCGCCGAGAAGGTTGCCGGCGCCGCGGATGTCGAGGTCGTGGCTCGCGAGCTGGAAGCCGGCCCCCAGCGTGTCGAGCGATTGCAGCACTTTCAGGCGTCGCTCGGCGGTTTCGGTCAGCGTGCGCGTCGCCGGCACCGTGAACAGCGAATAGGCGCGGAGCTTGGAGCGCCCGATCCGCCCGCGCAGCTGATAGAGCTGCGCCAGGCCGAACATTTCGGCGCGGTGGACGACGAGCGTGTTGGCGGCCGGGATGTCGAGGCCGGATTCGACGATCGTGGTGGAGAGGAGGATGTCGTGCTGGCCGTCATAGAAGGCGTTCATCACCTGGTCGAGCTGGCTCGCCGCCAACTGGCCGTGCGCCACGCCGACCCGCGCCTCCGGCATGTTCTGGTCCAAGAATTCCTTGATGTCGGCGAGGTCGGAAATGCGCGGCACGACGAAAAAGCTCTGGCCGCCGCGCAGCCGCTCGCGGAGCAGCGCCTCGCGGATGGTCAGCGCGTCGAACGGCGCGATGTAGGTGCGGACCGCCAGCCGGTCGATCGGCGGGGTGGCGATCATCGAGAGGTCTCGGACGCCGGTCAACGCCAGCTGCAGAGTACGCGGGATGGGCGTGGCGGAGAGCGTCAGCACGTGGACGTTGGCGCGCAGCTCCTTCAGCCGCTCCTTGTGCCGCACCCCGAAATGCTGCTCCTCGTCGACGATCAGGAGGCCGAGATCCTTGAACTGGATGCCCTTGCCGAGGAGCGCGTGCGTCCCGATCACGATGTCGATCGAGCCGTCCGCCATGCCGATCTTGACGCGGTGGAGCTCGGCCGAGCCGACGAGCCGCGAGGCCTGGCCGATATTGATCGGCAGCCCGCGGAAACGCTCAACGAAGGTCTTGTAATGCTGGCGGGCGAGCAGCGTGGTCGGCACCACGAGGGCCACCTGCTTGCCGTTCATGGCGGCGACGAAGGCGGCGCGGAGCGCCACCTCGGTCTTGCCGAAGCCGACGTCGCCGCAGATCAGCCGGTCCATCGGCCGCCCGGCGATCAGGTCGTCGAGCGTCGCCTCGATCGCCGCCAGCTGGTCGTCCGTCTCCTCGTAGGGGAAGCGGGCGGCGAATTCGTCGTAGAGCCCGGCCGGCGGCGGCAGAACGGGCGCCTCGCGCGTCAGCCGCGCGGCCGCGGTGCGGATCAGCTGCTCCGCCATGTCGCGAATGCGCTTCTTCAGCCGCGCCTTGCGGTTCTGCCAGCCGACGCCGCCGAGCCGGTCAAGGTCGGCCTCCGAGCCCTCCGCGCCGTATCGGGTCAGAAGCTCGATGTTCTCGACCGGGAGAAAGAGCCGGTCGTTGCCGGCATAGACGAGCTCCAGGCAGTCGTGCGGCGCCCCGGCAGCCTCGATGGTGCGGAGGCCGGAGAAGCGCGCGATGCCGTGGTCGACATGCACGACGAGATCGCCGGCGGCGAGGCTCGACACCTCGGTCAGCGCGTCGGCGGCGCGGCGGCGGCGGGAGGTCCGCACGTAGCGGTCGCCGAGCACGTCCTGGTCGCCGATGACGGCGATGTCGGGCGTCTCGAAGCCGGTCTCGAGCGGCAGCACCGCGAGCCCCGCCTCCCCCTCCGGCAGCGCCTTGAGCGCCGCCTCGCTCTCGACCGGCCTCAATGTCGTCAGGCCATGATCGGCAAGCACCTGCCCGAGCCGGTCGCGCGCCCCCTCCGACCATGACGCGAGCAGCACTTTTCGCCCCGCCTTCTGCAGCCCGGTGACGTGGGCGACCAGTGCGTCAAAGACGTTCACGTCACCGGCGGCCCGCTCGGCGGCGAAGGTTCTGCCGGCGCGGCCGTGCATGTCGATGGCCGGCCGACCGTGCTCCGGCTGCACGAAGGGCGTCAGCTCGGCGTTCGGACGGGCGGCGACGCGATCGCGCCACTCCTCCGCAGTCAGGTAGAGCGCCTCGGGCGGGATCGGCTTGTAGGGCGCCGCGCCGGAGATCGCGACCTTTTCCGCCGCCTCGCGCCGCGCCGAATAGTGGTCCGCCACCTGCTCCAGGCGGTCGGCGATTCCGGTGGCGACGAGGTGGTCGATCACCACCGGCGCGCCCGGCAGATAGTCGAAAAGCGTCTCCATCTCCTCATAGAGATACGGGAGCCAGTGCTCCATGCCAGCGAAGCGCCGACCCTCGCTCAGCGCCTCATACAGCGGATCATCGCCGGTCACGGCGCCGAACGCCGCGCGATAGTTGCGACGGAAGCGCGCGATCGTCTCCTCCGTCAGCACCGCCTCCGAGGCAGGCACCAAATCGAGGCGCGGCGCTTGGCCAATCGTGCGCTGCGTCGCCGCGTCGAACGGGCGGATGCTTTCGAGCGTATCGCCGAAGAAATCGAGGCGGAACGGCGCCGACGTGCCGGGCGCCCAGAGGTCCACGATGCCGCCGCGCACGGCGTATTCGCCGATGTCGCGTACGGTCGCGGCGCGGTCGAAGCCATTCGTCTCGAGCCAGCCGACGAGCCTTTCCATCGGCACGATGGCGCCCGCCGCCGCCGACCAGGCGCGCGCCGCCACGCTCTGGCGGTCCGGCACGCGCTGCACGATGGCGTTGGCGGTGGTGAAGACGACGCGCGGTCCGGAATGCGGCTCCAGCAGCCGGTGCAGCACGCTCATGCGCTGCGCCGCGATCTCCGGATTGGGAGAAACGCGGTCGTAGGGAAGCGCGTCCCAGGCCGGGAAGGTGAGGGTCGGGATGTCCGGCGCGAAGAAGCCGAGCGCGGTCTCGGCCTGCGCAAGGCGCCGGGCGTCGCGGGCGACGAAGAGGAGCGTGCCTTCGCTCTCCGCCAGCCGGGAGAGGACGCGGCCCTCGAAGCCGTCGGGGACGCCGCCGAGCACCACGCTTCTCCTTCCGCGGAAGAGGCCGGCGAGCGGATCGGCGAGCGAAAAGCGTTCAGCGGTCTTTGTGGTCATGGAAGGCGACGATCGCAGCAAGCAACGCGGTCCTATATTGGGGCGCGGGCTCGGCGCGGCCAGCGATCCAGTCGAAAAGTGTCGGGTCGGGAATTTCCATCAGCGCCTCGAAGTCGGCGAGATCGTGATCGCCCATGTCGCCGATATGGGCGTCGGCGAAACGACCGAAAATGAGATCCATCTCGCGCATGCCCCGGTGCCAGGCGCGGTATCGCACCCTCCGGCGCCGTGGGCCGAGGCCGTCGCCGGCCGCCATTTGCGGGGTCCTTCCGTGGCTTGGCTGCCGATTCATTCAGCCGGCGTCGGATAGAAATCCTGCACCGCCACTTCGAGGCCTGGCGGGTCGAGCGCCAGGACGCCCTGATAATGGATTTCGGTCCTGATCGAATCGTCTCCGACGCGAGCATGATGGATAACCAAAGGCCGCTCGGGGTCGACGATGAGGTAGTGACGTACGCTTTCGATGCTGAAGTAGCCGGCAAGCTTTGCGGAGGCGTCGATGCGTCGGGTCGACGGCGACAAAACCTCAACGAGAATGATCGGATTGGGCACTTCAATCGCAGAATTGGGCAGTTCCTCGCCGCAGTAGACGAGTGCATCCGGCTCGTGAGCGGTGTTCGCATCGACCCGAACCGTCATCCCGTCGGGAAGCATGTGGCACTCGGCGCCGGCCTTGCGAATGGCCGCGGCGAACGCTGCTTGAACGGCGAACTTCACCTTCGCGTGGCCAGCCCGCTCCGGCGCCATCGCATACACCCGTCCGGTGTACAACTCATAGCGGCCGGGCTGGCCCTCCGCCCAGGCGAGATATTCGTCGACCGTCATCTTGTGCTGCGGGAGCGCCGTCATCCGTGCCAATCTAGCATTCCGGCAGGAGACCGCCAAACTACACGGCCGCCCGCTATCGACCGAAACGCTTTTCGCTGAGCGCTCCTGAGACGCATGCGCCCGTCCCTGCTCGACCCGCTTTTTGCGCCCGCCCTTGCGCTGCCCGGGATCGGCCCCCGCATCGCCCCGCTGATCGCCCGCGCGCTCGGCCTGGACGGCGACGAGGCGCTGGTGCGCGACCTCCTGTTCCATCTCCCGGCAGGCGCCGTCGACCGCCGGAACCGGCCGCCGCTTTACCAGATGCCGCCGTCGGGGCTCGTGACCGTCGAAGGCGTCGTCGAGCGAATCGAGAAGCCGCGCGGCGTCGACGCGCCCTGGCGGGTGATCCTCGCCGACGGCGGCGCCGCCATTCAGCTTATCTATTTCAAGGCGCAGTCCGACTGGCTGAAGAAGCTCTATCCGATCGGCGAGCGGCGGATCGTCAGCGGGCGGGTGGAGTGGTTCGACATGCGCCCGCAGATTCCGCATCCTGAATATGTCGTGCCGCCCGAGCGCGCGGGCGAACTGCCCGCCATCGAGCCGGTCTACAGGCTGACCACGGGACTTTCGTCGAAAGTCTTGCGCCGCGCCATCGGGGTTGCGGTCGGGCGCTTGCCGGCCCTTCCGGAATGGCTGTCGCCGGACCTCGTCAAGGCGCAGGGCTGGCCGTCATTCGCGGATGCCCTGCGAATGCTCCACGATCCGGCCACCGTCGGCGCGGTGGAGCCGGCTACCACGGCGTGGCGGCGCCTCGCCTTCGACGAGCTGGTCGCAAGCCAGCTCGCCCTGGTGCTCGTGCGCGCGAGCGTAAAGCGCAGCCGGGGCGCGGCGTGGCGGGCGGAAGGCCGGCTGCGGCGGCCGATAGAGCATGCGCTGCCCTTCGCGCTCACCGCATCGCAGCGCCGCGCCGTTGCCGAGATCGACCACGACCTTGCGAGCGGCGACCGAATGCTGCGTCTGCTGCAGGGCGACGTCGGCTCCGGCAAGACGATCGTATCGCTTCTCGCCATGGCCCAGGTCGTCGAAGGCGGCGGCCAGGCGGCGCTGATGGCGCCGACCGAGCTTCTCGCCCGGCAGCATTTCGCCACCATCGCGCCGCTTGCCCGCGCGGCAGGAATAGAAGCCGTCCTGATCACCGGCAAGGATCGCGCCGGCGAGGCCAGGGATGCACGGGACCGGATAGCGACCGGCGCTGCGCAGATCGCAATCGGCACCCACGCGCTCTTCCAGGCCGGCGTCAGCTTCCGGCGCCTCGGCCTCGTGGTCGTGGATGAGCAGCACCGGTTCGGCGTCCACCAGCGGCTTGCGCTTTCAGGGAAGGGCGATGCGCCCGACGTCCTTGTGATGACGGCGACGCCCATCCCCCGGACGCTCGTCCTTTCCTATTTCGGCGACATGGACGTCTCGCAGCTGACGGAGAAGCCGGCCGGCCGGCCGTTGATCGACACCCGCGCCGTTCCCCTTGACCGGTTGGGCGAGGTCGCGGCGCGGGTCGGCAGGGCGATCGAGGCGGGTGACAAGGTCTTCTGGGTGTGCCCCCTCTTGGCGGAATCGGAGAAGGTCGATATCGCCGCGGCGGAGGAGCGGTTCGCGGCGCTCAATGCCGTGTTCGGCGAGCGCGTCGGCCTGGTCCACGGGCGGATGGGCGCGGCGGAGAAGGACGCCGCCATGCAGGCCTTCCGCACCGGCAGAACCGCGATCCTGGTATCGACGACGGTGATCGAGGTGGGTGTCGACGTGCCGGACGCGACGATCATCGTGATCGAGCACGCCGAGCGCTTCGGCCTGGCCCAGCTGCACCAGCTTAGGGGCCGCGTCGGGCGCGGCAGGAGCCGCTCCGTCTGCCTGCTCCTCTACCGGCCGCCGCTCGGGGAAACCGCCAAGGCCCGGCTGGCGATCATGCGCGAGACGGAGGACGGCTTCCGCATCGCCGAAGAGGACCTGCGCCTCCGCGGCGAGGGAGACGTGCTCGGCACGCGGCAATCGGGAATGCCCGGCTTCCGCATCGCTCTCCCCGAAGTGCACGGCGATCTCCTGCCGCTTGCCAGGGACGAGGCGAAGCTTGCGCTTTCGCGCGATCCCGCCTTCACGTCGGCCCGGGCGGAGGGGCTGCGTCTGCTTCTCTACCTCTTCGGGCGCGACGAGGCGGTGCGCCTCATGCGGGCGGGCTGAAGCCGCTACTCGGCGGCTTCGGAGATTTCCTTCCGCGGCGCCGGCGGCGGGGCGACCTTGCGCGGATAATCAGGCGCCACGAGGCCGGCGGAGATGATCATCTTGGCGGCTTCTTCCACGCTCATGTCCAGGATGACCGCATCCTCGCGCGGCACGAAAACCAGAAACCCGGCGGTGACGTTCGGGGTGTTCGGGATGAAGATGGCCGTGAGCTTCTCATCCGGCATGCGGCCGGCGATCTCGCCCTTTGCCTGCGTGACCACAAAGCCGACCCGCCACACGCCCTTCGTCGGGTACTCGACGAGCGCCACCTTCTGGAACGAGCGGCTGGTCTGCGACAGGACCGTCTGGAAGAGCTGCTTCAGTCCGCGATAGAGATTGCGGACGAGCGGCATCCGGTCGAGCAGGTTCTCGCCGAACAACACGACGCTGCGTCCGACGATGCTCGCCGTCAGGAATCCGAGCAGCGTCAGCATCAGGATGGCGAAGAGGAGACCGACCCCGGGCACCGAAAAGGGCAGATAGGTGTCGGGATTGTAGACGGTCGGAATGAGCGGCTTCACCCGGCTGTCGACCCAGTGAACGAACGCCCAGGTGAGGTAGATCGTGATGCCGATCGGCGCCGCCACCACGATGCCGGTAAGGAAATAGTTCCGCAGCCGGATGCGCCAGCGCGAGCGCCGGCGCGGCGGCGGCGCTTTTTGGACAAGTTCCTCGAGATCCATCCGCGGGCCTCCCGGCCCCTCCTTGGGCCGGCTATCATCAACGTCCGACCCGGCCCTTCGTTTCTATAGTCGGATAGATGCGGCGGCGCTGCAAGGCTGCATCGCCGGCCCGCTACTCCACCGTGACCGATTTCGCGAGGTTCCGCGGCTGGTCCACGTCCGTCCCCCGCACCACCGCCGTGTGGTAGGCGAGCAGCTGCACCGGGATCGAATAGACGATCGGCGCGATTTCGGGCGCGACATCGGGAAGCACCAGGGTCGCCATCGTCTCGAGCGAGGCTTCCTCGGCGCCGCGCCGGTCGGTCATCAGGATGATTCGCCCGCCGCGCGCCGCGACCTCCTGCATGTTGGAGACCGTTTTCTCAAACAGATTGTCGTGCGGCGCGATGACGATCACCGGGACGGTCTCGTCGATCAGCGCGATCGGCCCGTGCTTCAGCTCTCCCGCCGCGTAGCCCTCGGCGTGGATATAGGAAATCTCCTTGAGTTTCAGTGCGCCCTCAAGCGCCAGCGGATAGCTCGTCCCGCGGCCGAGATAAAGGACGTCGGACGCCTTCGCGAGCTCCTTGGCGAGTGCTTCGATCTCGCGCTCCAGCTTCAGCGCATGCGCGGCATGGCGGGGCACCTCGATTGCCGAGGCGACGAGGCGCGCTTCCGCCGGCGCGTCGATCGCCTTCCGCTGGCGGGCGGCGGCAAGCGCCAGGGCAAAAAGAGCGGTTAGCTGGCAGGTGAACGCCTTGGTCGACGCCACACCGATCTCGGGTCCGGCCAGGGTGGGAAGGATGTAGTCCGCCTCGCGCGCAATCGTCGAGGTCGGCACGTTGACTACAGCCCCGATCTTCTGACCGGCGGCGGCGCAGTACCGCAGCGCCGCGATCGTATCGGCGGTTTCGCCGGACTGCGAGATGAACAGCGCGAGGCCGTCCGGGTCGAGCGGCGTTTCCCGATAGCGGAATTCCGACGCGATATCGATGTCGACCGGCAGCCGGGCGAGCTTCTCGAACCAGTATTTGCCGATCAGCCCGGCGTAGTGCGCCGTGCCGCATGCCGACATGGCCAGCCGCCCGATCCTTGCGAAGTCGATCGGCGCATTCTCAGGCAGAACGACGCGGCCGTCGGCAAAGTCGATATAATGGGCGAGCGTATGAGAGATCACCTCCGGCTGCTCGTAGATCTCCTTCAGCATGAAGTGCCGGTGGTTGCCCTTGTCGACCGTGAGGCTTGCCGCCACGGCGTGCACGATCGGGCGCTCCACCGACTTGCCCTCGTCGTTGAAGATCTGGACCGAATTGCGGGTAACGACCGCCCAGTCGCCGTCTTCCAGATAGGTGATGGAATCGGTGAAGGGCGCGAGCGCGATGGCGTCGGAGCCCAGGAACATTTCTCCCTCGCCATGGCCGACGGCGAGCGGGCTGCCGCGCCGCGCCGCCACCATCAGGTCCTCCTCGCCGGCGAAGAGCACGGCCAAGGCAAACGCCCCTTCGAGCCGCTTCAATGTCTCCGCCATCGCCTCGACCGGCTTCAGGCCGCGGTCGAGCGCCATCGTCAGAAGATGCGCGATCACCTCGGTGTCGGTTTCGCTCGTGAACTGTCGGCCGGCGGAAATGATCTCGCGCCGCAGCGCCTGGAAATTCTCGATGATGCCGTTGTGGACGATCGCCACGCGCTCGGTGGCGTGCGGATGGGCATTCGATTCCGTCGGAGCGCCATGCGTCGCCCAGCGCGTATGCCCGATGCCGGCGGTGCCCTGCAGCGGCTCGGCGCTCAGGCGCGCTTCCAGATTGACGAGCTTGCCGCGGGCGCGCCGCCGGACGAGCGCCCCCGCCTCGAGCGTTGCGATACCGGCGGAATCGTAGCCGCGATATTCCAGCCGCTTCAGCGCATCCACGATCTGCGGCGCGACCGGCCCGCGACCCAGAATGCCGACAATCCCGCACATTGACCGGCTCTCCGCATCTTGCGCCCGCGAGCCTTTAAGGAAGCCCCGCGCGGGCGGAAAATCAAAAGCAATGTCAGATTATGACTAAAATGCGGGGCAGCCGTTAATTTGGCGCTGCCTACGGCTTCTTCCGCGGTTTTTTGGCCCATCCCGGTTTGACGACCTGGCGCGCCCGTCCGAACGCCAGCGCATCCGGCTCCACGTTCTTGGTGATGACGCTGCCGGAGGCCACATAGGCGCCGTCGCCGATCGCGACCGGTGCGACGAGAGCGGAGTTGGAGCCGATGAAGGCGTTTTTGCCGATGTCGGTGTGGTGCTTGGCGACACCATCATAGTTGCAGGTGATTGTGCCGGCGCCGATGTTCGATTTCGCGCCGACGCGCGCGTCGCCGACATAGGCGAGGTGGTTGATCTTGGCCCCCTCCTCCACGTCCGCCTGCTTGATCTCGACGAAATTGCCGATATGCGCGGCCTCGCCGATCCGCGCGCCGGGTCTCAGCCGCGCGAAGGGGCCGACGATCGCGCCGGACGCGACGGTCGCCCCCTCGATATGGCTGAAGGCGCGGATGGTGACGTTGTCGGCGATTGTGACGCCCGGTCCGAAAACGACGTTGGGCTCGACCACCACGTCGCTGCCGAGAGCCGTGTCGTAGGCGAAGAATACGGTTTCCGGCGCCATCAGCGTCGCGCCGGCGCGCATCGCCTCGGCGCGGCGGCGCGCCTGGAACATCCGCTCCGCTTCGGCGAGCTGGGCCCGGTCGTTGATGCCGAACACCTCCTCCGCAGCGATCTCCACCGCGATTGCGTTGAGGCCGCGGCCGGCGGCGATCTCGACGGCGTCGGTCAGGTAGAATTCCCGCTGGTCGTTCTCCGAGCGGATCGCGTCGAGGATATCGAGCGCATATGCGCCGGCAAGGCCCATAATGCCGCCGTTGACGAAACCTATGGCCAGTTCGGCCTCGCTCGCGTCCCGCTCCTCGCGGATGGCGGTGAGGCGGCCGTTCTCGACGATCAGGCGGCCGTAACCGCGCGGGTCGTCCGGCCGCATGCCGCCGACCACGACTGCAGCGCCTTCGGCCAGCCCGGCGCGCACATGCGCGACGGCGCCGGCCGATATGAAAGGCGTGTCGCCGAAGACGACGAGCACGTCGTCGGCTCCCCGCTCCAGCGCCGGACGCGCCGCGAGGACGGCGTGTCCGGTGCCGAGCGGCCTGGACTGGATATGGGTCGTTGCTCCGGGAGCGTCGGCTGACACCAGCTTCGCCACGGAATCGTGCCCGGGACCGATGACGACGGCGATCTTGTCGATGCCGGCGGCCTTCAGCGCCTTCAGCACATGCACAATCATCGGCAGCCGCCCGATTTCGTGCAGCACTTTGGGCTGGCGCGACCGCATCCGCTTTCCTTCGCCGGCTGCCAGCACCACCGCCAGACCTGTTCGCATAGGACCGTTCCCTCGTTCCGGCCGCAAAGGCGACTCGCCGCCTTGTCCGTCCGTCTTCGGTGCGTTACCGCAAAAGGCGCAACTCGGAAAACTCAATCCTCACAGCATGGATTCCAGCGCCGCCCGCGCCCGCGACCTGCTCCTGGTCGTGCTGGTGCCCCTCTTCTTCGCGACGAACGTCGTCATCGGCCGCTCGGTCGCGGACGAAGTCGGGCCATGGACGCTCGCCTTCCTGCGCTGGTCGCTCGCACTCCTGATCGTGCTGCCGTTTGCGGCAGGAAGCCTCCGCGGCAGCCTGCCGGCGCTCCGGGCGCAAGGCCGGGTCATCGCGGCCCTCGCCTTCCTTGGAATGTTTGTCTGCGGCGGGGTCGTTTATGTGGCGCTGCACCATACGACGGCGACCAACGCGACCCTCATCTACGCCTCCGCCAACGTCATGATCCTCGTTCTGGAATGGCTTTTTCGCGGCAGGCCGAGCGGGCTTCGCGAGCTTGCCGGAACGGTGCTCGCCTTCTCGGGTGTCGCGATTGTAGCGCTCCGCGGCGAACGCCTCGCCGACTTCACTTTCAACCCCGGCGACCTGCTGATCGCGGTCGCCGCCCTCGCCTGGGCGATCTACGCCGTCGTGCTGAAGCGGCCCGGCCTGACGGCGATCCCGGGGCTGGCGCAGTTCGCCGCGACGATGGCGATCGGCGCGCTCCTGCTGCTGCCGATGACGGCGTGGGAGATCGCGACCGGGCCGGCGCTGCCTAAGAGCGCCCATGGGTGGCTTGCCGTGGCCGGGGTCGCGCTGATTCCGTCGGTGGGCGCGTTCTTCGGGTATCAGTACGGGGTGCGGCGGTTCGGCCCCGCGACGATGGCGATGACGTC
>DASWJZ010000401.1:0-20327 GCA_036396875.1 Propylenella sp.
AGGCCGCAAGGTGCATGAAGGCCGAGGCTTCATCCGTCGCCCTGCGCGATCCGGGCTTTACCCACTCCGCGATCACGTCGGAAACCGTCGGCCAGCGGCGATCCGGGATAATGCGGGTAAGAACCTCGCCGCCACGCTCGACCATGCCGAGCACGATGGTCTTGTCGCTTTCTCCCATCTTGTCGTGGCCGCCGATGAATGCCTTGTCGGCTTCGACGATAGCGCCGTCCGGCCCGCCAAGCGGCGTGTCGCCGTCAACCCAGCCCATGTAGATGCGGATTTCGCGGGCCATGCGCCACGCGGTTTTGTAGGTGACGCCAAGCTGGCGCTGAAGCTCTTTCGCCGCGACGCCGTTCCGCGTCGTGGTGAAGAGATACATCGCATAGAACCACTTTTGCAGCGACGTGCGGGTGCGGAGAAACGGCGTGCCCGCCATCGGGTGAACGTGGTGTCCGCAATTGCACGTATAGGCAGGCAGCTTGGTCAGCCGGTGCCACGCGCCGGACGTTCCGCATTTCGGGCAGGTATAGTTAGCGCCGAAGCGGATTTCGAACAGATGCCGAAGGCATGCGGAATCGTCCGGGAACATCTTGAAAAACTGTTGAATGGTCAGCGCCTTGGCCATCGCATTTCCTCCGATGGCCTTAATGTAGGGCTTACCTCAGCATACGTCAAGGGGATAATCGGGGAATCAGGGCGCTAAAAATTTCGCCGACCTCGATTGCCTCGCGGTTTTTTCACACTTCGGCCTGCAAGCCGTGGTAACGAGCCCCATCTTCCCAATCGCATCAGCGTCAGAAGAGACTGTCCCCGATCCCGTCATGAGTTCATTCCCCCGCCCCAGGCGCTGGAGCGCCCGGAACGTTACCGCCGTGCTCGGACCGACCAATACGGGCAAGACGCACCTCGCGATCGAGCGCATGCTCGGCCATGAGAGCGGCGTCATCGGGCTGCCGCTCCGGCTGCTCGCCCGCGAGGTCTATGCGCGCGTCGCCGCCCGCGCCGGCGCCGACCAAGTGGCGCTGGTTACCGGCGAGGAGAAGATCGTTCCGCCGCAGCCGCGCTACTGGGTTTCCACGGTGGAAGCGATGCCGCGCGAGACGGATGCCGCCTTCGTCGCCATCGACGAGGTACAGATCGCCGGGGATCTCGAGCGTGGCCATGTATTTACCGATCGCCTTCTAAACCTCCGCGGCAGCCAGGAGACGCTGCTCCTCGGCGCCGCGACCATGCGGGGGATCATCGAGCAACTCCTGCCCGGCGTGCATGTGGTCGTGCGGCCGCGCATGTCGGTGCTTTCCTACGGCGGCCAGAAGAAGCTGACGCGGCTGCCGCAGCGGTCCGCGGTGGTCGCGTTCTCCGGCGACGAGGTCTATGCGGTGGCGGAACTGATCCGCCGTCAACGCGGCGGCGCCGCCGTCGTGCTCGGGGCCCTCAGCCCGCGCACCCGCAACAAGCAGGTGGAGATCTACCAGTCGGGCGACGTCGATTTCCTGGTCGCCACCGACGCGATCGGCATGGGGCTGAACCTCGATCTCGATCACGTGGCCTTCGCCTCGAACCGGAAATATGACGGCTATCAGTACCGCGAGCTGACCGCGGCGGAGCTCGGCCAGATCGCCGGCCGCGCCGGGCGGCACATGCGCGACGGGACCTTCGGCGTGACCGGCGCGGTCGATCCGTTTCCCGATCCGCTGGTCGAGGCGCTTGAAACGCACCGGTTCGAGCCTGTTCGCACGCTGCAGTGGCGGAACGACGAGCTCGACACGTCGAGCCTCGCCGCGTTGAAGGCGAGCCTCGATCAGCCGCCCGCCATCGACGGCCTGACGAAGGCGCCGCCGGCCGACGATCAGATCGCGCTGGAGGCCCTTTCCCGCGACGACGACGTGATCGCCCGGGTCCGGCGCCCCGAACACGTGCGGCGGCTCTGGGAAGTCTGCCGGCTGCCGGACTACCGCAAGATCGCTCCGGCGCAGCATTCGCAGCTGATCGCGGAGATATTCGGCTTCGTTGCGGATGGCGGCGTCGTGCCGGACGACTGGATCGCCGAGCAGGTGCGCCAATCCAACCGCACCGAAGGCGACATCGACACGCTGTCGAGCCGCATCGCTCATATCCGCACCTGCACCTTCGTGGCGAACCAGCCCGACTGGCTCGCCGATCCCGCCGTCTGGCGCGAGGAAACGCGTGCGGTCGAGGACACGCTCTCCGATGCGCTGCACGAGCGCCTGACCAAGCGTTTCGTCGATCGCCGCACCAGCGTTCTAATGCGGCGGCTGCGGGAGAACACGGTGCTGGAATCGGAGATCACGCCGGACGGCGACGTGCTGGTGGAGGGCCACCATGTCGGCGTGTTGTCGGGTTTCCGCTTCACGCCCGACCCGCAGGCGGAGGGCGCCGAGGCGCAGGCGCTGCGCGGCGCGGCGCAGAAGGCGCTGGCGGGCGCCATTGGCGAGCGGGCGGAGCGGCTGGCGCGGGCGCCCGACCGGGACATCGTACTGACGCTTGACGGGCATTTTCGCTGGCAGGGCGAGGCGGTCGCCAGGCTGGTCGCCGGCGACGAGGTGCTGAAGCCGCGCCTCGTCCTGCTCGCCGACGAACATCTTTCGGGCCCGCCGCGCGACCTCGTCGACAACCGGTTGTCGGCATGGCTTGCGGCGCATATCGGTACGGCGCTGAAGCCCCTGATCGATCTCGGCGAGGACCAGGCGCTTGCCGGTATGGCGCGGGGAATTGCCTTCCGGCTTGTCGAGAATCTCGGTGTGCTGGAGCGCCGGGAGGTGCTGGAGGAAGTCCGCGGCCTCGAGCAGGAGGCCCGCGCCGGGCTGCGCCGTCACGGGGTGCGCTTCGGGGCCTATCACATCTACGTTCCGAACCTGCTCAAACCGGGCCCGGCGACGCTCGCCGCGCAATTGTGGGCGCTGAAGCGGCGGAGCTTCGACGTGCCCGGGCTTGCCGAGCTTGCCGGCGTTTCGGCATCCGGCCGCACGTCGGTCATCGTCGATTCCTCGTTCGACCGGGAGCTCTATCGGCGCTTCGGGTTCCGGGCGTATGGGGACCGGGCCGTCCGCATCGACATCCTGGAGCGGCTCGCCGACCTGATCCGCCCGGCCCTCGCTTGGCGGCCGGGCACGCCGGCCGAGCCGCCCCCTGGCGCGACCACGACCGGGCGGGGCTTCACCGTCACCCCTGCGATGACCTCCCTGCTCGGCGCGTCAGGCGATGCGATCGGGGTGATTCTGCGGGGTCTCGGCTACCGGATGGAGCGGCGTCCGCGCCCGCCGCTGCCCCCCTCGCCGCCGCTCGAGCCGGCGGCCGGGCCTTCCGTTTCGGCGTCGCAGCCGGGAGAGCCGGCGCCGGAGACGCCCCCCGCCGAGGAGCCGCCCGCTGAGGAGCCGCCCGCCGAGGAGCCGCGCATCGAGCCGCCGGCCGAGGAGCCACCCGTCGAGGAGCCGCCGCCCGTCGAGGAGCCGCCTTTGAACGAGCCGCCCGCCGAGGAGCCGCCGCCCGTCGAGGAGCCGGAGCTTACCGTTGCGTCGCCGCCGGGGGCCGACCCCGTTCCGGCTCCGGCGGAGGGCGCGGACACGGTCGAGGTCTGGATTTCGGGTCCGGCTCGCCCGCCGAGAAGAGTGCGGACCGCCGGGTCGCCGCGGCGCGAGCCGCGCGTCGCAGGCGACGGCCATGAGGTCCGCCGCCGGCCGGGGAAGGACAGGAAAAGCGATCGCGAGGGGCAAAGAGAACGCGCCGCCAGGTCCCGTTCCGCACCGGTCCAGGAACCCCGGCGGGAACGGCCGATCGACCCCGACAATCCCTTTGCGGCGCTTGCGGCGTTGAAGAAGGAGTTGGAGGAAACCCGGCGCGAATGAACGCCGCGGAAGGCCAGCGCATCGACAAATGGCTATGGCACGCCCGTTTTGCCCCGACGCGAGGTGCTGCGCAGCGCCTCGCAGCCTCGGGGCATGTCAGGCTCAACCGCGACAAGATGAGGTCGCCGAGCCGCCTGGTGCGGCCGGGCGACGTGCTGACGCTGGCTCTGCGGCGCGGGGTCCGCGTGATCCGGGTCGTCGGCATCGCCGAGCGGCGGGGCAGTTTCGCCGACGCGCAGCGTCTCTACGTGGACGAGAGCCCGCAGGGGTCGCGCGGCACCAGCGCGGGCGGGGCAGAGGAATGAGATTCTAATGGGGAAGCCGCGTGTGACTACGCGTACCTTGAAGGCTTGCACCAAAGCCGGTACGCCACGCCGGAAGCCTCCCCGGAGCCAGCCATGACCTACGTGGTCACCGATAAATGCATTCGCTGCAAATACATGGATTGCGTGGAGGTCTGCCCTGTCGACTGCTTCTATGAAGGGGAGAACATGCTCGTCATCCACCCCGACGAATGCATCGACTGCGGCGTCTGCGAGCCGGAATGCCCGGTGGACGCCATCCGGCCGGACACCGAGCCGGATCTCGACCGGTGGCTGGCGATCAACGCGGAATTCGCCAATCAGTGGCCAAACATCACGATCAAGCGGGATGCGCCGCCCGACGCCGCCGAGCACGAAAACGAGGAAACCAAGTTCGAGAAATATTTTTCGGCCGAACCGGGGCAGGGAGACTGAAGGCGGACTTCGGCGCTCGCCGTTTTTACGGTTTCCCGGGGGTGCCGCATCAAGGCATTATCGACCCTAGTCTCATCTGCATCCTGTGACCAAAGCAACAATTCCTTGATTTCCAGCCTTTTTTGCTCTATATTCCCACTGTCAGGACGAGCCCGGAGCCGGGAACAATCGAACAGGGCTGCATGGGGGGCGGCACCGCTGCGGTGGCAGCGGCTACTGGTTCGCGGCTGAAATTCGCATCTTATGGCGCCGTGTTCGATCGGCGCCGGCGGAATTTTGCCTCCGGTTCGTTATCGGAGCGAAGCAGGAGTTTTACGCGTTATGGCAGCGAAGAAGATAGTCCAGCGCCACGGCTTTCGGACCCACGAGAGCATCGTGTACCCGGCGCATGGCGTCGGCAAGATCGTCGACATTGAGGAGCAGGTCGTCGCCGGCATGAAGCTGGAACTGTTCGTCATTACCTTCCGCAAGGACAAGATGACGCTCAGGGTGCCGGTCGCCAAGGCGACCTCGGTGGGTATGCGGAAGCTCGCGAACGAATCGACCGTCGGCAGGGCGTTCGACACGGTGCGCGGTCGCGCCCGCGTCAAGCGCACCATGTGGAGCCGCAGGGCGCAGGAATACGAGGCGAAGATCAATTCCGGCGACCTGATTGCGATTTCGGAGGTGGTGCGAGACCTCTACCGTTCGCAGACACAGCCCGAGCCATCCTATTCCGAGCGTCAGCTCTACGAGCAGGCGATCGACCGCATGTCCCGCGAGGTCGCCGTCGTGGAGAAGATCTCCGAGAGCGAGGCGGTGACGAAGATCGAGAAGGCGATCGAAGGAAGCCCCAGGCGGAAGCGCGCGGCTCAGCTTGAGGAAGAAGCGCAGGACAAGGCAGCCTGACCCGGTTTCCTCGCCGCCATCGCGTGGCGGCCTGAATTCCAAGCACCGGCCCGGTCATCCGCAAAGGAGGCCGGGCCGGCGCGTTCTTAGTCGCGATCGCTACCGGCCTTTCCGCCGCCGAGGCCGTTGAACCTTACCGTCCGGAAACCGTTGACATCCCGCTCATGCGGGGTACGGGCGGGAGACGACGATGGCATATCACCGGGGCGGGCGGGGCGAGATTGTACGGGCAGCCGTCAACGCACCCTATCTTGAGCGCGACGAGGAACGCGAACTGGCGGTGCGCTGGCGGGAGCGCCGGGACCAGGACGCGCTGCATCGCCTGACCTCGGCGCACATGCGGCTCGTCATCTCGATCGCGGCGCGGTTCCGCAATTTCGGTCTGCCGATGGGCGATCTCATCCAGGAAGGGCACGTTGGATTGCTGGAAGCCGCGGCGCGATTCGAACCCGAGCGTGAAGTCCGCTTCTCCACCTACGCGACCTGGTGGATCCGCGCATCGATCCAGGACTACGTCCTGCGCAACTGGTCGATCGTCCGCGGCGGCACGTCTTCGGCCCAAAAGGCTCTTTTCTTCAATCTCCGCCGCCTTCGCGCCTGCCTGGCAAGGGGGCGCGACCGGATCGACGAACCGCACCTCTACGACCGGATCGCCAACGCCATCGGCGTCTCGCGCGACGACGTCGCGCTGATGGACTCGCGGCTTTCCGGTCCCGACCTTTCGCTAAACGCGCCGGTTTCGGAAGCGGAGGGGCCCGGCGCGGATCGACAGGACTTCATACCCTGCACGGCGCCCCTGCCCGACGAGGCGGTGGGGAATGGTATCGACGGCGAGCGACGCAGTGTCTGGCTGCGCCGGGCGCTCCGCGCGCTGAACGAACGGGAGTTGCGGATCGTCTCGCAGCGGCGTCTCAGCGAGGACGGCGCGACGCTTGAATCGCTCGGAAGCCAGCTCGGAATATCCAAGGAGCGGGTGCGTCAGATCGAGAGCCGCGCGCTGGAAAAACTGAAGATCGAACTCGTTCGCACGCAGCCTGACCGGGCGGCGTTTCTTTAGACACGCGGGTCAGGCCTCCCTTCAGGCCGGAATGATCCAGCGCTGGACGTCCCGCAATTCGTTCAGCTTGTTCTCGGCCGACAGCCGCTTCGCCTGGTCGCTCCCTGCATCGGCGAGATCTTCCTCGGCGTTGCGGATCTCCTGGATAAGCGTGTCAGAATCGAGCTCTTCCAGCGGGATGGCCTGATCGGCGAGAATGGTCAGCCCGGCCGGCGTGACCTCGGCAAAACCGCCGCGTACGAAAAACTTTTGAGCGGTGCCCGAAAAGCCCCTCACTTCCAGGAGTCCGGGCTTCAGCGTGCTGATCACCGGCGCGTGGCGGGGAAGCACGGTGAAGTAGCCCTCCCCCCCTGGCACGACGACGGATTCAACCTCCTCGGACAGCAGCAGGCGCTCCGGCGAAACGAGATCGAAGTGAAGCGATTCTGCCATTATCGCGACCCGCAGCCCTACGCCGCTTCGGCAAGCCGATGCGCCTTCTCGACCGCCGCCTCCATGGTGCCGACCATGTAAAAGGCCTGCTCCGGAAGGTGGTCGTATTCCCCCGCCACAAGCCCCTTGAAGCCCTTGATCGTGTCCGCGATGTCGACGAACACGCCCGGCGTGCCGGTGAACACCTCGGCCACGAAGAACGGCTGCGACAGGAAGCGTTCGATCTTGCGGGCGCGAGCGACGATGAGCTTGTCCTCTTCCGACAGCTCGTCCATCCCGAGAATCGCGATGATGTCCTGCAGCGACTTGTAGCGTTGCAGCGTCGATTGCACCCTCCGCGCCACGTCGTAGTGCTCATCGCCTACGACGCGCGGATCGAGCATCCGCGAGGTGGAATCGAGCGGATCGACCGCCGGATAGATGCCCTTCTCCGCGATCGAACGCGATAGAACGCTTGTAGCGTCGAGGTGGGCGAAGGAGGTGGCCGGGGCCGGGTCGGTTAGGTCGTCGGCCGGCACGTAGATCGCCTGCACCGACGTGATCGAGCCCTTGGTGGTCGTGGTGATGCGCTCCTGCAAAGCGCCCATATCGGTGGCGAGCGTGGGCTGATAGCCCACCGCCGACGGGATGCGGCCGAGCAGCGCCGAGACTTCCGAACCCGCTTGCGTGAAGCGGAAAATGTTATCGACGAAGAAGAGCACGTCCTGGCCCTGGTCGCGGAAATATTCGGCGACCGTCAGACCCGTCAGGCCGACGCGGGCGCGGGCCCCGGGCGGCTCGTTCATCTGGCCGAACACCAGCGCGCACTTGGATCCCGCCGTCGTGCCTTCCTTATGCGGGTCCTTGTTCACCCCGGACTCGATCATCTCGTGATAGAGGTCGTTGCCCTCGCGCGTCCGCTCGCCGACGCCGGCGAAGACCGAGTAGCCGCCATGCGCTTTGGCGACGTTGTTTATAAGCTCCTGGATGATGACCGTCTTGCCGACGCCGGCGCCGCCGAACAGGCCGATCTTGCCGCCGCGAGCATAGGGGGCAAGCAAGTCCACGACCTTGATGCCGGTCACCAGGATCTGTGCCTCGGTCGCCTGGTCGACATAGGCCGGCGCTTCCTGGTGAATCGCGCGGCGCTCGAGGGTTTTGATCGGACCCGCTTCGTCGACCGGCTCGCCGATCACATTCATGATGCGGCCGAGCGTCTCGTCGCCGACCGGCACGGCGATCGGCGCGCCCGTATCCCTGACCGCCTGGCCGCGGACGAGTCCTTCGCTAGTATCCATGGCGACGGTTCGCACCGTGTTCTCGCCGAGATGCTGCGCGACCTCGAGCACGAGCCGGTTGCCGTGATTTTCGGTTTCGAGCGCGTTCAGGATGGCCGGAAGTTGCCCGTCGAACTGAACGTCGACGACGGCCCCCATCACCTGCGTTACCCGACCGCCCTGCTTCTGTTCACTCGCCATAATCGTCCTCGTGATCTCGCCGGCGCTGCTAGACGGCCTCGGCGCCCGATATGATTTCGATGAGTTCCTTGGTGATCTGCGCCTGCCGCTGCCGGTTGTAGGAGAGCGTCAACCGGTCGATCATGTCGCCGGCATTGCGGGTGGCGTTGTCCATCGCCGACATCTGCGCGCCATAGAAGGACGCGGCATTCTCCAGCAGCGCCTTGAATATCTGGATCGCCACATTGCGCGGTAGCAACGCCGCCAGGATCTCTTCCTCGTCCGGCTCGTATTCGTAGATGGCGCCGCCCAGCGACGGCTTCTCCCTCTCCTGCGACACTTCGGCCGGAATGATCCGCTGCGCCGTCGGCACCTGACTGATGACCGAGCGGAAGCGCGAATAATAAAGGGTCGCCACGTCGAAGGCGCCCTCCTCGAACATCGCCAGCACGCGGTCCGCCACCTGCTTCGCCTCGGCGAAACTGAACCGCTTCACTTGGCGAAAATCAACGCGCTCGACGATCTGGTCCGGAAACTGGCGGCGCAGGATATCGTAGCCCTTGCGGCCGACGATGAAGAATTTCACCCTCTTGCCGGCAGCGATCAGCCGGCGCGCATCTTCGCGCGCCGCCCGCGCAATCGCACTGTTGAAGGCGCCGGCAAGGCCGCGCTCGCCGGTGCAGACGAGCAGCAGATGGACATCGTCGCGCCCGGTCCCGGCGATGAGAGCGGGGGCGCCGGGCCGGCCGGCCGACGACGACGCGATATTGGCGAGCACAGCGCTCATGCGCTCCGCGTAGGGCCGCGCCGCTTCGGCCGACTCCTGCGCACGCCGCAGCTTCGCCGCCGCCACCATCTGCATGGCCTTGGTGATCTTCTGCGTCGCCTTCACCGAGGCGATGCGGTTGCGGAGAGCCTTGAGACTCGGCATGCGCCGCTATCCCCTTCGTCCAACGCCGCTTAAGCGAAGTTCTTTGCGTATCGGTCGAGGACGCCTTTCAGGTCCGCGGTGATCTCGTCGGTCATCTCGCCCTTCTCGCGGATCGAGTCGAGCAGGCCCTTGTGCTCGCTGCGCATCAGCGTAAGGAGGCCCGCTTCGAACTCGCGTACGCGGTCGACCGGCAGCGGGTCGAGATAGCCTGAGGTGCCGGCGAAGATCACGACCACCTGCTCCTCGACCTTGAGCGGCGAGAATTGCGGCTGCTTCAGAAGCTCCGTCAACCGCGCTCCTCGGTTGAGGAGCCGCTGCGTCGCGGCGTCGAGATCGGAGCCGAACTGGGCGAACGCCGCCATCTCGCGGTACTGGGCGAGCTCGCCCTTGATGCGGCCGGCGACTTGTTTCATCGCCTTGATCTGCGCGGCCGAGCCGACGCGCGACACCGAGAGGCCGACGTTCACGGCCGGACGGACGCCCTGATAGAAAAGGTCCGTTTCCAGGAAGATCTGGCCGTCGGTGATCGAGATGACGTTGGTCGGGATGTAGGCCGACACATCGTTCGCCTGCGTCTCGATGACCGGCAGCGCGGTCAGCGAGCCGGAACCGTTGTCGGCGTTCATCTTGGCGGCGCGCTCGAGGAGCCGGGAATGCAGGTAGAAGACGTCGCCCGGATAGGCCTCGCGGCCCGGCGGGCGGCGGAGCAGCAGCGACATCTGGCGGTAGGCGACAGCCTGCTTGGAGAGGTCGTCGTAGGCAATCATCGCATGCATGCCGTTGTCGCGGAAATACTCGCCCATGGCGCAGCCGGAGAATGGCGCCAGGAACTGCATGGGCGCCGGGTCGGAAGCCGTCGCCGCGACGATGATCGAGTAGTCGAGGGCGCCGTTGTCCTCCAGCGTCTTGGCGAACTGGACGACGGTTGAGCGCTTCTGCCCGACGGCGACATAGATGCAATAGAGCTTCTTCGCCTCGTCATTGGCGTCGAAAGCGGGCTTCTGGTTCAGGATGGTGTCGAGGATGATCGCGGATTTGCCGGTCTGGCGGTCGCCGATGATCAGTTCGCGCTGCCCGCGGCCGATCGGAATGAGCGCATCGATCGCCTTCAGGCCCGTCGCCATCGGTTCGTGCACCGAGCGCCGCGGGATGATGCCGGGCGCCTTCACATCGACGCGGCGCCGCTCCGCCGCCTGGATCGCGCCCTTGCCGTCGATTGGATTGCCGAGCGCGTCGACGACGCGGCCGAGGAGGGCGGGGCCGACCGGCACCTCGACGATCGCGCCGGTGCGCTTGACCGTGTCGCCTTCCTTGATCTCGCGGTCGGAGCCGAAGATCACGATGCCGACATTGTCGACTTCGAGGTTCAACGCCATGCCGCGGACGCCGTTCTCGAAGGCCACCATCTCGCCGGCCTGCACGTTGTCGAGGCCGTAGACGCGGGCGATTCCGTCGCCGACCGAGAGCACCTGCCCGACCTCGGAGACTTCCGCCTCCGCGCCGAAATTCTTGATCTGCTCGCGCAGAATAGAGGAAATTTCTGCGGCCCGGATATCCATCAGCCGACCTCTTTCAGCCTTGTCTTGACGGTCAATAATCTGGTGCGGAGCGACGTATCGATCATGCGGGAGCCGACCTTGACGACGAGGCCGCCGAGCAGCGCCGGGTTGGTGCGCGTCTCAAGCGTCACGTCCTTGCCGATCTTTTCCTTCAGCGCCGCCTTCAGCGCCGCCACTTGCTCATTCTTGAGAGGGTGCGCCGAAACGACTTCCGCGGCGACTTCGCCGCGGTGCGTCGCCGCCAGCCTGCGCAGGGCACGAATCATGTGCGAAAGCGCCCAGAGCCGCCGATTTTTCGCAACGAGCCGAAGGAAGTTCGCGGTCAGCCCGACAATGCGCAGATGCTCGGCGACGGCGCCGATCGCCCGCTCCTGCTCGTCGGCCGAGAAGACCGGGCTTTGGACCAGCCGGCGCAGCTCCTCGCTTTCTTCGACCGCGGCGGCCATGGTCCGCAGCTCATCCTCGACCTTCTCAATGGATGCCGAATCGCGAGCGAGATCGAAAAGGGCGGAAGCGTAACGCTCGGCAACGCCGGAAACCGAGGATGTTCGATCCGTCACGCGGGTCTCTTCTTTCGAGATCGGCCCGGCGGAGGACCGGGCGCCAGACTGCGGGCAATGGCTCAGCGGGCGCGGTCCGGGGCGCCGGACGCCGAGCCGAGCCCGTCTAGCATGGGCTTTTTGGCGGCGCAACAAGCCGCGGCGCGGCAAATTCCGCCGCATCGGCCGTTCGCGGGAGAAGGTGGCTTCGCCGGCGGCTCGACGTTATCATTGTGCGATGACCGCGCTTCGTAAAGAGCAGATGACCGCCGAGGAGTTTTTGGCCTGGGCTCCAACGCAGCCGGAGCGCTATGAGCTGTTCGACGGCAGCCCCGTGGCGATGTCGCCCGAGCGCGTGATCCACGGCCGAACGAAGTATCGCGTCGCGCGCACGCTTGACGACGCGACAGATCGCGCCGGCTTGAAGTGCGAGGTCGTGTTCGACAGTGCCGCCGTCAGGATCGACGCCAAGAACAGCTATCAGCCCGACGTCATGGTCTATTGCGGCGAGCGCGTTCCCGGCGACACGATCGTGATCGGCAATCCCGTCATCGTCGTCGAGGTGTTGTCTCCCGGCAATGCCATGAAGGACCTGCGGGACAAGCTCGTCGGCTACTTCCGCGTCCCGAGCATCGTGCACTACCTCATCGTCGACCCCGACAAGCGCCTGGTCATCCACCACGCGCGGAGCGAAGGCGAGGTGGTGAGCACGCGTATCGTTAAGGAGGCCGCCATTCCGCTCGATCCGCCTGGGCTGAGCCTCGAGACCTTGACCCTCTTCGACGACGCATAGCCGGCGGGCGGGCGCTAGCCCGGACTACAGGAAGCTCATCGGGTCGACGTCGATCGCCACCTTCACGCTGCCCTTGGCCTTCGGTGCTCTCGCCAGCCAGGCGCGGAGCCAGTCGTGCAATTTGCCGGCGGAGTTGGATTGCGCGAGCAGCCGGAAGCGGTGGCGTCCGCGCAACACCGCGAACGGCGCCTCAGCCGGGCCGAGCAGGCGCACGCCGTCCTCAAGCGGCGCAGCCCGCGCCATGGCGCGCGCATGCGCTTCCGCGGTCGGCCGGTCGCCGGCGCTGACGATGATCGATGCGAGCCGGCCGAAGGGTGGCAGGCCGCCGCGCCGGCGCGTGTCGAACTCGGTCGCGTAGAACGCTTCGCGGTCACCCGACACGAGCGCCTGCACCACGGGATGGTCGGGCGACGTGGTCTGGATCAGGCCACGGCTCGCCTGCCCTGCCCTCCCGGCGCGGCCGGTCACCTGGGTCAGGAGCTGGAAGGTGCGCTCCGCGGCGCGCGGGTCGCCGTGCGCAAGGCCGAGATCGGCGTCGACCACGCCGACGAGCGACAGGCCGGGAAAATTGTGCCCCTTTGCAACAAGCTGCGTTCCGACAACGATGTCGGCCTCGCCGCGGGCGATCGCCTCCAGCTCGGCGCGGATGCGCTGCGCGCCGCCCGGCATGTCGCTGGACAGAACCAGGGTGCGGGCGTCCGGAAAGCGCTGCAGCACCTCCTCCTGCAGCCGCTCCACGCCCGGCCCGCACGGCACAAGGCTCTCCTCGGCGCCGCAATTCGGGCAGGCCTCCGGCCGCCTCTCCTCGTGGCCGCAATGGTGGCAGGCGAGCACGCGCCGGAAGCGGTGGTCGACAAGCCAGGCGGAGCAGTTCGGACAGGCCATCCGGTGCCCGCAAGTGCGGCAGAGCGTCAGCGGCGCATAGCCGCGCCTGTTCAGGAAGAGAAGCGCCTGCTCGCCCCGCGCCACGCTTTCGCGCACCGCCTCTGCGAGCGGCGGCGACAGCCAGCGACCGCGTTCGGGCGGATGGCGCCGGAGGTCGATCGCGGCGATCTCCGGCGTCTGCGCCACGCCAAACCGCGCGGGCAGGAGAATGTGTCGATAGCGTCCGCGGTCGGCGTTGAGGCGGCTTTCCACCGAGGGAGTGGCCGAGGAGAGGATGATGGGAAGGCCCGAAAGGTTCGCCCGCACCACCGCCATGTCGCGGGCGTGGTAGGTTACGCCCTCCTCCTGCTTGTAGGCCGGGTCGTGCTCTTCATCGACGACGATCAGGCCGAGATTCGGGAACGGGAGGAAAAGCGCCGAACGCGCGCCCACCAGGGCGCGCGCCTCGCCGCGGGCGACGGCGCGCCACACGCGCGCGCGGCTCTTCATGCCGATCTCCGAATGCCATTCGGCCGGGCGGGAGCCGAAGCGCGCGGCGAAACGGTCGAGGAACGCGCCGGTCAGCGCGATTTCAGGAAGCAGGATCAGTGCCTGCTTACCCAGTCGCAGCGTTTCCGCCACCGCTTCGAAATAGACCTCCGTCTTGCCGGCGCCGGTCACGCCGTCGAGGAGCGCGACCGAGAAACGCCCGCGCGCCGCCGTACGCAGCAAGGCCGACGCCGCCTCCTGTTCGGCGGAGAGGTTCGGCCGTCCGTGCTCCGGATCGAGATCGGCGGCGATCGGCCGGGACGGGAGCGCGACCGGTTCGAGCGTACCGTGCGCCAGCAGGCCGTCGACGACGCCGGGCGACACGCCGGCTGCCGCGGACAGTCCCGCCTTCGACCAGGCTAGGCCGTCGCTTGCCACGTCAAGCACCCGCCGGCGGGCCGGGGTCAGCCGGGCCGGCGGCGCGCCGCAGAGCCGAACGCCGGTCATCGGCTTCTCAGGTTCGAGCGCCTCCGGCGAGCGCAGGATCATGCGCAGGATCATTCCGCGCGGGGCGAGCGTGTAGTCGGCGACCCAATCGGCGAAGCGGACGAGCGCCTCTGGCAGCGGCGGAGCGTCAAGTATCTGCTCGATCTCGCGCAGCTTTTTGGGCTGCACCTCAACCACGGGTCGCGACCAGACTGCGCCGAGAACGAGTCGCGTTCCGAGCGGAACGGCGACGATCGTGCCGGGCGCCAGCGGCCGGTCGGCGGCGTACGTATACGGTCCGTCGACCGCGTATGGGACGAGAACGGATGCGAGATGCTTCGCGCTCACGCCGCGGCTCCGAAGCGGGAAGGAAGAGGCTGACGGGAGCGACTCATTTCACTAGAAGGAAGCCTGAACGACCCCTCGCCGCAACCGAGGCCAGCTTTCCGGGCGCAGCATGAAATTCTTCGTCGATACGGCGGACGTCGCCGAAATCCGCGAGCTTGCCGAAACCGGCCTGCTCGACGGCGTCACCACCAATCCCTCGCTCATCATGAAAGCGGGACGGCCGATCGCCGACGTGATCGCCGAGATCTGCAGCATCGTGTCCGGCCCGGTGTCGGCCGAAGTGGCGGCGACCGACCTCGACGGGATGCTGAAGGAGGGGCGCAAGCTCGCCGCGATCGCGCAGAACGTGGCGGTCAAGGTGCCACTGACATGGGACGGCCTGAAGGCCTGCCGCAAGCTCGCTGACGAGGGCCGCATGGTCAACGTCACGCTCTGCTTCAGCGCGCCGCAGGCCCTGCTCGCGGCGAAGGCTGGCGCCACTTTCATTTCGCCCTTCATCGGCAGGCTCGACGACATCGCCTTCGACGGGATCGAGCTGATCGAGGAGATCCGCGCGATCTACGACAACTACTCCGACCTCACTACCCAGATTCTGGCGGCTTCGATCCGCGGGCCGAACCATGTGAAGCTTGCCGCGATGGCCGGCGCCGACGTTGCGACCGTGCCGCCCGCGGTTCTGAAGTCGCTCGTCAAGCATCCGCTGACCGACAGGGGGCTCGAATCCTTTGTGTCGGACTGGAAGAAGTCCGGGCAGTCGATCATCTGAAGAAGGGCCCGCTCACGGATCGTAAAGGGATAGCCGTCGATCATTCCGCTTTCCCTGCGGCCGAGGGATGCGAGGCGTGAAGCCGGAAAGCCGAATTCTAGTCGATGCCGCGCCGGACCTCCGGCAGGCGGCGGCTGAGTGGCGCGTCCACCTGGCGCGCGAGCGGCGTCTGGCGGCGAACACGCTTGAAGCCTACGGCCGTGACCTCGATCAATTCCTTAGCTTTTTGACCACCCATCTCGGCGCGCCACCGCATCTCTGCGACCTGGCGTCGCTCAGGCCGGCGGACATCCGTTCGTTTCTCGCGGCCCGCCGGAACGGCGGCGCCGGCGCGCGTACGCTCAGCCGACAGATCGCGGCGCTGCGCTCCTTCGCCCGTTATGCGGAGAAACGCGGCCTTCCCTATCCGGCCGCGCTGGCGACCATCCGCGCGCCAAAGCAGCCGAAGCGCCTGCCGAAGGCGCTCGCCATCGACGACACGCTTGCCCTGATCGACACCGCCGGCGCCTTCGCCGAAGAGCCCTGGATCGCGGCGCGCGATACCGCCCTTCTGACGCTTCTCTACGGGTGCGGCCTGCGCATATCGGAAGCGCTGGCGCTGACCCGCGCGGCGGCTCCTGTCGGCGATGTCGAAACGATCCGCGTGACCGGCAAGGGCGGACGCGAGCGGGTGGTGCCGGTGCTGCCTGCGGTGCGGCGGTCGGTCGAGGCGTATCTTCAGACCTGTCCCTACACGCTCGACCCCAGCGAGCCGCTTTTCCGCGGCGCCCGCGGCGGGCCACTATCGCCGCGCATCGTCCAGCTCGCGGTCGAGCGGCTGAGAGGCGGGCTCGGCCTCGAGGCGAGCGCGACCCCGCATGCGCTTCGCCACTCCTTCGCGACGCATCTCCTCGGCCATGGCGGCGACCTGCGCACCATCCAGGAGCTGCTCGGCCACGTCAGCCTGTCGACGACGCAGATCTACACGGGCGTCGATTCGGAACGGCTGCTGGACGTCTACCGCCGGGCGCATCCGCGAGCCTGACGCTGTCGGGCCCGGAGGATGGCAGCGAAAGAGAGAGCGTTGCGGCCGATCTGCGAATAGAGGGAGACGCCCGCTCAAAAGACGCGCGCGACCTGAACGGCCGTTGCGCGGTCATGCGGTTCCGAGGCGCCTACTTTGCGGCGACCTCCGCCGTCCGGTAGGGCGTGAAGAGCGGGACATCGCCGTGCGTCTGTGCGGACGGCGGCTTGAACATTTGCGGGGCGGCCATGATGGCGGCGATCCCGAGCACCATGGTGAGCGTGCCGACCCTGAGGGCGAAATCCCGGCGCCGATATCGCAGAAGCGTGTCCTGCATCGAAGCCTCCTCTTGTCTTGTTGGCCTCGATTAGAGAGCGGAACGCTTAAAATTTTCTGCGGATGAAGCGGCACTTCCGCGTGCGGTTAATCGCTGCTTTGCCGACACTCATCGCGAAGCGGAAAGCATTGAGTTTTCCAGGCTTTGGACCGACTGCGACGCCTCAGTTCGCGGCCTGCCCGGCGACCGTGCGCCTTGCGCCGGCCTTGAAGAGCTGCCGAAGCAGCGTCTTTAGCGCCTCGGTGAAACGCGGATCGGCGGCAAGGTCCGTCCCAAAGACCTCCTCGACGCCGAGAAGCGCCGGCGCCAGACGCTCGGCGGAGGGCCCGGCCCGGTCGGTGATCTCGCGCAGCCGCCCGGCCATCGGGTCGCGCACATCGATCGGACGACCCCCTTCGTCCACGCCGGTGACGTAGCGCATCCAGGCCGCGACGCCGAGCGCCAGGCGGCCGAACGGCAGGTTGCGTTGGAGACAGGCGCGGATCGTGCCGAGCAGCCGCTGCGGCAGCTTCTGGCTGCCGTCCATGGCGATCTGCCAGGTACGGTGCCTGAGCGCCGGATTCCTGAAACGCTCGATGAGCGCCGCCTTGTAGGCGGCGAGATCGGCGCCGGGCGGGACCGCGAGCGTCGGCGTCGCCTCTTCCATCAGCGCCCGCGCAAACGCCGCGTAGTCGGCATCGGCCATCGCCTCGGATATCGTCCCGTAGCCGGCGAGATAGCCGAGATAGGCAAGGCTCGAATGGGCGCCGTTGAGCAGCCGGAGCTTCATCAGCTCGAACGGTTCCACGTCGGCGACGAGTTCCGCCCCCGCATTTTCCCAGGCGGGGCGGCCGGCGGAAAAACCGTCCTCGATCACCCATTGCGAGAACGGCTCGGTGACGACGGGCGCGGCGTCGTAGACGCCGAGCGCCGCGCCGATCCGCGCACGATCCTCGTCGGTGGTCGCCGGCGTAATGCGGTCGACCATGGTCGACGGGCAATAAAGCGCGCCCGCGACGAAGGCGCCGAGATCCGCATCGCGGAGGGCCGCGAAGCGGTCGAGAATGCGCTTCACCACGCGCCCGTTGGCGGGAAGGTTGTCACAGGTGAGCACGGTGAAGGCTGGCACGCCGGATGCTCGGCGGCGGACCAGCGCCTCGACGATGATGCCCGGCGCCGAACCCGGCGCATGCGGCGCCGCGAGGTCGTGCAGGATCTCCGGATGATCCTCGTTCAGTGCGCCGGTTGCCGGGTCGTGGCAATAGCCCTTCTCGGTGACCGTGAGCGACACGATTCTGGTGCGCGGGTCGGCCATAGCGGCGAGGAGCGTTTCGCGCTCTTCCGAGGCGACCAGCACGCCGAGCACGCTGCCGATCACGCGCAGACTTTCGCCCTCGCCCGACCGCACGGCGAGCGTATAGAGGCCGTCCTGCGGCCGAAGCGCGTTGCGCGCGTCCGCGCTCTTCAGGCTCGCCCCGACGATGCCCCAGGCAGGATCGCCTGCGAGAATGTCGTCGGTGTAGGTGGCCTGGTGGGCGCGGTGGAAGGCGCCGATGCCGAGATGGACGATGCCGGGGGCCACGGCCGCCCGGTCATAGGAGGGCCGTACCACCGCGCGCGGCAGCTTCGGCAGGACCCGATTCCCCAGGCGGACGCCTTGCAATGCGCTTCCCGCCGCTCCCGTCACAGCCGATAGGCTTCCTTGACGAGGTCGTAGGCGAGGCTGCGGGCCACCTCATGCGCCTCGCCCTCATCCAGCCGATGCGTCGTCACGAGCTCGGCGAGGAAGGCGCAGTCGACCCGCCGCGCCATGTCGTGCCGGGCGGGGATGGAGAGATAGGCGCGCGTGTCGTCGTTGAAGCCGACAGTATTGTAGAAGCCGGCCGTCTCAGTCGTCAGTTCACGGAAGCGGCGCATGCCGTTCGGGCTGTCGAAGAACCACCATGGCGGTCCCAGCCGCAGGCACGGATAGTGCCCGGCGAGCGGCGCGAGCTCGCGGCCATACGATGTCTCGTCGAGCGTGAAGAGGATGAAGGTGAGATCTTTCTCGTTGCCGAACCGGTCGAGCAGCGGCTTCAGCGCCCGCACGTAGTCGGTGCGGGTGGGGATGTCGGCGCCCATGTCGCGGCCGAAGCGGCTGAAGATCGCGTCGTTATGGTTGCGCAGCGCGCCCGGGTGAAGCTGCATCACGAGCCCGTCGTCGAGGCTCATCGCCGTCATCTCGGTCAGCATCTGGCCGCGAAAGAGATCGGCCTCTTCGGCGTCGAAATCGCCGCTCAGCACGTCCTCGAACAGCGACGCCGCCTCGTCCGGCGTCAGGTTCGCCGTGCGCGCCGTCGGATGGCCGTGATCGGTGGCGGTGGCACCGTGACTCCTGAAGAAGGCGCGGCGCTTCCTGTGCGCCTCGAGGTAGCCGTCCCAGCTCTCCGTGTCGCAGCCGGTGATGTCGCCCAGCTTCTCGATATTCTTGCGAAAATCCTCGAAATCCGGATCGACGACCGGATCCGGCCGGTAGGTCGGCGCCACTCTTCCCTTCCAGCCCGATTTCGCCAGCGCCTCATGCGCATCGAGCGGATCGAGCGGGCTGTCGGTGGTGCCGATCACCTCGATATTGAACCGCTCATAAAGCGCGCGCGGCCGGAATTCGGGCGTCGCCAGCGCCTCGGCGATGCCGTCGAAATAGCGCTCGGCGGTCTCGGCGGAAAGCCGTTCGGTAAAGCCGAAGAGCGTTGCGAAAACATCGTCCAGCCACAGCCTAGTCGGCGTGCCGCGGAAGAGATGATAGTTCTCGGCGAAGATTTTCCAGACGGCGCGCGCATCGAAATCTGCCTCCCTCCCGTCTCGTGAGGGCACGCCGAGGGCATCGAGCGAGACGCCCCGGCTGTAGAGCATTCGGAACACGTAATGGTCCGGGACCACGAAGAGCGTCGCCGGATCCGGAAAAGGCTGATCCTCCGCGTACCAGCGCGGATCTGTGTGCCCGTGCGGCGATACGATCGGCAAATTGCGGACGCCCTCATAGAGCCGCCGGGCCACCGCGCGCGTCGTGGGATCGGCGGGAAACACCCGGTCGTCGTCGATCAGCGTCGGCGCCCTCTTGTCCAAGCTTGCCCCCTCGTCCGGCTCCGTCACGGCCTCGGCGCGAAAAAGCACCAGGCGAGGCCAAAGCGCAAGTCGCGCAGCATGAGCGGCGTCGCCGACGCCGGAGGTGACGATCGCAGTGAGGACATGTATTCCCGGGTAGCGCTGCTGACCGGTGCGGGAACCGAAAGATTTGAGGGGCGCAATGCAGATCACCGAGGCCAAGATTGTCGTCACCTGCCCCGGCCGCAATTTCGTCACGCTGAAGATCGTGACCGATGAAGGCCTCTACGGCCTCGGCGACGCCACCCTCAACGGGCGCGAGCTGGCCGTCGCATCCCATCTCAAGGACCACGTCGTCCCCTGCCTCATCGGCCGCGATCCGCACCAGATCGAGGATATCTGGCAATACTTCCCCACGCCTACGCCTTTGATGACGGCTGCCTCTACCCCGGCGATACGCCAGGTCACGGCGTCGACATCGACGAGTCGCTGGCGGCGAAATATCCCTACGACCCCGCCTACCTGCCGGTGGCGCGCCTGGAAGACGGCACGATGTGGAGGCTGGTAGAGGGCCCGGCGGCGCGCTCCCGCCGCGGCGCGCGACGTTCGCGCCCGCAATACCCGCGATTGGCGTGCTCGCACGATTCTTTGTCCGTAAATCCGTCGAAGCCCTTTGACGAGACAGGGCTTTCCGGTGCAGCATCCGCAGAACGGAGGACGGGGGGATTTTTAT
>DASWJZ010000402.1:0-2481 GCA_036396875.1 Propylenella sp.
ACGGCGATGCCCTCGTCCCGGAAATAGCCGGCCAACGCCTGCGAGATCTCCGGCTCGGCCATCGAAAGGATGGGCACGATATCCACGATCGTCACGCGCGTGCCCATGCGCGCGAACATCTGGCCCAGCTCGCAGCCGATATAGCCGCCGCCGAGCACAATCATCGAGCGCGGCAGCCGCTCGAGCTCCAGCGCGGTCGTGCTGGTCAGGTACGGGACCGACTCGATCCCGGGTATCGGCGGCAGCGCGGGCGACGCCCCGGTCGCGACGATCGTCTTGGGCGCGCGGATCGGGGCTCCGTCCACGACCACGGCCCCGTCGACAAAACCCGCTCGGCCTTCGATGTAGGCGATCGTGTTGTAGCTCGGCAGGAGATCGACGTACTTCGCCTTCCGGAGCGAACCCACCAGCTCGTTCTTCTGTGCGACGAGAGCCGACCAGTCCGCGACGCGCGCGCCGCCCTCGATCCCCGCGAATCGCGATGCGGCCCTGGCGTGGTGCAAAGATTCCGCCGCCCGGATGAGGTTCTTCGAAGGCACGCAGCCGGTGTTGACACAGGTTCCGCCAATCGTGCCATGGCCGATGAGGGCGACGCGGGCCCCGCGCTCGGCCGCCGCGATCGCCGCCGAGAAGCCGGCCGAGCCGGCGCCGATCACGGCAAGATCGTAGACCGCGTTCCGGTCCTGGTTCGGCGTCGTGCCGCTGTCAGCCATGGTCCGCGTCCTTCACCTCAACTGCCCCGGCCGACCGGCGTCGAGGGATAGCCCGCGTTCGTCGTCGCCTTGATCAGGTCGGCAACGCTTGCCTTCGCATCGTCGAAGGTCACGACGGCCGTCTTGCGCTCGAAAGAAGCCTCGACCCGGGTGACGCCGGCGACCTTGGCCAGGCTTCCCTTCACAATTGCCGGACAGGCGTCGCAGAACATCCCGGGCACGTTCAATGTGACGGTCTGTTCGGCGGCCATGGCCGGAGCGCCGAAGGCAAGGGCGGCGGCAACCAGAAGCGAACGCGACAAATGTTTCATCACGGTGCGATCCCTTTCAGGTTTCGATGAAGAGCGGGAACCAATACGAGAACGTCAGGGCCGCGAGGACGAGGCCCGTCGCCGTCCACAACCCGATCTTGGCGGTGCGGCCGGCGCGCGGCGCGGCGCAGTACGAGCCGTCGGCGCATGCGGCCTTGGGCTTGCGGTACACGAGATAGAAGCCGTAGCCGAGGAAGCCGAACGCAGCGGCGGCGAAGACCGGCTGATAGGGCGCAAGAGCGGTCAGGTTTCCGATCCACGCGCCGCTGACGCCCGCCATGAACAGAGCAAGCGGCACGATGCAGCATGATGCCGCACCGAGCGAGGCGAGGATGCCGCCCGCGGCGATCAGGTTCTGTCGAGCCCCCGGCTCGATGGGCTGGTCCTCGCCGGAACGCACCCCAAGCCGCGCGGCCGCATCGGTCATATCCGGCATGGCGAGTCTCTTCCGTTGGTTGCCGACGGGGGTAAGATGGGACCCGTAGCAACTACGGGTTCAAGGGGCTTTTCGATGGCCGGGATCAAGAATTCGCGAGCGGGCAGCTACTCGATCGGCGAACTGGGCGCGCGTGCCGGGGTGAATCTGGAAACCGTCCGCTATTACGAGCGCATCGGCCTCATGCCGAAACCGCCGCGCACGGAGGGCGGACACCGCGTGTACGACGAGGCGCATGTGAGGCGGCTCGGCTTCATACGGCGCAGCCGCGAGTTGGGGTTCTCGCTCGACGAGATCCGTGCGCTACTCGGCCTCGTCGATGGCGGCGCGTACACCTGCGCCGAGGTGCGGGAGATCACGCTCGCGCACCTGGCCGGGGTCCGGCGCAAGCTCGAGGACCTGCGCCGCTTGGAGCGCAGCCTCAAGCGAATGGCCGACCAATGTACCGGCGACAGGGTGCCGGAATGCCCCATCGTCGAGGTGCTCTGGCAGGGCGTCGTTCGCCACAGGACCGGTGCGGACGGAGGTTAGGTTGGATCGCCGGTTCGCCAATTGGATTGCCGGAACCGGAATGGAGTTTCGGCACCGCGCTTGGCGCAGGGTGTACTCGACTTTGCGTGTCGTTCCATCGCGATCGGCAGCCAAGACAATTCTCGGTAGGTGCCGAGTTCAATTGGGAGCCGCCGAAACCCGCGGCACCCGACCTTCGGTAAGGTGCTAATAATGCTGGCTGCGCGCACCCGCAACCACGAAAGAGCCCGTCGGCTCGGCGGGCTTCTGCACGTGCCGCGCGGCTTGCTCACTTGCCGTCCGACGCCCACACCCCGTTCCAACTGGCAGGTGATTGCGGCGCGCGCCTTTGGATTCGCGATAGCCCCGCCGCGGCCGAACGTTAATAGTGGCCGTCGCGGCACCGCCGTACCTCGGCGGTTGCCGCCGTCGATCGCGCAGCCCGCGAGGTCCCCGAAAGCCAAATGGTCGCGATCATCGGCCGCTCCGGCGCCGGAAATTCGACGCGGCT
>DASWJZ010000403.1:0-9525 GCA_036396875.1 Propylenella sp.
AAACGTGACGCTGTGATGGCTAGTTCGAAGGGGCATCACGGACCAGCGGGTATTTCGGGCTGTCGTAGAGCGCCCGGATGGCAATGTGATCAAACCTTTCCTCTTCGGATTCCAAAATGACGCCGGCAAGAAGGGCTCCAGGGACTTCCTCGACGACAAAGCGCACCGCCTCAGCCCCGGATTCAAACCGCCGGTATCCCACAGAATGCCGGCGCTTGCCGTAGCCCGCATTGCTGAAGAGCTTGGCAGGTCCGTCATAATCGAAGTTTTGCATACGACTTAAATGGGGTGTGCGGCACGAAAGCCAATGCCGCAGGTTCTCTTGAGGTATGGGGCCTACGGAAGCGGCCTTCCTGCTAAATCGCTGAGACGTGTTCGCAGAATATCCGCGGCATTTCGCGGCTGCTGTGGACGCGGCCCCCAGCACCGGCGGGCAGATCACGCTGCCGATTATGGGGGCGGCAGCTTTCCTGATGAGAGAATTTGGGGCTGGAAGAGAACAGAACGACCAGAGCGGCTCCATCAGCAGTCGCGAGGTTCACGCCGAATGCTGCGGGCTTCTTGGCTTCCGGGAGAAGCTCACTCATAGACGGAGAACAGTACTCGTAGAGTGATTGGCGGAGAGAGGGGGATTCGAACCCCCGAGACGGTTGCCCGCCTACACGCGTTCCAGGCGTGCGCCTTCAACCACTCGGCCACCTCTCCAGACGCGCTCCATGTATCGACCGCGCCGAGCCTTCGCAAGGAGGCCGCGGCCGAAGGGCCGGGCGGCGCTTCCGCGGCAGCGGGCGGGCGGCGCGGCCGTCCCCGCGATTGCCGGAGAAGGCGATCGCGCCTACCTATAGGCCATGATCCGCCTCGCTTCGCGCTTCCTCGGCTTCTGGCTCGTGGCCGCCGCGCTCGTCGCCGCGGTGGTTGACGGCGCAAAGTCGATCGCCGCCTCGGGCCTCGTCATCACGCCGCTGTCCGAGACCTGGGCCGTGATCGCCGCCTTCACCGGCCGCGACGCGGCCGAACCCCTGACGGCGCCCTGGCCGCTCGATCTGGCGCTCGCGTCGCTCGCCGCATTCCCGACCGTGCTGGCGCTCGCGGTGCTCGGCATCTTCTTCCTCGTCGTCGGCGCGAAGCGGCGGCCGACGCAGTTCGGCCGCGAATACGCGGCCTGATCCGCTTAGGAGGTCTTCCATGTTCCTCTTCGACCAGCTCGCCAAGAAGCTCGGCATGCCGAAGCCCGGCGAGGCGCTTCCCGGCAGGGCGGCGCCGATCCCCACCGCCGAGCGCCATTTCGTCAACGGGCGACCGCTGAAGGGCCCCTACCCGGAGGGGATGGAGACGGCGCTCTTCGGGCTCGGCTGCTTCTGGGGCGCGGAGCGCGTGTTCTGGAACACGCCCGGCGTCTACGTGACGGCCGTCGGCTATGCCGGCGGATCGACCCTCAATCCGACCTACCAGGAGGTCTGCACGGGCATGACCGGGCACAACGAGGTCGTGCTCGTGGTCTACGACCCGAACGAGGTCTCCTATGCCGGGCTTTTGAAGCGCTTCTGGGAGGCGCACGACCCGACGCAGGGCATGCGACAGGGGAACGACGTCGGCACGCAATACCGATCCGGCATCTATGTCTTCGGGGATGAGCAGCGGCGGCAGGCGGAGGCCTCGCGCGACGCCTACCAGGCGGCGCTCGGCAAATCCCGCGGCAGGATCACGACCGAGATCCTCGACGCGCCGGAATTTTACTTCGCCGAGGATTATCACCAGCAATATCTGGCGAGGAATCCGGCCGGCTATTGCGGGCTCGGCGGCACCGGCGTGAGCTGTCCGATCGTCCAGCCCGAAGCGGCATAGTTTTTCCGTCGCACCGCCTCCGTCGTCATTGCCGGGCTTGACCCGGCAACCCACTCCGCAGCGGTCGAATCTTCTGCGCGCGGCAACGGAATGGAAGCCATGGTCGGGGCCATGGCATAACGACAGTTCTGAAACGCAGAGCCTACATTCCCGCCGGGCGCGGCCGCGGCAGGCGAGCCGGTTCCATCGCCGGCTCGGGCATTGCCGGCGCCGCTGCGACGTAGGGGACGGCCGCCGGCGGCGGCGTTCCGAGCCCCACCTTCAGCGCAAACGCCTGGCGCATTGTCATCGTGCCCGGGATCGGTTCGGCGTTCAGCACCCTGCGGCACGCCTCGGGCAGCTCCGCGAGCATGATCTCCTTCGGCGGCTTCGTGGAAGGCGGCGCCGGTTTATAGGGCGCGGCTGTGAACCAGTAGTCGAGGTCGGCGCCGCATCCGTCGCCGGGCGGCGGCGGCGACTGGCTGCGGCAGCGCGCGCCGGCCGGGCAGGAAAGCCGCACATGGAAATGGTAGTTGTGCCCGTAATAGGGACGCACCTTCCTGAGCCATGCGCGCTCGCCGGCCATTTCGCAGAGCTTCTTCTTGATCCCAGGCGCAACGAAGATGCGCTCCACCCGCGGATCGAGCGCCGCGCGGCGGACGAGCCGCCCATGCGCCGGGGTCCAGCGATCGGGATAGACCTGGTGCGGGCCCGGCTCGGTTATGGGTATGGCGGAAATCTCTTCCCGCTCGCGCTCCGTCAGCCGCCGGGCCGGCATCGGCGTCAGCCAGATGTCGGCGTCGAGCCCGCTCTGATGCGAGGCGTGCCCGGTGAGCATCGGTCCGCCGCGCGGCTGCGCCATGTCGCCGACCAGGAGCCCCGGCCAGCCGTCCTGAAGAGCGGCGTCGCGCGCCAGCGTCTGGATGAAGTCGACAAGGATCGGCAGGCCCCACTGGCGGTTCCGCGAGAGCCGCATCGCCTGCCAGTTGGGTCCGTCGGGAGGAAGCTGCACCGCGCCGGCGAGGCAGCCACGGCTGTAGAAACCGATCGGCTCGGAGGCGAGCGCGGCCGGCAGCGGCGTTGTCCCAAAATATTCCCTCGCCGGCCTCTCCTGCGCCACTGCGGGCGCCACGGCGAGCGCTGCCAGAATCGCGAGCGAGCGAAACATGTCGTTGCGATAGCACGGTGCGGGCTGCATCTTAAGCCCGCCCCTGTCCGAAAAGCGCCTCAATCGTTCACGCGCCAAAGCCTGAGCTGCGTCGGCGCCGCGGCGTCGACCGGCTGCAGCCAGTCCGGCGCATGGCCGGCAAGCAGCGCGGCGAGCAGGCCGGCTGGCGCTTTCCTGATCGTCTGCGCCGCTTCCCGTGCCGTGGGGCAGATTGCGACATAGTCGGCGCCGCGCGCGCTGATGATCGAGCGCGCCTCTTCCGGCGGCTGGCGCATCGCAGCAATTGCGTCGAGGATGGCCGGACCGGCGCGATGATAGGGGCCTGCGACGACGCTATGGTCCGACAGCCAGAGGACGGCCGGTCCATAGAAGACTGGCGCGAGGACGAGCCCACGATCGGCGCGCGCCAGCAGCGCTCCGCTCGCCGGGTCGAGGCAGTCCCGCTCGGCGCTCGGAAGATTGCCGGCGACATTCTCCTCAGCCGCGGCCCCTGCGATTCGGCCGCCGGTCGCCAGCCTTGCGGCTTCGACCGCTGCCCACCCCGCCGCCAGATGGACAAGCGGCATGGCGAGGAGAAACCCCCCGATCAGCGGCAGCGCTTGCCGCAGGGGACGGAGTCCGCCGATGCGTCGGCGCGCCGCCAGATCGGCAAGCCAGGCGCCGAGCACCGGAATAGCGATCGCATTGGCGTAGGGCAGCGTGCGAACCTGATAGAAGCCGAGAGCCAGCGCGGCGGCGAGGAGCAGGAACGGCAGCAACCAGCGGCCGCCTGCGCGTTCCCTTGCTTGAATGCGGCGAGCCGCGACTGCCAGCGCGACGAGCGGCGGTCCGAGCGTGGCGATGGCGCCAACGGGCTCGCGCATGGCGTAGACAGCAAGCGGCTGCGCCTCCATCACCGAGTCGAGCCACAGCGCCTTCAGCTCGGGCGACAGGAAACCATAGGGACCGGCCAGGCAGCCCGGCGCGACCAGCGCCAACGTGGCGGCCGCGAGGCAGGCAAGGCCGCCGAGCGCGGCAAGCCGGATGAAGGCTCGATCCCGGCTGCGCAGGACCAGCGCGAGCGCGGCAAGCCCGCACCCTCCGACGGCGGCCGGCGCGACATAGGCCAGCGACAGCGAATCGCACGCGAAGCGCGCCGCCGGCGACGCCGATATGAGGTAGAGCGCCGCAGTGCCCGCCGCGAAGGCTGTCCCGAAAAATGCCGCGGCGCGGCCATCGGCCGCTCCGAACCCCCAACGCAGCGCAGCGAACGCTCCGAAGACAGCGACATAGGGCAGCATTTCGAGGCCGATCGCCAGCATGAGCGCGGCGCCGCAGCCCGCCGCCGCCCCGAAAAGCGGATTCCGCTCCATCCGCACTGCCGCTGCCAGCGTCATGAGCATCAGCGGCAGCTGCGCGTTGTGGTGGTCGACGTCGCCGGGCAGGAACGACAAGAGCGGATCGAAGAACAGAAGCGAAAGGACGAGCGACCAGACCGCCGCGGCGCGTCCGGCGAGCGCAACGGCCGTCAGCATGACGCCTGCCATGAAGCCGAGGAGGAGGACGAGCGGCCAGATCGTCAGCGCGAAGGTCTCGCCGAGGCCGAGCGCCCGGCCAAGCGCGAAGAGGCCGGCGACGGGGGCATCGATCAGCCGCGACCAGTGCATCAGCACGCCGTCCGGCGGGTCCATCCGGTGCTGCGCGAGGTCGAACCAGCCCTGCCCCGCAAGCAGGTCGCGCACGCCGACGATCCGCATGAGACTGTCTGGATCGTGGCGCACGAAGACGCCCGGGTTGAAGATCTGCGTCGCGATGGCGGCAACGGAGAACGTCGCCCAGAAGATGAAGAGGAGCGACGCGCGCGACGGTTCCTTCGCCGGCGTCCGGGAGGCGGCACCGGCCGGCATGGCGTCGGCAGGCGATGTCACGGCGCGCCCTGTCCCATGGTCCAAGAAGCCTGCCGGCAGCAATAGGGCGGAAAGATAAACGCAGGGTTCCCGCCCGGACTCGCGCCTTACCCGCCATTAACCCGCGTACGGCTAGCTTAAGCGGACGTAAATTTTGCCCTGGTGCGCAGATGAACCCGCTTGCGGTCGAGGACGGCTTCAGGATCGCAGTGCTTCTGCCCTGCCATAACGAGGCGCTGACGATCGGAAACGTCGTGCGCGGTTTTGCCGAAGCTCTGCCCAATGCCCGCGTCTATGTCTTCGACAACAATTCCACCGACGACACCGCGCGCGCGGCGGCACGCGCCGGCGCCCGCGTGTTCCGCGAGGCGCGGCAGGGCAAGGGCAACGTCGTGCGGCGGATGTTCGCCGACATCGACGCCGACATCTACCTGATGGCGGACGGCGACGGGACCTACGATCCGGGCGACGCGCCCTCGCTCGTCAATGCGTTGATCACCGAGCGGGTCGACATGGTTGTCGGCTGCCGGCGCGGCGTCGGTCTCGACGCCGGCCGCTCCGGCCACGCCTTCGGCAACCGCCTATTCAACCGCCTTTACCGCTCCATGTTCGGCGGCGGCTTCAACGACATATTCTCCGGCTACCGCGCCTTCACGCGCCGCTTCGTCAAAAGCTTCCCCGCCATCTCGACCGGCTTCGAGATCGAGACCGAGATGAGCGTGCATGCCAGCCAGCTGATGATCCCGACCGCGGAGATCGACCTCGCCTACGGGCGCCGGCCGAACGGCTCGGCCTCGAAGCTCAGGACCTTCAGCGACGGCTTCCGCATCCTGAAAATGTTCGCCATGCTTTTGAAGGAGACGCGGCCCTTCGTCTTCTACTCGATCTTCGCCGTCCTGTTCTGGGCCGCCGGCCTCGTTCTGATGCTGCCGGTGGTCGCGACCTGGCTCGAAACCGGGCTGGTGCCGCGCCTGCCGACGGCCGTCGTGGCGACCGGCCTGTTCATCATCGGCTTCATGATGGCCGGCTGCGGCCTTATCCTCGACAGCGTGAGCCGCTCGCGCGTCGACCAGAAGCGGATTCTGTTCCTGACCGTGCCTGCGCTCGGAGCGCAGTAGACCGGTGTTCCGGAACCTGGATGCGGAAGCGGCCCGCTTCGTCTCGTTCGGGGTGGTCGGCGCGATCGGCTTCCTGGTCGATGCGGGGCTCCTCGCCGCGCTGCATCACGGCGTCGGCCTCGACCCGTTTTCCGCCCGCGCCCTGTCGATTGCCGCCGCCGCCTTCTGCACGTGGCGGCTCAATCGGCGCCTGACCTTCGGAGCGTCGCTCTCCGGGCAGGCGATCGAGGGTTTGCGCTACGCCGTCGTTGCTGGCCTGACGGCGAGCCTGAACTACCTCATCTACGCGCTGGCGCTCATCGTCTGGCCGCCCCTGCCGCCGCTCGCCGCGGTCGTCATCGCGACGGCGATCGCCATGGGCGCGTCCTACGCCGGCTATTCCCGATTCGTCTTCTCAGCCTCTTCGGCGGCCACCGGCACGCCGAGCTCGCACAGGCGGTAGCCGGAGCGGCGATCGGCCAGGTCGAAGTGGAAATGCGTTTCATGCGCCGCGTCGGAGCCGGGTCCGAGCACGGTCGTGAAGTACGCGCAGGCCCCCTGCCGGATAGCCGCCTGGAAAGCGCCTTCCGCTTCCGCCGCGTCCGCTGCGCCGATATCGACCGGCTCGCGATCTGCAAATGCGATCAATGATATGTCGACGGCGTTGGCATGCGCATGCTCGCTGAGTTTCGCGCCCGGCTGGTTGTTGCGTGGCCGGCAGACATAGGCGGAGCCGTGGACGATCCGGGCCGGTTTCGCCTGCAGAAGCTCGCTCGCGGCGGGCAGTACGACGTTTCGTGTCCAGAGCGCCAGCGCCTCGGCGGTGCGGCAGTTGAGGACCGCTTCCGGGAGAAGCGCGACGCCCGAGCCGACGGAGGTCACCTTCAGCGGATGGGCGACGTGGCAGGCTACCTCGCCGACCGACGGCTCCTCCGTGAACGCGACCTGAAGCGCACGAAGCCGCTCCAGGCAGGCGGCAAGATCGCGCGCCGATTCGACTTCCGCCATGGGGCCGACAGGCAATTCCGCCCCGATGCCGGCGCGCGGATCAACCATGGCGAGCAGCGGCGAGCCCTCGGGACGGGCGCGTGGCATCCTTGCCAGGCTGCCGATAGCGTCCTGCGCCGTACCCGGCGCGGCGCGCGCGGGACCAAAATCCGATTCCGGAGCGACGAAGGCCGTGAGTTCGGCCGGCGGGGGCAGCGTGCGGGTCGAGGCTTCCAGGCCGCTCGCTGCGAAGTTCATTGGCATCTCCGCCAGCCTCGACGCATCGGCCGACAGGTTGGCCGGTTGGCCGGTCGCCGCGACAGATCGCGGTCCAGTCGCGTCCGGGCGCGGGCGCGGTAGGCGGGCGACCTCGATCGCGCGGCGCTCCTGCGCCTGACGCGCCGGGCGCTCGGATGGCGGCCGCCTGATTTCGTTCAGTGCCTTGCCGATGAAGTCGCGCACCAGGGGCAGCGGGTTCTTCGTCCGCTGCTGTTGGGCCTCGGCGACCGGCAGCGAGAGCAGGATCGCGATCCCTGCCGCAAGGCACAGCCGAAGGAGGACGTGCCCGCTCATTCGACGAAGGACACGACGACGCCCGGCTGCACCAGGCCGGCCAGCTCCTCGACATCCCAGTTGGTGAGCCGCACGCAGCCATGCGAGCCCGTCTTGTCGATCTTTGCGGGCTCCGGCGTGCCGTGGATGCCGTAGCTCGGCTCGGAGAGATCGATCCACATCGAGCCGACCGGGTTGTTGGGTCCCGGCGGAAGCTCCAGCTTCCCGGTGTTCTGTCCCTGCACGAAGTTCTTCGGGTCGTAATAGTAGACCGGGTTCGGCACCACGCCTTCCACCACATGGTCGCCGGAGGGCGACGGATTGTCCTCGCTGCCGATGGTCGCCGGATAGGCGACGACGAGCCGGTCCTGCGCGTCGTAGGCGCGCACCTGGCGCCGCCCTTTGTCGGCCACGATCCGTGCGATGGTCCCGGTTACCGGCTGGCCCTCCACCGCGGCGACCCAGATCGTCGTCCCCGCCCGGCGGAAGTCCGCCTCCGGATTGAGCGCGGCGAGAAGCTTGACGTTCATGTGAAAACGCTCGCCGAGCATTTCCTCGGGGCTCGTGAAGCCGAGGCTCGGGAGCTTCGCCTGCTCCGCATAGTCGGCCGGGATGTGCGCGAGGAACGGGTAGGAAAGATCCTCTTCCGCGATCGTGTAGGAGACGAGCACCTCCGGGGCCTGGTCGCCGCCGAGCGCGTCCCATACCTCCCGGTCGAGCTTACCGTCGACCGGCAGCAGCCCGAGCACCGTCTCGACGGCGGCGATCGCCTTGGCCACGTTTCCCCCCGCGTAGGCGTCGATTACGCCGGGCGACGCCCCGGCGCGGTCGAGCAGCACCTGCGCCTTCAGCACCAGCGGGTTGGCCCCGCCAGGCAGAAGCGCATTCTCGTCGTACGCTGCGGCATTGACCTCCGCCGGCGTCAGGCTCGCCGAAGAGCGCTCCTGTCCGGTCGGCTGGTCGCCGGTGGTGGACGTGGTCCCGGCTGGCGCATCGCCCTCGGCGTGCGGCGGTTCGGCTCCGGGCGCCTCTGCGGCGGGCTTGGCGAAGCTCGGCCGGGTATAGGGCTTTGGCCCGGCGTCGGGCTGCAGCGAAGGGAGGGGCGCCAACCCAGGCGGGCGCGCCGGCGTTGCGGGCGCGGCGGCAGGCGGCTGCGGCGTTGGAAAGATCGGAGCTGGGGCCGCAAGAGGTGCGGGCATCGACTCTGCCGCGGGCGGTTCACCCCCCTGCTGGCGCCTCAACGCCTCCTCCACGATCTCTTCGAGACTTTGCGTCTGGGCCCAGACGCCGGCCGGCGGCAGAATTGCGAAAACGCCGATCAGGATATGGCGGATCAAAGGCAATACGATCTCCAGCGAGCCCCCTCGCCCGGTCAAACATCGAGCCCGCATGGCTCCTGGAGATCATATCAGCCGTTGATGATTTCGCCACCATTCGGGTGCAGCACCTGCCCGGTGAAATAAGAGCCGTCGTCGCAGGCGAGGAAGAGGAAGGCGGGCGCCACTTCGTTCGGCTCAATTCGGTCTCCCGGGGTGACATCTCGGCGACACGTCAATGCCGCCGGAGGCCGCCGGTTCCGGAACTAGAGCGAGGCCCGGTCTGCGCGCGGTGGCGGAGATAATGGTCCGCGATGACGATGGCGAGCATCGCTTCGCCGATCGGCACCGCGCGGATGCCGACGCACGGGTCGTGCCGCCCCTTGGTCACCAGCTCCACGTCCTCGCCCGAGCGGGTGACGCCCCTGACCGGGGTCAGGATGGACGATGTCGGCTTGACGGCGAAGCGGGCGACGACCGGCTGGCCGGTCGAGATGCCGCCGAGGACGCCGCCGGCATTGTTGGAGAGGAAGATCGGCTTGCCGTCGTTTCCGATCCGCATCTCGTCGGCGTTCTCCTCGCCGCGGATGCGCGCCGCCTCAAAGCCGTTGCCGATCTCCACGCCCTTGACCGCGTTGATCGACATCAGCCCCGCCGCGACATCCTGGTCGAGCTTGGCGTAGATGGGTGCGCCG
>DASWJZ010000404.1:0-1950 GCA_036396875.1 Propylenella sp.
CCGGCTGAGCCGGCGCGGCGCCTTCCTCTTCGTGCCGAGCCTCGACCACGTCGGCCCGTTCGCGCGCAGCGTCGCCGACCTGGCGCTTTGCTACGACCTGATGCAGGGCCCCGATGCCGCCGACCCGGTCTGCCGCGGCCGGCCGGTCGAGCCCACGCATGACGCGCTCGATGACGGCGACGAGATCCGCATCGCCGTCGCCGACGGCTACTACGCGCAAAGCGGCGCGCCGGAAGCGCACGCCGCCGTCGCCCGCGTCGCCGAGGCGCTGAGCATCGAGCGGCGGGTCAGCCTGCCCGAGCCCGAGAAGGCCCGCGCCGCCGCCTTCGTCATCACCGCCTCGGAGGGCGCGGGCCAGCACCTCGACAATCTGCGGATACGGGCCGGCGACTTCGATCCGATGACCCGCGACCGCTTCCTCGCCGGCGCGCTCGTCCCCGCCGCCTGGGTGCTGCGGGCCCAGCGCTTCCGCCGCCGCTACCGCGATGCCGTGGCGGCGGCGTTCCAGGACGTCGATGTCGTGTTGGCGCCGACGACGCCGGTGCCCGCCCCCGAGATCGGCCAGGAGACGATGCTGCTGAACGGCGTCGAGATGCCCTCGCGGCCGAATCTCGGCCTCTTCACCCAGCCCTTGTCGCTGATCGGCCTGCCGATCGTCTCGGTGCCGGTCATGGGCGAAGGCGGCCTGCCGCTTGGCGTGCAAGTGATTGCCCGGCCCTGGCGCGAGGACCACGCCTTGAAAGTGGCCCGCGCGATCGAGCGCGCCGGCCTGACGATCGCGCCGGAGCGGCCCTAAAGCGTTTCGCATTTAATCTGAAGCATATCCGGCGTGCTTAAGGAAGTTTCGGCATTCGTCGGAGTGGAAGAGGTTGCGGACGTCGCCAACGGCGTCGATGAGATCGTCGTAGGTGCGCGCGGCGATGTGCCGGAGGTGGGCTTTCAGCTTGGCGAAGGCCTGCTCGATGGGATTGAGGTCCGGGCTGTCGGGCGGCAGGAAGAGGAACCGGCAGTGTCGTTGCCGGAGCGCCTCGGCGGCGCGCCGGCTCTTGTGGGTGGACAGGTTGTCGAGGATGACGACGGTTCGGGGTTCGAGACGGGGCGCGAGCTGGGTCTCGACGTAGGTGTCGAAGGCGGCGCCGTTCATGGCGCCGTCGACGATCCAGGGGGCGATCAGGCTGTCCTGGGTCAGGCCGGCGATGAAGGTTTGCGTGCGCCACTTGCCGAAGGGCGCGGGAGCGTAGAGGCGCTGACCCCGGGGAGCCCGGCCCCTGAGCCGCACGAGATTGGTCTTCACGCAAGTCTCGTCGATGAAGACCAGGCGATGAGAGTGGCGTCGCATGCGCGGCTGACGCCGTCGGATCCAGGTGCGCCGGGCCTTGCGCACGTCCGCCCGCTCACGCGCGGCGGCGATCAAGCCTTTTTTTATATGACCAGCCGGCCCGGGCTAGCGCCCGGTCGACCGAGGAGTGATGCGCCTCAACGCCCCGTGCCGCCTTCAACGTCGCGGCCAGCTCGTGCGGCGTCATGTCCGGTGTGGCACGCACCGTCGCCAAGAGAACGTCGATGTGCGGCGCCAATTTGCCGAACTTGCCCGACGGACGCCCCTGCGGCCTCGGCGCAACGTCGCCGTCCGCCCGCGCCGTCGCCGCGTAGCGTACCGCCGTCGCCGCGCTGACGCCGAACAGCCGCGCCGCCGCGCGCGCCGAATGGCCAGCCTGCGCGTAGCCGACGATCCGCTCGCGAAGATCGATCGAGGAGAACCTGCCCATGATCCACCTCCCAACGCGGTGAATCACGAACCGGCCCAAAAGGGAATCTGGAGGGTTCTGTGAGGTCGCGCGGCACGGAGGGCGACGGCTGGCGCGGATCGCGACCTCATTGAAGCCGGATTGAGCGAACCCGCGGGATGGCGGGCTCAGGCTATGGGGATTGTGTCCGCGGCACCTGGTC
>DASWJZ010000405.1:0-3620 GCA_036396875.1 Propylenella sp.
CTGATCCATTTTCCGATCGCGCTCTGGATGACGGCGACCCTCGCAATCCTGTGGCGAGCCGTCTCCGACGGGCCGCTCGCCAAAGCCATCGACCGGGCGTTGGTTCCGCTGCTGACCCTCGGCCTGATTTTCGGCGTGGTGGCCTTCCTCGTCGGCACCCAGGTGTGGCCGTGGGAGGCGATCTCCTCAACGCCGCTCGGCCGCAACCACGTGCTCCTCGCTGCGTGGACGGTCGCCTATTGGGCGGTCGTCCTCGTGCTGCGCTGGCGGAAGGGCGAAGCCGTCTGGCAGGGCTTCACCCGCTGGGTGATGGCCGCGCTGGCGCTCCTCGGCGCCGCTCTGCTCGGCATCACGGGAACCCTCGGCGGCCATCTGGTCGGCATCTACACCGATGTCTCGGCGGTCCTCCGGCTGCTCGGCTGGGAGGTCTACACGACGTTCTATCTGCCGACGACCACGCTGTGGGTCATCGGTGCAGCCATCGTCGTGCTGGTTGCGTTGGGGCTGTGGGGCCGTCGGCAGGCCGCCCAGGGCACGAGCTGAAGCCATCGCGCGCACGGGCGGTTGCCCGTGCGCCACTGGCCTGCGCGGTATGCGCAAAATCGGCGGAGCCGCGAGGCTCCCTTCGCGCGCCATATCGGGTCGCTGAAGAAGCCGACATCCGCGTGCCCTTGACGCGGTTGGGGCGGCGAAGTCGTTCGTGGATCGCAGGATCGAGGACGCGAGCCCCATCAACTCGGCGAGAAACTGGATAAATTGATCTGGCCGCCGGTTTGAGGTCTACTTCCGCCGCTGAGAAACGAAGGCGCTCGTCGCGTTCGTTTGGGGAGTCATGCTGACGAAAAGTCGAGGTCCGGATGCCGCCGGGTGTCCGGAAATCGTGGGCGGCGTGCAATCGACCGGGGGGAACCAATGTCACCGGCAGATTTCAAGGCTTGGGTATCTGCCAGGATGTCGAAACCGGAGACGGCGGTTCCGCTCCTCGAAAACCTCTCGCTGCTGGAATTCACCGGCGCGAAGATGATCCTGCGATCTTACAATCCGTTGTCGCCGCCGCATCTGTGCGAACACGCCATGGAGGAAGTGATCCACGGCGAGATCGTCGGCGATGCCGCGCGCGACCTCGAACTGTTGATCTCCCCGGACCGTCTGGCCGGCATCCGGCGCGTGTCGGAACGCAGCTTTGGCGACACGCGCCGCTACTTCAAGCGAGTGCGGTTGTCCGGATGGAGCGAGGTCGGACGAACGCCGGACAACGAGAGACGCTTCAACGACTACTACAACGTGATCTGCTACCTCATTGAATGTCGCCTCATGTTGGTTTTTCCGAGCATCGAGGCAAGCGATACGATTGAGAGCGTCAAGGCAATGGCGCGCAAGGTTATTTCCGATGAGAAGAACCACCTCAAGCACGTCTCCCACCCGGCGCGCGACCTGGTCGCGAGTGCCGGGCTCAGGCTCGACCGGCTGATGGAGGAGGAGGAGGTTTTCTGCTCGCAGTGGGTGGAGGCGATGGACGGGGCCATCAGCCCGGCGCGGGCCGAAGCCTTGGCATGAAGACATATGCCATATTCCCGGGTCTGGATGCGCTCTTCGTGGCGACCCAGACCCGGCGATGGCTGGTCGATTCCCATGTCGTGGCTGCCCTCGACGAGACATCGGCCATCCTCTCGGAATTGACCGGCCGCGAGGAGTCGCTGGTCGCATTCCTGCGCGACAATCAGCGCCCGCATCTGGTCGATTTTGACCGGACCCTGGTCGCCCTTACCGCGGTGCAGGTCGGGATCGCGCGCGCCGTGCAGGAGCACCTCGCGTTCGACGGGCTGACCGGTTGCAGTCATGGCGACGCCGCCCGCCTGGTGATCGCCGAATCGGTGTCGCTGCGGCACATCGTGGAACTGCTGTGGCTGTTTGCGGAGATGCGGCTGCGCTGCCCGCAAGGCTCGACGGCATTCATTCGGGCGGCCGAGGGCGACCTGACCGACGAACAGCTCGATTGGCTCGGCAGTGTGCCGATCACCCTCAGCCAATGGTCGGCGCGGCACGCCACCGCCGCCGGGACTGACGAGGCGATGGCGGCGCTCCGCGAGCCGGCGCGCGCGCTCGGCATCAAGATCAAGCCGGTGCTGCCCTATCCGGTTCACTCGCCGGTGATGGCGCCGGCGGTGGCGGAGGTCTACAGTCAGGCGCACCGCTGGCAGGTGAATCCGGCCCGATTGCCGTTGTTCTCTAGCGTTCACGTCCGGCCGATTTCGTCACCTGCCGAAATCGTTGAAGAGGCGGCGGCGGGCGCTGTTTCGGCGGTCAGATGGATGGAGACCCTGGTGGCGCTCGCCAACGATCACGGGGTAGCGCGCTTCGTGAACATCGGCCCAAGCAACACGCTGACCGGCTGGGTGCTCGACAGCCCGAGCGTCAGTCATGTGAGCATGCTCGATGCCTGGGACGTGTGCCGCCCGGCAGCGAAATGACATCGGGCGGCAAGGGCGCGGCTTCCGCCGGCGACAAGCGTCCAATGGGGGCACGGGCGACCCTGCACGGGATCGGTCGGTGGGTCGCCGCGATGCTGACCTCGCTCTACTTCGTCGCGGGCGCCGTCATTTCGCGCACCGGCGCGGCAGCCTGGCTGGTCGGCCGTCTGAACCGCCGGATGGGTTTCATCCGGTCCGTCTTCTTCTGCTACGCCTTCGACGAGGCCGCGATCCGGAGCTACGGGCCGGCGGCGCGCGTGCGCTGGATCAAGTGGACGCCGGTCCCGATCGGCGTCCTGAGGCAAGGGCGATATCGGGGGCTGGTCCTTGCCGCTCCGATCTCGGAAGCGGATATCGCACGACCGGAAAACGCGAAGGACTTCGCCGGCCTTATCGGGCGCCTGAAGAAGATCGCGCGCCTTCTCGACGTCGATGTGGTCAACCTCGCCGGGAGGTTGCCGGGGATTCTCTTTCGCGACGGCGAGCAATTCTTTGCCGACCCTCGTCCGGCCACTGTCTCGGTGATTCTGCGGGCGCTCGATCGCTTGAGCGACCGATACGGCATATTGTCACCGCCGCCGATAATCCTGCTGGGCGGGGCCGGCTTCATCGGCGAGGCGCTGGAGCGCAGACTGAACGAGCGCGGCCAGCGCTGCGTCGTGATCGATCCGAAAACAGGCGGGGGCGTCATCCCTCCCGATCTTCGCGGCCAGCCGGCCCTCCTCGTCGACCTGTCGCCGCGCGGTACGATCAGCGGCTATCTCGATCAGTTATGGCCCGGATTGATCGTTCTCAAAGAGACGTTCCCACCTCCCACCGTCGAGATCCGAGCCGCGCTCGCCGCCAAGTCGATCGATGTCTTTCATCTCTCCGGAGTTGAGGGCCGAATCTTTCCCGCACTTCCCGCCCCTTACGATATCGCGGTGCCCTGTTGCGCGGTCCACGACATGGAGGGGTCGCTGGAGCCCCGCCTCGTAAAGCTGTGAAGGCCGACGTGGACCCAGGATCACGGGGTGGTCTCGACTGAGGCAACGATCCGCTTCGCCAGGTCCGCCGGCGACAGCGCCGACATGTCGACAGCGATCGCGTCCGCCTCGTCGAAGCGGAGCAGCCGTTGCGCTTTCGCGCTCGTCAGCATCACGGGCAAGA
>DASWJZ010000406.1:0-10316 GCA_036396875.1 Propylenella sp.
CGTTCGGGTGCCAGCCCCACGCCGCGTCGATGATCCAGAAAACCGAGCCGATGAGCACGGCGAAGATCCAGAACGCGCCGGAACGGATGCGCTCGATGACCGAACCGGAAACGATCGAGGCCGCCGTCCATGAGAACAGGAGGAACGCCGCCCAGAAGACGCCGGTGATGCGGTCGCCGAGATTGGTGCCCATCGTCTCCGAGGCCGGCCCGTTCGGCGCGGCCGCGTCCGTGAGGAGCGGCCCCGTAATCCACGGCCCGTTCGGAAACGCCCAGTAGATCCACCAGCCGAAGAAGAAAAACGTGATGGTCACCAGCGGGATCAGCATCGTGTTCTTCATCAGCGTGTGGAGATGGTTGCGCCGCCGGCTCGCCCCCACCTCGTACATGCAGAACCCGACGTGGATCAGAAACATGATGACGACGGTGATCCAGTAATAGAACTCGGTGAAGATCGTCGTTAAGGCGGCTACGTTGTCACCCATGGAAACCCCCCATCCCCAGGCTCGTGGCCAAGTTTACTCACAGGAATAATTGTTGTCATTCACCTTTCGACGGCAATCCAACGGGATCTTCATGCAACCGCCGGCAGACATCCTCCGCGATCACTTCCTCGGTTGGCAGTGCCGCATCCGCCAGATCGCCGTGCGCCAGGACGGGGGGCGGCCGGCGCCGGGCATGCGTCCGCGTGTCATTTCTACCACAGGTCGTGAGATCGCAGCGGCGTTCACGGTGCTGGTGGTGCCGAAGGAGGCGGCAGAAAGCACGGCCTTTTTCCGCTTCCAGGTCCAGAGGACCCCGGATCCTCGCGAGGCGTACGAAGGCGGGCTTGCCTACCTGCAGGCGGATTATTTCCAACAGCCGAAGCGGTTCAGCGACCGCCTGACGGCACTTTTGCCCGAGAAATCTCCGGTTGCAGCAGCGCTCCTCGCGGAGGGCGGCTGCCTGCTGGAATTTAACCAGTATCGGCAATTCTACCGGCTGCCCTGCGCCGTCTTCGAGCTGCCGGCGGGCGATTCGGCGCGCGAGGCCACCCTGTGGCACAATCGGGTTTTCAATCCGTCGCTGACGGACGACGTGCAGGTCCTCGCCTTCCGGCCGAACTGGGCGACGACGGAGGCGAGGCCGTCACCGCAATCACATGATTCAGTGCGCGCTCAAGCAAAGGCGAATCGCACATGACCGTCTTCCCGCCACGTTTCCGTCGTCCGGGCTCATGGGCAGCGCGCAGCGTGGGCGATACCACCGGATCGCGGACGTGGCGCTGTTCTCAACAACTGGATTTGAGCCGCGCCGGCGAGGACACTAAAACTTCCGATAAGCCTCATTCAGCTCCACCAGCGGGTGGCGGGGCGAGGTCTGGAAGCGGACGAGCAGCTCGCGCGCCAGCATGTCGCGGTCCTGCTGGGTGTCCGGCAGCGACATCGACTGCGGCAGCCGCACCCAGCCGTTGATGTTGCGGTCGAAGATCGCCGGCTGTCCCTCCTCGTAACCCATATGGACATCCTCCAGCCAGTTCAGGTCGTCCCAGCCCATGAATTCCATGTAGGCCCGCAGATACGGCGTCAGCCGCTCGTAATCGGGCACGAGGTTCACGTCGTAGCGGTAGCCGATGTGCTGGCCGATCTCCTGCTCGCGCGACGAATCGAGCCCCTTCGCGTCGCGCAGGAAACGGTCGACGTCGCCCGCGTTTTCCGCGCCCTTGTAGCCGCCCTTCCCCGCCATGCTCACTCTGATCCTTTCTTGTCCCTCTGCCATCCCACTCCCTCATCCTGAGGTGCCCGGCGAAGCCGGGCCTCGAAGGATCGGATGCGAGATGCCTTCTGGAGCCCTCGTGGTTCGAGGCTCGCTTCGCTCGCACCTCACCATGAGGGTGTTGATTGCATAGGTCCGCCTCCGTCAACCGATGTGGTGGTAGTCGGCGACGCCGACCGTGTAGTCGGTGCCGGCGAGCGGCACCTGCGCCATCGCCGAGGCCTCCATGGTGAGCGCCGCCAGATCTTCGGGCTCGAGGCTGTGGACATTGGTCTTGCCGCAGGCGCGCGCCAGCATCTGCGCTTCCATGGTCAGCGTGTGCAGAAAATTATAGACGCGCTCGGCCGCCTCGTCCGGATCGAGCCGTTTTCGGAGCTCCGGGTCCTGCGTCGTCACGCCGACCGGGCAGCGCCCGGTATGGCAGTGGTAGCAATAGCCGGCCGGCACCCCGATCTCGTTTTCATAATCGGTGACGCCCTCGATGTGCTTGTTGCAGTTCAACGCCATCAGCACGGAATGGCCGATCGCCACCGCGTCGGCGCCGAGCGCGAGCGCCTTGGCAACGTCGCCGCCATTGCGGATGCCGCCGGCATAAACGAGCGTGATCTCGCCGCGCTTGCCGAGTTCGTCGATGGCGCGGCGCGCCTGCCGGATCGCGGCGATGCCAGGGACGCCGGTGTCCTCGGTCGCCACGTGCGGCCCGGCGCCGGTGCCGCCCTCCATGCCGTCGATGTAGATCGAATCCGGCCCGCACTTCACCGCCATGCGGACGTCGTCATAGACGCGGGCCGCGCCGAGCTTCAGCTGGATCGGGATCTGGTGATCGGTCGCCTCGCGGATCTCCTCGATCTTCAGCGCCAGATCGTCGGGCCCGAGCCAGTCGGGATGGCGCGCCGGCGAGCGCTGGTCGATGCCGGCCGGCAGCGAGCGCATCTCCGCCACCTGGTCGGTGACCTTCTGGCCCATCAAATGGCCGCCGAGGCCGACCTTGCAGCCCTGACCGATAAAGAACTCGCAGGCGTCGGCGAGGCGGAGATGATGCGGATTGAAGCCGTAACGCGACTGGATGCACTGGTAGAACCATTTCACCGAATAGCGCCGCTCGTCGGGGATCATGCCGCCCTCGCCCGAGCAGGTCGCCGAGCCGGCCATGGTGGCGCCGCGGGCGAGCGCAATCTTTGCCTCGTAGGAGAGCGCGCCAAAACTCATGCCGGTGACGTAGACGGGAATGTCCAGCTCAAACGGCCGCTTGGCGAGCGGGCCGATTATCGTCTTCGTCTCGCACTTCTCGCGGTAGCCTTCGATGACGAAGCGGGTCAGCGTGCCGGGCAGGAAGGTCAGGTCGTCCCAGTGCGGAATCTTCTTGAACAGCGAGAAGCCGCGCATGCGGTAGCGGCCAAGCTCCGACTTGATGTGGATGTCGTTGATGACCTCGGGGGTAAAAATCCGGCTGTGGCCGAGGATGTAGCGGCTCGATTCAGCCGGCGCCCTGCCGTCGTTCGCTCCGCGGTTGGTTTTGGTCATCGACGATCCTCGCAAGCAAGGGCGCGAAAACCTTCTCCCCTTGTGGGAGAAGGTGCCGATTGGCTTTGCCAATCGGCGGATGAGGGGTTTTCGTGCGCAGCGCTAAAGTACCCCTCACCCGTCGTTTCGCAGAGCGAAACGACACCCTCTCCCACAAGGGGAGAGGGTTGGAGCGTCCGGGTCAAACGAGGTGGCATCACAGCACCAGCTTCTTCTCGGTCGGCTCGAGGTTGTCGTAGTTCCACAATTGCTTGCCGGCGACGATCTTGCGGAAATGGCCGATCCCGCGCTCCGGCAGCGCGTCGTACATGCGGAGCTTGCGGGCGAGCCAGTCGCGGTCGAGCGCGCTCATCTCGCCCCACACCGCGTCGACGCCGAGGCTCGCCGGCTCGCCGCCGATATAGATCGTGCCGTCATACATGGAATCGCCGAGGTTCTTGCCGGCATTGCCGCAGATCACCATGCGCCCGCGCTGCATCATGAAGCCGGTGAAGGCGCCGGTGTCGCCGCCGACGATAATCGTGCCGCCCTTCATGTCGATGCCGGTGCGGGAGCCGACGTTCCCCCGGCAGACGAGGTCGCCACCGCGGATCGCGGCGCCGAACTGCGAGCCGGCGTTCTTCTCGATCAGAATCGTGCCGCTCATCATGTTCTCGGCGCAGGACCAGCCGACCCGGCCGGCGATCCTGACGTTCGGCCCGTCGATCAGGCCGCATCCGAAATAGCCGAGCGAGCCGTCGATAATGAGATTGAGGCGATTGAGGATGCCGACCGCAATCGAATGCTTGGCGCCCGGATTCCTGATGACGATGGTGCCGTAGCCGTCGGCTATCAGCTCGCGGATGCGGAGGTTCACCTGCTTCTCCGGCATGTTCGAGGCGTCGATCTCGGCGCGCTTGTTGAAGTCGACGTCGAAGGCGTTCGGCAACGAGAAGCCGCCGTGTTCTTCGGAGAGGTCGATGTCGAAGAAGTGTTGCTGCGAGCGCCCGCGCAGCTGCTCGGTGTGCATCCCCATCTCCTGCGAGACGCGCGCCTGGTCGGCAGCGTCGCGCGGGGCGGCCCGGCTCATCTCTGCCATACGCGCACCTCCTCGTCGTAGGGATCGGAAGTGTCGATCTCGTGCGGCAGCAGCGTTCTGATGGCGACCTCCTCAGAAGCCAGCGCAACGAGATCGTCGCTCTCGTAGAGAACCATCGGCTTGGCCGCCATGGTATCCTTGGCCATGCCGAGCTCGTTCTCCGTCGCCACGACATAGGTAAAGACGCCGTCGATCTCGTGGATCGACGCCTTCAGCGAATCTTCAAGCGTCGCCCCCTGCTCCAGATTGTTCGCCGTATAGACGGCGAGCAGCTCCGAGTCGCAGTTCGACATGAAGCGGTGGCCGCGCCGTTCCATCTCGCGGCGCATGATCCAGTAATTGGTGATCTGCCCGTTATGCACGACCGCGATGTCGTTGTAGGGGTAGGCCCAATAGGGGTGCGCGGAACGGATATCGACATCCGATTCGGTCGCCATGCGAGTATGGCCGATGCCGTGCGTGCCGCGAAACTTTGCCAGATCGTACTGGGCGGAAACCTGCGCGGCGTCGCCAAGATCCTTGATCAGTTCGAGCGCGCTGCCGAAGGAGAGGACTTCGGCGCCTTCGATCATTTCGATTTCGGCGGCGAGCTTTCGCGTGTCGTCGGCAAAACGCAGGCGATAGCGGAAGGCGTATTCGGTCGGCTCCGCGACGTCGAGCACCTCCGCCCCCATCTCCTGCAGGCGCGCATCGACCTCCGCCTGTCGCTCCCTGATCTTCTTGTGGATGTGGTGATCCTTCTCAAAATCCTCCTGCTCGGCGAGCTTCAGACGCATGACATACTCGTTGTCGGCCGAAAGCCCGTAGATGGCGAAGCCCGTCGAGTCGGGCCCGCGATGCCTGAGGCTCTGCAGCATCGCTGTCATTTCCTTGCCGACGGTCGAGGCGCCGTCGCGGTGGATGAGGCCGGCTATTCCGCACATCTTCGTCGCTCCGCTCCAGGGGCAGCAGGGGAGTAGGGCAATAGGGCAGCAAAGCGCCCCGGCCCCCGACTTTCCGATTGCCCCACTGCCTTACTGCCCTATTGCCCTCCCAATTACGGCAGGCAATCCAGATACATCTTCAGGTCCCACTCGGTCGCCGTGTGGAGGAAGCGCTCCCACTCGTCGCGCTTGTACTCGTCGTAGAGCCGGTACATCTCGCCGGGCATGGCGGAGCGGATGACATCGTCCTTCTTCAGCGCCTCGAGCGCGTCGCCAAGCGTCATCGGCAGCTTCTTCACCTGCTTGCCGGCCTCCATCGCCTGGTAGATGTTGCGCTCCTCCGGCTTGCCCGGATCGAGATCGTTCCTCAGGCCGTCGTCCATTGCCTTCAGCAGCGCGGCGGCCATCAGATGCGGGTTCACCATCGCGTCGACCGCACGGTACTCGAAGCGGCCGGGCGCGGAGACACGCAAGCCGGTGGTGCGGTTCTGATAGCCCCAGTCGGAGAAGACGGGCGCCCAGAAGCCGGTGTCCCACAGGCGGCGATAGGAATTGACGGTGGAGCAGCCGATCGCCGTCAGCCCGCCGAGATGCTTCACGATGCCGCCGATCGCCTTCAGCCCGAGCGCGCCGGGAAGCTGGACGTCGTCGGTGTCCGGCATGAAGGTGTTCTCGCCGCCGCGGCGGTAGGTGTAATTGTATTCGTGGCCGGGCAGATGCTTCGGATTGTTGCCGAGCGTCTTCACCTCGTCCTTGCCGCCCTTCCAGAGCGAAATGTTGTGGTGACAGCCGTTGGCGGAGACGCCCATGAAGGGCTTGCACATGAAGCAGGCGATGATGTCGAACTCGCGCGCCACCTGCGCGCAGATCTGGCGATAGGTCGCCAGCCGGTCGGCGGTCCTGAGTGCGTCGTCATAGGTGAAGTTGAGCTCGAGCTGCCCGGGCGAATCCTCGTGATCCCCCTGGATCATGTCGAGGCCCATCTTGCGGCAATATTCGATGACCCGCATGTAGACGGGCCTCAGGCTCTCGAACTGGTCGATGTGGTAGCAATAGGGCCGCGAGTAGCCGCCGTTCGGCTGGCCGTCCTCGCCCTTCTTCAGCCACATCATCTCCGGCTCGGTTCCGTGCCGCAGCTCGAGCCCATGCTCCTGCTTGAACAGGTCGTGGATGCGGCGGAGGTTGCCGCGGGCGTCGGCGGTCAGAAAAGCGCCCGGCTCGTGCCGCTCCTCGCGGTTGCGAAAGAGCGTGCACCACACGCGCGCCACCCGCTTGTCCCACGGGAGCTGCATGAAGGTTTCCGGCTCCGGAATGCCGATCAGCTCGGCCGCCTCCGGCCCGTAGCCGAGATATTCGCCGTGACGGTTGAGAAAAAGGTTCATGGTGGCGCCGTAGACGAGCTGAAAACCTTTCTCGGCCACCGATTCCCAGTGCTCGGCCGGAATGCCCTTGCCCATGATTCGCCCGGTGACGGACACGAACTGCAAATAGAGGTAGTCGATGCCGAGCGCGTCGATCCGCGCGCGCACATCGCGCACCAGATCCTTCCGCTTCCGATCCTCGACGAAGGCCTCGAGGTCCGTGGATGCGCGCTTGCCGCGGCCGACCAGGCCCCGAAGCCGCCCGCCGTTGGACGCCCGGTTCACCGGACGGGAATTGGAAACTCTCTCAGCCATGCGCCTCAACTCCAAGGAAATGGGCTGTGCGATGTCGGATGCAGGTCTCCCTTCTGGAAGCGGGAGAAGCGGAACGGCTCAAGCAGCGCGCTCTTCTCGCCCAGCAGCTCCTGCGCCACCAGCTTGCCGACGCCGATCATCTTATAGCCGTGGTTGGAATCCGCGATGACGTAGACATTCTCGTGGAAGGTGTCGAACACCGGGAAATTGTCGGGCGTGAAGCAGCCGAGGCCGCCGGATTTCTCTTCCTTCTTGTACTGCCCGATCTTGCCCTCGAAGCGCTTCTGGCAGTGCGCCAGCATCGAGCACCAGGTCTCCACGAAACGCTCGCCGACAATGAAATCGGGCGATTCCGGGCCGTAGGGATCGACCGCCACGTCGTCCGGGTCCTGCTCCACCTTGTATGGCGAGGCGCCGCCCTGGATACCTCCGAAATTGAAATCCGGCTTGTAATAAAGACCCCAGAGCCGGTCGGTGATCAGCGAGCCGTCGACATCGGAGTAGAGCGGCGCGTCGGTGTCGACATGCAGGACCGGAGGAAAGCCCCCGTCGTTCAGCCGGTGCATGTTCGGATCGACGCCGAGCGTCCCCTCCTCCAGGCACCAGTATTTCCACATCGGCACGCCGTTGTGCAGCGTGCCGTCGCGGCCCTTGACGCTGATCGTCCGCGGCAGGCCCAGATAGTTCCAGATGCGGTTGACCCACGGACCGGCGCCGACGATCACGTGCTCGCAGGCGATGTCGCCGTGGCTGGTCGCGAGGCCGGTGACCGCATTGCTGTTGGAGCCGAACCTGAAACCGAGAACCTCGACGCCGGTCAGGATGCGGACCCCTTCGCCCTCGGCCTTTGCGGCAAGGCCCTGCATGCTTGCCCGGTTGTTGGCGTAGCCGCCCTTCTTCTCGTGCAGGACCGAGGTGATCCCCTTGGCCTGCCAGTCGTCGAACAGCCCCTTCATGTAGCGCATCGAGTCGGCGGCGCCCTCGATGAAGGCCGATTCGTAGCCGATCGCCTTCTGCTGCTCGTAGATCGAGGCCACGTCGGCGTGCATGCATTCGGGGCTGATCTGCATGTAGCCGACGGGGTGGTAGCTGTAGGCTTCGATGTCACTCTCCCAGACCGCCACGGAATGCGCCATAAGCTCGCGCATCGCCGGCTGGAAATAATTGTTGCGGACGACCCCGCAGGCGATGCCCGAAGCGCCGGCCGCGACCGCGGTCTTGTCGACGACGAGGACGTCCGCCCCGGAGCCGCGGCCGCTCGCCTTGAGCATCGCGGCGAGGTGATAGGCCGTGCTCAGCCCGTGCACCCCGGCGCCGATCACCGCGTATTTCGCGCTCTGAGGCATCGCCATGGATGACCGCCCTCGCCGCCGCTGCCGCCGCACTCTCATTCCAACCAGAACCGGCCGGTGAATTTTTTGCTGCTGCCCGGCCAATATCAGGGCATAGTCGCGGACCGATTGTAAACCAATTTCTTCCAAGCGGACCTCCTCCGGCGGTCCAATTCCGGGGAAAGGACGTGACGGCTTGATCGGACGGAGCGGCAAGGCGGAGGCGGGCGGCATGCCGGCGGTCGTCGGCGGGCCGGCCCGTGGCGTCGGCGCGATTTCGGCGCAATTGCGCCGCGCCATCGAATCAGGCGCATATGGCGAAGGCGACCAGCTGCCGCCCGAGCGGGAGCTTGCGGTCACGTTCCGTGCCGCCCGGAGCACGGTCCGCCGCGCCCTCGACCAGCTCGAGCGGGCCGGATTGGTCTCGCGCCGGCTGGGAAGCGGGACCTTCGTCATGGCGCCGGCCCGGCACGACGCCGCCGGCGACGTGGTCGACCTCGTCAGCCCGCTGCAGCTCATCGAGGCGCGCTTCGCGGTCGAGCCCTACATGACGCGGCTCGCGGTGCTGCACGCGACGCGCCGCGACCTCGGCGAGATGGATGCGGCGCTGTCGCGGTGCGAGGCCTGCGGCGACGACAAGGACGAGTTCTCCCGCTGGGACGCCGAGTTCCACGGCCTGATCGCGCGCGCCTCGCGCAATCCGCTCCTCCTCAACGTCTATGCGCACATCAACCGGGTGCGCCTGCATGCCCAGTGGGACGCCATGAAGGAGCAGATTCTGACGCGCGACGTGATCGACGACTACCACCGGCAGCATCGCGCCATCTATCAGGCGCTCGACCAGCGGGATGCGCAGCTCGCGCAAACGCTGGTCACCCAGCATCTCGAGAAGGCCCGCGATGACCTTCTGCGCGCCAACAGCCGCTAGGTTTGGTTCTCGTGCCGATGGTGGCGTTTAGCCGACCCTCTCCCCTTGCGGGAGAGGGTGGCCATCGGCGTCAGCCGAAGGCCGGGAGAGGGGTGATCCGGCGCAATGCACGTCAAACTCCCCCTCTCCCGCCCCTCGCGCAAACGCGAGGGGCACCCTCCCCCGCAAGGGGGGAGGGCTTTGGCCACCGCTGCGAAAAAACATGAATTCGGCGCTGGTCGGGGCGCTCGCGGCGCTCGCCTGGGGCACGCACGATTTCCTGGCGCGCTTTCCGAGCCGGCAGATCGGGCCGACGCCGACCGTCCTTGCCGTCACCGTCGCGGGGTTCATCGCGCTCAGCGTCTGGCTTCTCGTGAGCGGGGCGGACATCCGCGTCGTCTGGCCGTCGCTATGGCTGGTGGCGGTTACCGGCGTTTTCTTTGCCCTCGCGACGCTGTCCCTCTTTTCCGCCCTTGCGCTCGGGCCGATCTCCATCGTCTGCCCGATCGCCGGCTCCTATCCGGCGCTCGCGGTGCTCTTCGCGGTGGCGGCGGGGGCGCGTCCCGGCGCGATCGCGTGGCTGGCGATCGCCGCGGTGACGGCCGGCGTCGCCCTCGTCTCGCAGAGCGGCAGCCAGGCGGAGGCGGAAGGGGCGATGCAGCCCGGCAAGCTGCCGGCGGTCATCGCGCTGGCGCTGCTCGCAAGCGTCGGCTTTGCCGTCGCGCTCACCAGCGGCCAGTACGCCGTTCCCATCTTCGGCGAGGCGCAAACTGCCTGGCTCGCCCGCATCTTCGGCATGGCAACGATGATTGCGCTCTACCTCAGACCGTCGGCCGGCCGCGCGATCCCGATCCGCCGGCTGCCGGTTCTCGGCGTGATGGGCGCGCTCGACGTGACCGCGCTGCTCCTGATCGTAGCGGCCGGCAACATGGCCGAGCCGGCGATCGCCACCGTCGCCTCCTCGGCCTTCGGGGCGGTCGCCGTGATCCTGGCGCGCCTCTTCCTGAAGGAGCGGATCGCGCCGCTGCAGCTCCTCGGAATCGCGCTCATCTTCGCCGGCGTGATGACCCTGGCGGGGGCTTGAACTGTGCCTTGTGTAGCTACTAGAGAGTAACTACAATAT
>DASWJZ010000407.1:0-12362 GCA_036396875.1 Propylenella sp.
TTCGTTCAGGTCGCGCACCAGCGTCTGCAGGTTCCGGTGCAGCGGGTCTTCGAGGAGATGCCAGTCGAGCGAATGGTCGTGCGACCACTCCCGTTCCTGACCGAACTCGCCGCCCATGAAGAGAAGCTTCTTGCCCGGATGCGTCCACATATAGGCGAAATAGGCCCGCAGATTGGCGAATTTCTGCCAGCGGTCGCCCGACATCCTGGCGTAGAGCGAGCCTTTTCCGTGCACCACCTCGTCATGGGAGAGCGGCAGCACGAAGTTCTCCGAGAAGGCGTAATGGATGCCGAACGTCATCTGATGATGGTGGAATTTCCGATGTACCGGCTCGAGCTTCATGTATTCGAGCGTGTCGTGCATCCAGCCCATGTTCCACTTGTAGCCGAAGCCGAGCCCGCCGCCGTCGACCGGCCGTGACACCTGCGGCCAGGCGGTGGATTCCTCCGCGACGGTGGTGGCGCCGGGATGATCGCCGAAGACGCGGACGTTCAACTCGCGCAGGAAGTCGATCGCCGCGAGATTCTCGCGCCCGCCATGCACGTTCGGGATCCACTGGCCGGGCTCGCGGCTGTAGTCGAGGTAGAGCATCGAGGCGACGGCGTCGACGCGCAGCGCATCGATGTGGAAATGCTCGATCCAATAGAGCGCGTTGGCGACAAGAAAGTTCCTGACCTCGGTGCGGCCGAAATTGTAGATCAGCGTATTCCAGTCCTGATGGAAGCCGAGGCGCGGGTCCTCGTGCTCGTAGAGCGCGGTGCCGTCGAAGCGGACGAGGCCGTGCGCATCGCTCGGGAAGTGCGCCGGCACCCAGTCGATGATGACGCCGATCCCGGCCTGGTGGCAGCGCTCCACGAAGCGCGCGAAAGCCTCCGGCGGGCCGAAGCGGCTTGTCGGCGCGAAGAGGCCGATCGGCTGGTAGCCCCATGAGCCGGAGAACGGGTGCTCGCTGATTGGCAGGCACTCGATGTGGGTAAAGCCCATGTCCTTGACGTAGGGTACGAGCTCGTCGGCAAGCTCCTCATAGGAGAGGAAGCGGTTGCCGTCCTTGCGGCGCCAGGAGCCGAGATGCACCTCGTAGATGGCGATCGGCGCGGCAAGCCCCTGCCTTCGATGGCGTTCCGCCGTCCATTCGCCGTCGGCCCATCGCCGCTCGGGCAGGCCGACGACGCGCGACGCGGTCGACGGCGGCGCCTCCTGCTCGAAGCCGACGGGGTCGGTCTTCAGCGGCAGGAGCTTTCCGTTCCCGGCGAGCAGCTCGAACTTGTAGAGCGCGCCGCGCTCGACACCGGGAACGAAGATCTCCCAGACGCCCGCCTCGATGCGCTTGCGCATCGGGTGCCGGCGGCCGTCCCACCGGTTGAACTCGCCGACCACGCTCACGCGCTGCGCGTTGGGCGCCCAGACGGCGAAGGCGACGCCGGCGACGCCGTCCGAGGTGCAGGGATGCGCCCCCAGCCGCTCATAGATCCGGCGATGGCTTCCCTCCGCCATCAGATGGACGTCGAGCGCCCCGAGAACAGGCGCGAAGCGGTAAGGATCTTCCGCCTCCCAGGTCGCGTCGCCCGCGGTGAACCGGAGGCGGTAGGGAAAGACGTTCCGGCGCCGCTCGATCGGGCCGGCGAAGAACCCCTCCGGATGCAGCTTGGTCAGCGTGGCGACGCGGCGTCCCGTCTTGTGGTCGAGCACGGTCACGCTCTCCGCGCCCGGCCAGAAGACGCGGACGGTCAGCGGCTCGTCGCCGCGCGCGTGCATGCCAAGGACGGCGAAGGGGTCGCCGTGGCGACCTTCGACGATCGCGTCGACAGCGGCCTTGGTCGGTTGCCAGCTAATGCGGTTCGATCCTTTCGGGCGGCGGAGATTCCGGTTCGGGCGGCTTCAGAAGGTTCAAAATTCCGCGCAGCGGGATAGCGAGCCAGGCGGGGCGGTTGGCGGCTTCGTAGCCGAGTTCGTAAAGGGCTTTCTGCAGCAGGAAGAGGTCGAGCAGGGCACGGCCCGACTCGTCGGCCGGCGAAAGCAGCGCCGAGCCTTCCGATGCCGCCGAATAGGTCGCGAGAAAATCGCGTGTCGCCTGGTCCCGCCATCGGAATGCGCGCTCGCGCAGATGCGCTTCGACCGTTCCGCGGCGGGCGTTCAGCCGATCGAGCGCCGCCCATGCCGCGTAGTCAAACGAACGCAGCATGCCGGCCACGTCGCGCATCCCGGAGCTCTTCGCGCGCCGCTCTGCGAGATCGCGCTCCGGCTCCCCCTCGAAATCGATGATCATCACGTCGTTCTGGGCGACCAGGACCTGTCCCAGGTGGTAGTCCCCGTGGATGCGCGACTTGAAGCCCGCGACGGCGCCGCCGCCGAGCGCTTCCAGCCGATCGAGCATCGGCTGCCTGGCGGCGACGAGCGCGCCGACGTCGGCTTTGAGGTCGTCCGCGAGCCCGGACATCCGCTCGAGCCCGTCGACGGCCCGGCGGCCTTCCGCCAGCGCCGACGCCGCCCAGCGCTTCACGTCGTCCGTCCCGACCGGCTCCGCGGCAAAGGCCGGATCGTCGGTCGGCGTGAGGAAAGCCAGATGCAGCTCGGCCGTTCGCTGCCCGAGAATGGCGGCAAGGCTGTGCGGATGGGCGAAGTCCGGCTCGGGGGCGTCGATCTCGGCGTCGCGGGGCAGGAGCGCATACTCCTCGAGATCGCGGTCGAGCGCGTCGGCGATGACGCTCCATGCGTCGCCCTGGTTCCGCACAAACGCAAAGATCGCGGCAAGCGCCATCGGCTCGGCCGCCTCCGGCCGGTATTCGAGGCTGCCCAGATAAGCGGGCGTGTTCCGGTATCCGGCGGTCTCGGTCAGGAATCGCGCCACTTCGATCTCCGGCTGCTCTCCCTGGCGGAGGCGCCGGTAGATCTTCAGCATCCCTGTTTCGCCGACGATCACCGACACGTTGCTCTGTTCGGCGCCGACGCTGCGGATCTCTCCGCCGGCCGCGGCCGTGCGGAAGGCCTCCGTCGCGGCAAAGTGCAACGTGCCGCCGGCGGCCGGCGCGCTGCCCCCAGCCTGTATCGCCGCAACGAGATCGGCGAGGAAGCGCTCGTCATACGAGGCGTCGAGAAGCGCGCCGAGATTGGGGCCGTGGCGCACCTTCGCCAGCGTGTAAGAGAGTTTCGGCGCGCCGAACGTCACGTTTTGCTCGCCCCAGAGCACGGAAAGCGGGATGAAGTAGCGCTGTTCGCCCTCGGCCGTATCCACTTCGGCGATGACGAGCGCGTTGGCATTGCCCGGAATCGTTCCGATCGGCGTGACGCGCACCTGGCGGACGGCGGCGCTCTTGCCGGCGAACCAGCGCTGGCGGCCCAGGAACTCCGGCAAGGCGTAGCGTTCCAGATTCTGCAGCTCCCGGCCTTCGAGCGCCTTGTCGAGACGGCCCCCCGGGGCGGTGAGCGTGACGAATTCGGGCAGCGGATCAGGCGTCGTAACGTGCCAGCGCGGCGCGTCGGCCTCGTTGGTTAGCAGGAACCAGAAGAAGCCGTAGGCCGGCAGCGTCAGCATGTAGGGAAGGTCGCCGACCGGCGGAAAGGCGGCGCCGCCGGTCAGCTCGATCGGCACCGCCCCACGATGCTCCGAGAGATCGAGTTCGACGGCTTGCGCCTGCCGCGAGAGATTGGCGACGCACAGGATGCGTTCGTCCTCATAAAGCCGGACATAGGCGAGAATTTTCCGGTTGCGCGGATAAAGGAAGGACAGCGTCCCGCGGCCGAAGGCCTTATGCTGCTTGCGAACGCCGATCATCCGGCGCGTCCAGTTGAGGAGCGATGACGCCTCGTTCTGCTGCGCCTCCACGTTCACCGCCTGGAATCCGTAGACCGGATCCTGGATCGGCGGCAGATAGAGCGCCTGCGGATTGGCGCGGCTGAAGCCTCCATTGCGGTCGGCCGACCACTGCATCGGCGTCCGCACGCCGTCGCGATCGCCGAGATAGTAATTGTCGCCCATGCCGAGTTCGTCGCCGTAATAGAGAACCGGCGTGCCCGGCATGGAGAGGAGGAGCGCGTTCATCAGCTCGATCTTGCGCCGGTCGTTGTCCATCAGTGGAGCGAGCCGGCGGCGGATGCCGAGGTTGATGCGCGCGCGCGTGTCGTTGGCGTAGGTGCGCCAGAGGTAATCGCGTTCCTCGGCGGTCACCATCTCGAGCGTCAGCTCGTCGTGGTTCCTGAGGAAGATCGCCCATTGGCAGGCTTCCGGAATGTCCGGTGTCTGGCGAATTATGTCGGCGATCGGGTGACGGTCTTCCTGCCCCAGCGCCATGTACATGCGCGGCATCAGCGGGAAGTGAAACGCCATGTGGCATTCGTCGCCCTCGCCGAAATAGGGGCGCGTATCCTCCGGCCATTGATTGGCCTCCGCGAGGAGCAGCCGGTCGGGATAGTGCGTCTGCATTTCCGCTCGAATGCGCTTCAGGACGGCATGCGTCTCCGGCAGGTTCTCGTTGCTCGTGCCCTCGCGTTCGATGAGGTACGGGATCGCGTCGAGGCGCAGGCCGTCCACCCCCATGTCCAGCCAGTAGTGCAGCAGCCGCAGCACCTCGACCATCACGCGTGGATTGTCGAAGTTCAGGTCGGGCTGGTGCGAGTAGAAGCGGTGCCAGAAGAAGGCCTGCGCGACGGGGTCCCAGGTCCAGTTGGATTTCTCCGTATCGAGGAAAATGATCCGCGTGCCCTGGTAGCGGTCGTCGGTGTCGCTCCAGACGTAGTAATTGCGTGCCGTGGAGCCCGGCTTCGCCCGACGCGCTTTCCGGAACCACGGATGCTGATCCGACGTGTGGTTGATGACCAATTCGGTGATGACGCGGATGCCGCGCCGATGCGCTTCGGCAACGAAGCGGCGGAAGTCCCGCATGTCGCCAAAGGCCGGGTTGATCGCCCGGTAGTCCGCGATGTCGTAGCCGTCGTCGCGAAGCGGCGAGGGGTAAAAGGGCAGCACCCAGATGACGTTGACGCCGAGGCTCTCGATGTAGTCGAGACGCTCGACCAGGCCGGCGAAGTCTCCGATGCCGTCGCCGTTGGCGTCATAGAACGCCTTGATGTGCATCTGATAAATGATGGCGTCCTTGTACCAGTCCGTGCGGCTGCGATCGATCGCGCCGTCGCGCCTCTTTGCGCGCGGGGCCGCCTCGGCTTGGCCAGGCCGGGCCTCCTCGGCAACCTGATCCATCAGCGCGCTCCGGCGGGATTGAGGCGCCAGATCGCATAGGGCCGCTCCTGCGGATCGAGCCATATGTGCTGGACCTTGCCGCTCCAGGTGAGACGGTTCCCGGCGACGAGATCCTCGGCCTCGATCGAGGCTTCGTCAGGCAGGCCGAACTCCCACAGCGGAACCTCGAAATGCGCGCCTTGCGCGTTCTGCGGATCGAGGTTCACGGCGAACAGCAGGAAGTCGTCCTTGGCCGGGGTCATCTTGCCGTAATAGAGGATGTTGTCGTTCCAGGCATTGTAGAAGGAGAGGTTCGCGAAGGACTGCAGCGCCGGGTGTTCCCTCCGCAGCCGGTTCAACAGCCGGATGTCGGAGCGGATGTGCCCCGGCTTGTCCCAGTCCCATGCCTTGATCTCATATTTCTCGGAGTTCAGATATTCCTCCTTTCCGGGGACGGGCTCGGATTCGCACAGCTCAAAGCCGCTGTAGACGCCGTAATTCGCGGCAAGTGTCGCCGCCAGCATGGCGCGGACCCGGAAGCCGGGCCGTCCGCTTCCCTGCAGGTAGTAGGGATTGATGTCGGGCGTGTTCACGAAGAAGTTCGGCCGCATGTAGTGGCGGCATTCGGTGCGCGTCAGCTCCAACAGATAATCGGTCAGCTCCTGCTTCGTGTTCCGCCAGGTGAAATAGGAATAGGATTGGGTGAAGCCGACCTTGGCCATCCGCTTCATCACCTTCGGGCGCGTGAAGGCCTCGGCGAGAAAGATCACATCGGGATGGCGGTCCTGCACGTCCCTGATCAGCCATTCCCAGAACGGGTAGGGCTTGGTGTGCGGGTTGTCGACGCGGAAGATCCGGACGTCCTTGCCGACCCAGAACAGCACGACGTCCCGGAGCGCGTACCAGAGCGACGGTATCGCCTCGCGGTAGAGGTGGACGTTGACGATATCCTCGTATTTCTTCGGCGGGTTCTCGGCGAACTTGATCGTCCCGTCCGGCCGCCAGTCGAACCATTCCGGGTGAGCCTCGATCCAGGGGTGATCGGGCGAGCATTGGAGGGCGAAGTCGAGAGCGATTTCCAGACCGTGCGCGCGCGCCGCGGACATGAGGCGGGCGAAATCATCGAAGTTGCCGAGCTCGGCGTGAATGGCGTCATGGCCGCCTTCCGGCGAGCCGATCGCATAGGGGCTGCCGGGGTCGTCCGGGCCGGCGGTCAGGCTGTTGTTCTTGCCCTTCCGATGCGTGCTTCCGATCGGATGAATGGGCGGAAAGTAGAGGACGTCGAAGCCGAGTTCGCGGACATAAGGAAGCTTGCGGATGACGTCGTCGAACGTGCCGTGGCGGCGGGGATCGTCCGACATGGAACGCGGCATCAGCTCGTACCACGCACTGAAGGCGGCGGTCTTGCGATCGACGACGAGCTCCAGTTCCTTCGCATAGCGCGTCGGATTTGTACGGATGCCGGCACGGCGCATCAGCTCGGCGGTCTCGCGCGACAGGAGATGGGCGAGGCGCTGCCCGTCTTCCGCGGACGCGTCGAGCGCCGCGAGAAGGGCGTCGAGCGCTTTTCGGTCGGCTTCGTCCGCACGGTCGCTGTCGCGGCGGGTCCGCTCGACAAGGTTGCGGCCCTCGGTCAACTCCAGCGTGAGCGACAGGCCGGCGGCGTGCTTCTTGGACACCTCGTCGCGCCAGCTCGCAAAGAGGTCGCGCCAGGCGATCAGCGTATAGCGATAGCGCGCATTGGCATCGACCACCGCCGCGCCGCGCCAGCGGTCGTTGTCGGTCGGCGCCATCGGCACTTCGCGCCATTTGTCCTCGTCCCTGCGGCGGATGAGCAGTGCTGCGCCGATCTTGTCGTGACCGTCGCAGAAGATGTCCGCTTCGACGGTGAACGCCTCGCCGACCGCCGCCTTGGCGGGAAAGCGTCCGCCGTCGATTTCGGGTGAAACGCTCTCGATTGCGACCCGGCTCGCGGCGAGTTCTGCAAGGTCGGGGCGAGGCGCGGAAGCGATTTCGGCCCGGGGGGTCGGGCGGGACTCCATTTCGGGCTTGGCCCGTGGTCCAGTCGCCCTGCGCTCAGCTTGCGGTCGGGTCAGGCCTTTTCTCATAGCTCACCGCCTTGAGGGTCGAACGCTCGGCCGGGCGCGGTTGCGCCGCGCCTCCGCTGGCTTTTGACAGGGCGGCGAGAAAACGCTCTCGCCACCATCCAACGTCCTGTTCGGCGATGCGCCTCCACAAAGCCCGGTGGCGGGCAAGCCGCTCGCCAAGCGGCATTTCGATAGCACGATGGATCGCGGTGGCAAGGCCCTGCGGATCGTGCGGATTGACGATCAGCGCCTCCTCAAGCTGCTCGGCCGCGCCGGCGAATTGAGACAGGACGAGCACCCCCGGATCGTCCGGATCCTGTGCGGCGATGTATTCTTTGGCCACGAGGTTCATCCCGTCCCGCAGAGGCGTGACCAGGCCAACCTTGCAGAGCCTGAAAATGCCGGCGAGCAGAGGGCGCGGCACGGAACGGTGCAGGTAGTGGATCGGCGCCCACGAGAAATCCCCGAAGCGGCCGTTGGCGTGCCCCGTCATGCGCTCCAGCTCGCCGCGGATCGCGTCGTAGGCGGCGAGCCCGGCGCGCGTGGGCGGCGCGATCTGCAGGAACTGCACGCGGCCGCGATAGGCGCGGTAGCTCTTCAGAAAGACCTCGACGCCGCGAATTCGCTCCGGCAGACCCTTCGTGTAATCCAGCCGGTCGACGCCGACGATGAAGGCGGCGCTCTCCGTGTCGCGAGCAAGAGAGCGCAGCTTCGGCGCGCGCGCGTTCTTCTCCGCCTCGGCTGCGAAGGATTTCGCGTCGATGCCGATCGGGAACGCCTCGATGGTGAGCTTGCGCCCAAAACCCCTCAGGCGGCCGTCGTTCAGCCGGCGGCAGTTGAGGTGCTCGACAGCGTAGCGGGCGAAGTTCTCGCGATCGCGTACCGTCTGGAAGCCGACGAGGTCATAGGCAAAGAACGAGCGGGCAAGCTCCCGATGGGTCGGCAGCGCGGCGAATATTTCGGGCGGGGGGAACGGGATATGGAGGAAGAAACCGATCGGATTGGTCGCCTGCTCCTGCCGCAGGAAGCTCGCGAAGGGAATAAGCTGATAGTCGTGCACCCAGATCGTGTCGTCGGGCCCGATCCGACGCGCCAATATCCTGGCGAACCGGCGGTTCACCGCGAGATACGGCGCCTCGATTTCGGCGCGAAGATCGGCGAGGTCGATCCGGTAGTGGAAGAGCGGCCACAGACAGCGGTTGGAGAAGCCGAGATAGTAGCCTTCGTGCTCCTCCGGGGTCAGGGCCACGGTCACCATGCGAACGTTGCCGTTCGACTGTATCAGAGGGTCCCGGTTCGCCGCATCGGCGGCCACTTTGCCGCTCCAGCCGAACCATTGGCCGCCGCGCGCCGTCAGCGCTTCGCCGACGGCGACCGCCAGGCCGCCCGAAAGGTTGCTTGCCGAAAGATCGGCAACCCGGTTGGAGACAACCACCAGTCGTCCGGGCCGGCTTTCCGCGACGCGGCTTAACGCTTGCGGAAGGCGAGCCGGACGGCCTCCGTTCGCCGGTAACATCCTCCAGACACCTCCTCCCCGGCTGCTGTCGGGCCGGGACCTCCTGGGTGGAACACCTTGCCCATCGGTAGGGTTCCCGGTTGCCGCCGCGATTCAACCTGCTCTCGGCCACATATGGGGCCGGAACGCGTCGCGCTTCCGCGTCCCGCCCGGAACCGGAGCATAAGGTAACGCACCGGGCCGATGGGCGGAACCACGCGGGGTCGATTTTTGTTTAGCCATCGCCAGATTTTATCCGCGATGAGGTCCAATATGAACGACAGGATAACGTTCGAGCTGCTGCAGGCGGCCAGGGCCTATCGCGTTCGGGCGGCGAAGCTTCTTTCGCGTGTCGGGCTGTATCCAGGGCAGGACGCCCTCCTAAAACTCCTCGACGACCGTGGCGAGATGACGATGGGGGAGGCGGCGGCCGCGTTGTCCATTCAGCCGCCCACCGTCACGAAGATGGTGAACCGCCTCTCGGCGGCCGGCCTGGTGCGGACCGAGGTCATGGACAAGGACCGGCGGAAGATATCCGTCAGCATGACCGATGCCGCGCGGGACAAGATCAATCAGATCGATTCGATCTGGCAGGAACTCGAGATCGAGGCGCTCGACCAGATCGAACCGAAGCTCCTGAAGGCGCAGCTCTCCACGATTGCCCGCAATCTAAGCAAGCGCGCCGACAAGGCGACGCAACCGGCCTGACGCGCGCCCGCCCGGCTCGCGGCAGGCTCCCCGAAATTGGGATTCGCAAGAACTTCTTAGCCCGGAAAACGTTAGGCTCGCATGTTCGAGCCGGACAGCCCGCGACAAGCAGCTTGATGATCCGCTGCCTCCCCAAGCTTGGCGCGACGTTGCTCCTCGCTGTGCTCGGCGGATTGCTCTTCGCATCCTCCGGCCTTTACAACGTCGCGGCATCCGCCGGGCATTGGCCGGTCACGTCGTGGCTCCTGCATTTTTCCATGCGGCAGTCGGTGGAGATGCATTCGCTCATGCTCGATGCGCCGCCGCTCGACGATCCCGCGCTGATCGAGCGCGGCGCCGGCCACTATGACGGCGGATGCCTCCCCTGCCACGGGGCGCCGGGCTCGCCGGGCAACCGCATTCCGAACCATATGCTGCCGCCGCCGCCCTACCTGCCGACCGGCATGAAGGGCTGGTCGGCCGAAGAGCTGTTCCGGATCGTCAAGCACGGCATCAAATATACCGGCATGCCGGCGTGGCCGGCGCCGAGCCGCGACGACGAGGTGTGGGCGGTGACCGCCTTCCTGCAACGTCTGCCCGACCTGAGCGCCGAGGACTATCTCACGCTCGCCAAAGGGCCGCGGGCTTCTCCCGCGGAGCCGCCCATCCCGGAATCGCCCGGCGAACTGTTTACGCTGTCCGACGCTACCCTGATCGCGACCTGCGCCCGCTGCCACGGGCTTGATGGACAGGGCCGCCGAAGCGGCGCCTTTCCGCGCCTGGATATCCAGTCGGCGGACTATCTCGAGCGCGCACTTGCGGAATATGCCGACGGAATCCGCCCGAGCGGCATCATGCAGCCGATCGCCGCGGCGCTCGAGGAGGGCGCAATGCAGCGCCTCGCGGCCCATTATGCAGCGGACGGCGTCTCGGCGGAGGGAGGTCCCGCCGGCGCCGACGATGCGGCCGGTCAAGAACTCGTCGATCGCGGGCTGCAGATCGCGGCGATCGGCATCCCGGAGCGGCAGGTCCCGCCGTGCAGCGCCTGCCACGGGCTGGAAGACGGGCCGCGGAACACGCTCTATCCGGCGCTCAACGGGCAGTACCGGAATTTTCTTCATCGGCAGCTGCGGCTGTGGAAAGAGGGGAAACGCGGCGGCAGCGAATATGCCGGCGTTATGCTGGCGATCGTCGCCAACCTGACCGAAGCGGAGATGGCTGCCGCCGCCGCGTATTATGCGAGCCTGCCGCCGCCCGAACGCGCCGCCGGCCGGCGCAGAACGGCGGCAGGCGAAACGTCGCCCTAGCCGGTACGCTTGCCGGCCGATCGCCGCGACCGGCCTCTCCGGCTTGGCAGCTGCCGCAGCAGGGCCCATGCTGCCGGTCGAGTCGCAAGAGGCCGGGCATGATGATCGACAGCCTTGATGCCATCCTTCTCGCGCGCATCCAGTTCGCGTTCACGGTGTCGTTCCACATCGTCTTCCCCGCTCTGTCGATCGGGCTCGGGAGCTATCTCGCCGTGCTCGAAGGGCTGTGGCTCGTCACCGGCCGGGAGCACTATCTCGACCTCTTCCGCTACTGGGTGAAAGCCTTCGCGCTTTCCTTCGCCATGGGCGTCGTGTCGGGGATCGTCCTGTCCTACCAATTCGGCACCAATTGGAGCGTCTTTTCCGACAAGACCGGACCGGTGCTCGGCCCGCTGATGGGATATGAGGTGCTGACCGCGTTCTTTCTGGAAGCCGGGTTCCTCGGCATCATGTTGCTCGGCGTCAAGCGCGTGCCGCGGGGGGTGCATTTCCTCGCCACGGTCGCCGTGGCGCTCGGCGCGCTGATATCCGCCTTCTGGATCCTCGCCGCCAACAGCTGGATGCAGACGCCGGCCGGCTACGCGGTGAACGAGGCCGGACAGTTCGTGCCGGAGGACTGGTTTGCGATCATCTTCAATCCGTCGTTCCCCTACCGGCTCGTGCACATGGTGCTCGCCGCTTATCTGGCGACGGCGTTCCTGGTCGGCGGGTGCGGTGCTTGGCACCTGCTCAGGGGCGACCGGGGAATACGAACCCGCACCATGTTCTCCATGGCGATATGGATGGCGGCGCTGGTGGCCCCGCTCCAGGTCGTTATCGGCGACCTGCACGGCCTCAACACGTTCGAGCACCAGCCGGCGAAGGTCGCCGCCATGGAAGGGCATTTCGAGGCGGAGCAACGCGGCGCTCCGCTGATCCTGTTCGGCTGGCCAGACATGCAGGCGGGCGAGACCCGCTATGCGCTTTCCGTGCCGAAGCTCGGCAGTCTCATCCTGACCCATGAGCTCGACGGGACCGTCCGCGGCCTGAAGAGCTGGCCGCGCGAGGATTGGCCGCGCGTTCCGATCGTCTTCTGGAGTTTCCGCCTCATGGTGGGGCTCGGCTTCCTGATGGTGGCGACGGGCGTCGTCGGCCTGTGGCTGCGCTGGAGAGCGCGGCTCTGCGACAGCCGGCCCTTCGCCCGCCTTTGCCTTGCGATGGGCCCCTCGGGATTCGTCGCGCTGCTCGCCGGCTGGTTCGTGACCGAGGTCGGGCGGCAGCCCTACACGGTCTACGGCCTCCTCAGGACAGCCGATTCCGTTTCTCCGGTCGCCTCACCCGCCGTCGCGGGTTCGCTGATCGCCTTCGTAATCGTCTATCTCGTCGTGTTCGGCGCCGGCGTCTGGTATCTGCTGCGACTCATGCGGACCGATCCGGATGCGGCCGCCCCCCTGATCGAGGTGCCGCTCCGCACGGCGGGCATAACCCCGATCCAGGCGACGCACGGCGGAGGCGGCGACGCATGAGCGCGATCTCCGATCTGGCGGTCGTCTGGGCCGGCATCCTCGCCTTTGCCGTGTTCGCCTATGTGGTGCTCGACGGCTTCGACCTCGGCATCGGCATCCTGGCGCCGT
>DASWJZ010000408.1:0-3850 GCA_036396875.1 Propylenella sp.
AACGCCGTAAAACATTTCAAGTTCGAGCGGCGCGGCAAGAAGCGGATTCACAAGAAGCCCGACCGGCCGGAGATCGAGGCCTGCAAATGGTGGCTCGACCGCGAGATCGCGGTGATCAGGCCGGAGCTGGTCGTAGCCCTCGGCGGGACCGCGGGCCAGGCGCTTTACGGGAGGGCGGTAAAGGTGCTGTCGGAGCGCGGCAGGCTCAGCGACGATCCGCGCGGCTTCCGGCTGATGCTCACCGTCCACCCGTCGATGATCCTGCGCGTTCCCGACGAGGAGGGGAAGAGGAAGGCGTTCGCCGATTTCGTGCGCGATCTGAGGCGCGCGGCGTGATTCTCCGGGGCGAGCGGCCCGGAGACAGACCCGCTTCGCGCCGTCACCGCCGTCAGGTATAAGCCAGCGTTTTTCAGCGGTCCCGCCTGTTACTGCCAGACGAGGATGGGGGTTCAATGGATCTGCCGGCACCGGCCGCTGTCGCTGCGCCGCCCGCGCGCATGCATTTTTCGGGCGAAGCAGCCGATCTCTTCCGCATCCTCTTTCGCGGCAGCCTTCTCCAAATCCCGACCGCCGGCTTCTACCGGTTCTGGCTGATCACCGACATCCGGCGGCATTTCTGGTCGCACACGCAGATCGGCGACGACGCCTTCGAATATACGGGGCTCGGCAGGGAGCTGCTGATCGGCTTCCTGATCGCGATGGCGGTGCTCGTTCCCATCTATCTCGGCTATTTCCTGCTCACGCTCGAGGCAGAGCGACAGCAGGCCTTCGCCAGCGTGCCGCTGGTGGCGATCCTTTACCTGGTCGGTCACTATGCCGTGTTCCGGGCGCGGCGCTACCGCGCGAGCCGCACGATCTTTCGCGGCGTGCGCTTCTTCATGACCGGATCCGGCCTGGCGTATCTCGGCCGCGCGATCGTCTGGGATCTGCTCACCATCCTCACGCTGGGCTTCGCCTATGCATGGCGCGCCGCTTCGCTTGAACGCTACAAGATGGGCCATACGCGCTATGGCAGCATCGCCGGCGGCTTCGTCGCCAGCGGATGGACGCTGTTCAAGCGCGGCGCCTGGCTCTGGGCGATCTTTCTCCTTGTGGCAGGCACGGCCGGAGCCCTGGCGCTCGCGGAACATTGGGGATGGGCCATCTTCCTCGCCATCGCTCTGGGCATTCCGGCGCCGATCCTGCTGCCGGTCTTCCGCGCGATCGAGCTCCGCTGGTGGCTGGAGGGAATCCGGCTCGGCCGTGTCGAGGCGATCAGCGACCTCAAGATCGGCGCGGTCGTGAAATGCTATGTAAAGACGCTTCTCGCCTGGATGCTCTACGGCGCGCTGGGGGGAATCGTCGCCGGGATCGTCGTGGCGATCGGCGCCGGCGCGGTACTCCTCCTCTTCGGCGGTTTTGAGTCGGTGCCGGAGGGCGTTGGCCTTCCGGCCGCGGTCATCGGCGGCGTCCTTGGGGCGCTTATCTATTTCGCCTTCCTGCTCGGATTCGACATCATCCGCCGCATCTATCTCGACCGCGGGGTCTGGGCGGCGGCAGTCGCATCCGTGACGCTCATCAATCTCGACCAGCTCGATGAGGTCGTCGCGGCGGGCGGCGAGCTGCCGAGCGGGGTGGGCGAGGGCCTGCTCGACGCCCTCGACATGGGTGGCGGATTCTGAGCAGCATCCGGCCATGGACGAAGCCTTCTATTTCGACGGCAGCGGCGCGCGAAGGCAGCCCGTCAAGCTGGCGTTCCAGACAGACGGCGTCACCATCATCGCGGATGGGAGGGACGCGGCCTTCTGGCGCTACGCCGACCTCCGCCGCGTCGACGGGCCGGGCGGCGCCTTGCGGATCGCCGCCGAAGGCGCTCCCGAACTGGCGCGGCTGGAGATTCGCGATGCCGCCCTGCGCACGGCGGTCGAGACGCGCGCCGCCGGCCTCCGCGATGGGCGCCGGCGGGGGGGCGGAAGCGCCGGGCGGATCGTGTTCTGGTCGCTGGCGACGGCGGTTTCCCTGGCGCTGACGGTCATCTATCTCCTGCCGCGCGTGGCGGACCGGCTTGCGCCGTTCATTCCGGTACCGCTCGAGCAGCGGCTCGGTGACGCAGTCGACAACCAGGTGCGCGCGATTTTCGGCGAGAAGACCTGCGACGCAGCGCCCGGCCGCACGGCCCTTGACCGGCTCGGCGCCCGTCTCACGGCCGCTGCCGACCTCCCCCTGCCGGCCACGATCGGCGTGCTCGATTCTGACGTGCCGAACGCGGTCGCGCTCCCCGGCGGCCGCGTCTACATTTTCGAGGGGCTCCTGAAAGTCGCGGCGACGCCGGACGAGCTCGCCGGCGTGCTCGCGCATGAGCTCGGCCACCTCGCGGGGCGGGATGGCCTTCGGAAGCTCCTGCAGACGGGCGGCAGCTCGTTTCTGCTCGGCCTTCTCTTCGGCGACGTGACCGGCGGCGCCGCGATCGTCTTCGCCGCGCAGGCGCTGGTGAACACGCGCTATTCGCGCCAGGCGGAAGCCGCGGCGGACGACTTCGCCGCCGATCTGATGCTGAAGCTCGGGCGCCCGCCGCAAGCGCTCGGCGACTTTTTGAAGCGGATCGATCGGGGCGGCGGGCAGCTCGCTTTTCTTTCGACCCACCCGGTCACGGCGGAGCGCATGCGGGCGCTGGAGGCGCGCAACCGTCCTCCAGCGGCGGAGCCGCTCCTCGACCGCGCGGAGTGGCGGGCGCTGAAGGCGATCTGCGGATGAGGCGTCAATCCTTCAGAATCTCTTTTTCCGCCACCGTCGTATCCGCTCTCAGCCGGTAGACGAGCGGTACCCCCGTTCCGATTTCGAGTTTCGTCACCGCGTCGGGAGCGAGCCTGTCCAGCACCATGACCAGCGCCCGCAACGAATTGCCGTGGGCGGAGACGAGCACGCGCTTGCCACGCATCACGTCGGGAAGGATGCGGGTGAGGTAATAGGGAAGCACACGAGCGGCGGTGTCGCGCAGGCTTTCGCCGCCGGGCGGCTGCACGTCATAGGAACGGCGCCAGACATGCACCTGCTCCTCGCCCCATTTGGCGCGCGCGTCGTCCTTGTTCATGCCGACGAGATCGCCGTAGTCGCGTTCGTTCAGCGCCTGGTCTCGATGCTCCTCAAGACCGGTCTGACCGAGTTCTTCGAGCATCAGCTTCAGCGTGTTCTGCGCGCGGACGAGCGCGCTCGTATAGGCGAGGTCGAAGCGGAGGCCGCGCTCCTTCAGACGCCGGCCGGCGACGCGCGCCTCCTCGATCCCGCGCTCGGAGAGGTCCACGTCGCGCCAGCCGGTGAACAGGTTCTTCAGGTTCCATTCGCTTTCGCCGTGGCGCACGAGCACGAGAAGGCGGTCCATCAAGGGCTCCGGGGCTGGAATAGCGAAGCGTGCTAACGCATCAAGGCCGGCCCGCGTCAACCCCGTCGTGGGAGGTGTTTGGCGACCCCGCATCGACTCCACATAAGATTGGTGTTTAAGTTCAACTTGCCGAATATCCGGCTTTTTCAGAATAGGGGGCGGACATGACGGGCAGCAAATCACTAGGGCGAGTTCGCCGCCTCCTGCTCGCCGCCCTTGTCGTCGCATTGCCCATGGTCGAAGGCGCAATCGGAGCTCCGGCCCCGGGGACGCGAATTCCCTATCAGAAGCATTTGAATTCCACCGGCTGCAAGGCGAACACTGGGGTCGACACTTTCGTCTGCCGAGTCGATTTCCCGCCGGTTCCGCAAAATCGTCGACGTGAAATCACCTACGTGTCGTGTTACATCCAGGCCGACTCGACGGCTGAGCTGAATTTCCTTAACTTGAGCGTAGACCCAGTGTCCGACCTTTTTGTGAACCTCATTCCGG
>DASWJZ010000409.1:0-1735 GCA_036396875.1 Propylenella sp.
GAATTCCGGCGACAGCCAGTTCTTCATCTGCTTCGACGACGCCCCGCATCTGAACCGCCAGTACACGGTCTGGGGCGCGGTGATCGACGGCATGCAAAACGTCGACGCGATCCAGAAGGGCGAGCCGCCGCGGGAGCCGGACCGGATTCTTTCGATGAAGGTGGCGGCCGACGCGGCTTAGGCAAGGCGCGCGACGGCGTGGGCCAACCGCCGCCGAGTGCCCCGGTTGCGCGCGGCGGGGACGGAACGCTAGACCCCCGGCGATGCGCGTCGACGAGTTCGATTTCGACCTTCCGGAGGAGCGGATTGCGCTCCGGCCGGCGAGCCCGCGCGATTCCGCGCGGCTGCTAATGGTGCGCCCCCCGGCCCACCGCGAGCACGCACCGTCGGTCGAGCCTGGCTCCCCAACCTCCCCCTCGAGGGGAGGTCGAAATTTGCGAGCCGAAGGTGAGCAAACTTCGGGAGGGGGGTGCGACGGCCCCCCTGGGCCCCCCTCCCGACGTTCGCTGCCCGCTTCGCGTCCCGCGAACTTCGACCTCCCCTCAAGGGGGAGGTTAAGCGGCGCTTCAGCCCTCAAGGACCTGAGATTGGAGGATCGTCTGGTCGGCGACCTGCCGCGGCTCCTCAGGGCGGGCGACGTTCTGGTCTTCAACGACACGAAGGTGGTCCCGGCGCAGCTTTCCGGAACGCGCGAGCGGGCGCCCGCGATCGGCATCGGAGTCACGCTGCTGGAGCGGATCGACGACGCGTCCTGGTGGGCGCTCGCGAGGCCCGGACGGCGCCTACGGGTCGGGGATCGGCTGCGGTTCGGGCACGCGGGCCGCGTCTGCCTCCTCGGCACGCTCGAGGCGGTGGTGGAGGCGAAGGGGGAGGACGGCCGGGTCCATCTCGCGTTCGGCTTCCACGGCGCCTATCTCGACGAGGCGATCGCCGCGGTCGGCGACGCGCCGCTGCCTCCCTATATCGCCTCGCGCCGCCCCGCCGACGAGCGCGACCGCGAGGACTATCAGACGCTTTACGCCGTGCACGAAGGCGCGGTCGCCGCGCCGACCGCGGGGCTGCATTTCACGCCGGGACTTTTCGCGGCGCTCGACGCCGCCGGGATCGGCCGGGCTTCCGTCACCCTGCATGTCGGGCCGGGCACGTTCCTGCCGGTGAAGGCGGCGGACACGGCAGGTCATCGCATGCACGCGGAACGGGGCGTCATCGATTCCGCGACGGCTGCGCGGCTGAACGAAGCGCGCGCCGCCGGCGGCCGGATCGTGGCGGTAGGCACGACGTCGCTGCGCCTGCTTGAATCCGCTGCCGGCGCGGACGGGCGGGTTCAGCCCTTCGACGGCGCCACCGACATTTTCGTCACGCCCGGCTACCGTTTCCGCGCCGTCGACATGCTCGTGACGAATTTCCACCTGCCGCGCTCGACGCTGTTCATGCTGGTCGCGGCATTCTCCGGCCTCGCCGCGATGAAAGCCGCCTACGCCCACGCCATCGCGGCCGGCTACCACTTCTATTCCTACGGCGACGCCTGCCTGCTCCATCCGGAACGGCCGGCGTGAGCGGCATCCGCTTCACCCTTGCGGCGACGGACGGCGCGGCGCGCACCGGAGCGATCGATACGCCGCGCGGAAAAATCCGCACCCCGGCCTTCATGCCGGTCGGCACGCAGGCGACCGTCAAGGCGATGTACCCGGGCGAGGTGAGGGCGCTCGGCACGGACATCGTGCTCGCCAACACC
>DASWJZ010000410.1:0-2936 GCA_036396875.1 Propylenella sp.
TCGGCGTGTCGTGCATATAGACGCCGTCGGGACTGGGGAAATTGATCTTCACGCGCCCGAGCGAGTTGTTGTCGCCCGGGTCCTGGCGGAACATGTAGTTGGTGGCTTCGTCGGTGGTCCAGTTGACCTGCGCCGGCTGCAGCTCGTTGCCGCGCTGGTCGTAAATGCGGATGTTGTAGTTGGTGAGGTACTGCGGGTCCTTCTGCATCAGCGGGATCAGGTCCCTCCTGATGATGCTCGCCGGCACCGTCCAGAACGGGTGGAAATTGATCTCGCTGATCTTCGAATGCACGATCGGCGACGGCCGCTCGACCTTTCCGACCACGGCCGTATGACGCGAAATGACGACGCCGTTCTCGACCGCCTCGACGGCGGCGGCCGGGATATTGACCATGACGAAGCGATCGGGCAGCGGCCTGTCCGTAATCCCTTTGAGGCGCGTCAGGTTGGTGGAGAGCTGCGTGAGGCGGACGTGCGCCGGAATGTTGAGTGCGGCGAACGTCGACTCTCCGACGATGCCGTCCGGCTGCACGCCGTGACGCGCCTGGAAGCGCCGGACCGCCGCCTCGACGTAGGAATCGAATGCGTCGGAATTGTTCACCGCCGCCGGCGGAAGATCGCCGGAGATCGCCAGGCGTTGGCGGAGCACCGCCACGGACGGGTCGCGCATGCCGATGCGCAGCCGCTGCGTCGCCGGAACCACCGGCCAGCTGCCGCGGGCGAGGATTTCCGAATACTGCCCGATGGCCGCCTGCAAGGATCCGACGATCTGCGGCGACATGGTCGGGATCGAGGTGATGACGTCGGCGGCACTAACGGATGCGGCGTCGAAGCCATCCGACCATTCCGCGCCGCCGCCCTGGAGCACCTCCATGATGGGGTCCTGCGCCCAGGCCGATGAGACCCCGAGCGCGGCGACCGACGCCAGGAAGGCGCGGCGGGAAGGAAGGCGAAAACGTTCCGTCATGGGATGCAGAGTCCGATCAAATCCGTTGCCGCTGTCAGCCCTCTCCAGATTCGGGAGATACACGGGCGCGGGAGCGCTCACAACACGTCCGGGCCGCAAAACCCTCCAAATCGCAGAGATTTGACCCGAACGACGGTCCCGGCTACCGGTCCGTGATGCCGGTCCTATATGGCGGTTCTGCGGCGCAATAGAACCCCCGCCGGATTGTGGCACGGGCGCAACAGCCGTTCTGAACGAAGAAGGCCCGACCTTGCGGCCGGGCCCACTCTAAAGTCCGGGAAGAGGCCTCCTCGCCCGGGCGGGATCAGAGACGATAGAGGATCTGGTCGGTCCAGAAACGCTCGAGCCGCTGCAGCGAGCGATTGAGATCGTGAAAATCGCCGGCCGCGATGCCGCCGACCTGGTCGATCGAGCGGATGTGCCGCTCGTAGAGCTTGTTGACGATGTTCGCGACTTCCTGCCCCTTCTCGGTGAGGCTGACGCGGACCGAGCGCCGGTCCATGCGCGAACGCTGGTGATGGATGTAGCCCATCTCGACCAGCTTCTTGAGATTGTAGGAAACGTTCGAGCCGAGATAGTAGCCGCGGGTGCGCAGCTCGCCGGCCGTCAGTTCGGAATCGCCGATGTTGAACAGCAGCAACGCCTGCACGCTATTCACGTCGGAACGCCCTGCCCGGTCGAACTCGTCCTTGATGACATCGAGCAGGCGCCGGTGCAGACGCTCGACGAGCGTCAGCGTCTCCATGTAGAGCGGCTTCAGCTCCGCATTCGCAGGCGGCTGTGCGGCAGCCTCCGCAGCCCTTTTTGGAATAGCCATGTTCGCCTCACTGTTGGCAGGTGTTTCCCTGCTTGGTGAAGCGAACAATACCTGCGGCCGCTAAAAATCGGCTTAAGGTCTACCCTTAATGCCGGCTTACCGGATCAGGCGCAATTAGTTGGAATTGCTGGCCTTTTGTCTCACGGCTGGGCATGGCGGCGTGCCAGGATGGTAAGCACAACGAAAATGAACAGCGTGACGAAATGGAAACCGACCTTGGGCAGATCGCTGCCGAATGTCCCGATGAAGATCGAATGGAAGGCGATTTCGGAGAGCGCCGCGTAGACCCAGACCACCCTGCCCCAGGCGACGCGCATCCAGAGGCCAACCGCGGCGACCAGATCGACGACCGCCATGTGCATGGTGGCGATCTTCCAGGCCGTCGACATCGCCTCGAACGAGCCCGTCGGGCCGGGCACGATGCCGAGAATGATCGCCCACTGACGCAAGCCGAAAATCATCATGACGACGGAGAGCGCGATCAGGTACTGGTCGAGCAGCACGGCATAGCGGCTGCGCGTCGGCTGCGGCGAGGAAACGATCTGGTCTTTTTCCATTGACGCTACCGGAATTCCGAACGGCGATTCACCCATTGCCGAGGTGGAAATGGTATGGTCCGGCCGGCAACCCCAAGGCAAGCGCCAACATGGCCCGTGAACGCACCGATTTCGCCGCCGACCCGACCACCAAGCCGGATATGGACGATATCCTGCATGGCCGGCGGATGCGCCGGAACCGCCGCACCGACTGGTCGCGCCGGCTCGTGCGCGAATCCACGCTGTCGGTCGACGACCTGATCTGGCCGATCTTCCTCGTCGACGGAGACGGCATCCGCCAGGACGTGCCGTCGATGCCGGGCGTCCAGCGCCTGTCCGTGGACGAAGCGGTCAGGGCGGCGGAGCGCGCCGTCGAACTCGGCATCCCGGCGATCGCGCTTTTTCCCTTCACCGACCCCGCCCGCCGCGACGATATCGGGTCGGAGGCACTCAACCCGAAGAACCTCGTCTGCACGGCCGCCCGCGCCATCAAGGCGAAGGTCGCCGACGTCGGCGTGATCATCGACGTCGCCCTCGATCCCTACACCAGCCACGGCCACGACGGCGTCATGAAGGGCGACACCATCGTCAACGACTTGAGCGTCGAGCAGCTCGT
>DASWJZ010000411.1:0-2054 GCA_036396875.1 Propylenella sp.
GGCCCTTCGCCCGCCTTTGCCTTGCGATGGGCCCCTCGGGATTCGTCGCGCTGCTTGCCGGCTGGTTCGTGACCGAGGTCGGGCGGCAGCCCTACACGGTCTACGGCCTCCTCAGGACAGCCGATTCCGTTTCTCCGGTCGCCTCGCCCGCCGTCGCGGGTTCGCTGATCGCCTTCGTAATCGTCTATCTCGTCGTGTTCGGCGCCGGCGTCTGGTATCTGCTGCGTTTGATGCGGACAAACCCGGACGCGGCCGCCGCTCCGGTCGAGGTGCCGCTCCGCGCGGCGGGCATAACCCCGATCCAGGCGACGCACGGCGGAGGCGGCGACGCATGAGCGCGATCTCCGATCTGGCGATCGTCTGGGCCGGCATCCTCGCCTTTGCCGTGTTCGCCTATGTGGTGCTCGACGGCTTCGACCTCGGCATCGGCATCCTGGCGCCGTCGGCGCGCTCCGATGAGGAGGAGGAGACGATGATCGGCGCGATCGCGCCCGTCTGGGACGGCAACGAGACATGGCTCGTCCTCGGCGGCGGCGGCCTCATGGCGGCGTTCCCGCTAGCCTATGCGGTGCTCCTGCCGGCGCTCTATGCGCCGCTCATCGCCATGCTGCTCGCGCTTATCTTCCGTGGCGTCGCCTTCGAGTTCCGCCACCGGGAGGATGGCCATCGGCGCGCGTGGACGTTCGGCTTCGTGCTCGGCTCCTATGTCGCCACCTTGGCGCAAGGGGTTGCCCTCGGCACCGTCATCCAGGGCATCGACGTCGAGGGCCGCAGTTACGCCGGCGGCTGGTTCGACTGGCTGACCCCGTTCAGCCTCTTCACCGGGGTGGCGCTCCTTGCCGGCTACGCGCTGCTCGGCGCCTGCTTTCTGATCATGAAGGCGGAGGGCCCGCTGCAGGATCGCATGTTCCGGCTCGCGCTGCCGCTCGGCGCGGCTGTGCTCGCCTGCATTGCAGTGGTGAGCCTGTGGACGCCGCTCCTCGATGCGGAGATCGCGGCGCGCTGGTTCTCCTGGCCGAACGTCGCCTATCTGTCGCCGGTGCCGATCCTTGTCGCGGCGGTCGCGGCCGGCCTCCTCCGAAGCGTCGCCGCGCGGCGGGAGGTCATGCCCTTCCTGATGGCGATCCTGCTGTTCTTCCTTGCGTACGGCGGGATCGGGATCAGCCTCTATCCATTCGTGGTGCCGCGCGAAATCACGATCTGGGAAGCCGCGGCGCCGGACGAGAGCCTTCTTTTCCTGCTCGTCGGCACGTCGATCCTGATCCCGATCATTCTCGCCTATACCGCTTATTCGTACTGGGTTTTCCGCGGCAAGGTCGTGCCCGGCGAGGGCTATCATTGAGCCGGCATGGCTTTGCCGGCGGGCGTGCCTTGGATCGCGGCGCTGTGATCTGCAATCGTTCGCTTTGGCGATACAGCGCACTTGCCAAAGCATCGCGGATCGTCCAGCGTCGGTCGATGCCGTCGGCGGGACGCATAGACGCCGCCGCTCCGCTGGTATATTGACCACCAGGGCCGGTAACGGTTCCAAGAAACTGGATGGGAGGAAGCGAAATGACTGAGACTACCGCCAAGACCGTATCGCGCCGGAAGTTCTTGAAGGCTGGAACGCTCGGCGCGGGCGCCGCGGCAGGCGCGCTCGCCATGCCGTCGGTCGTAACCGCGCAGGAGCCGGTCGTTCTGCGGATGCAGAGCTCGTGGACGGCATCGGACATCTTCCATGAGATGGCGCAGCAATATGTCGACCGCGTCGAGGCTATGTCGGGCGGCCGGCTGCGGATCGACCTGACGCCGGCCGGCGCCATCGTTGGCGCCTTCCAGGTGCAGGACGCCTGCCATGACGGCACGCTCGATGCCGCCCACACTGTGACCGTCTACTGGTACGGGAAGAACAAGGCCGCCTCGCTGTTCGGCACCGGGCCGATTTTCGGCGCCACCGCCGCGCATGTGCTTGCGTGGATTCACGTCGGCGGCGGGCAGGAGCTCTACAACGAGCTGATCCAGGACGTTCTCGGCCTCAACGTCGTCGGCTTCTTCGCGATGCCGATGCCGAC
>DASWJZ010000412.1:0-2420 GCA_036396875.1 Propylenella sp.
GACGCGCCGGGGGGAGAGGACTGAGCGATGCGCCGCGGAGGAAAGCCGCCTTCGCGTATTTCGAAGCGATCCGCGCCAGCCTGGCGTTGCTTCGCCTTCCCCCGGACTTGTGGCGCCTCCTGCGCCATGAGACGGTTCGTGGCGCGATATTCCTTAAGGTGTCCGGGTCTCATGCCGCGAAAGTTTGCCTGGGCCTCTCTCTCCGACGAAGAGCTCCTGCAGCTTCGGTTCAAGGATCTCGGCGTCTCGGTTAAGGGAACGTGGCTTGAAAACTGCATCGATCTTCTCCGCGAGGAGCTTGGCCGGCGTGGACTGCGGGTGCGGCCGCATGCCTGGATATCGGAGGAATGGTTCAGCCCTCTTTGCACGCCGGGCATCGCCATTCCGTTCTATCTGGCCCATCCGCGCCTGGCGCGGCTCGAGCGCAAACAGATCCTCGACGTCGAGGGCGGCACCCGGAAGGAGTGCCTGCGCATCCTGCGTCACGAGGCGGGTCACGTCGTGCAGCACGCCTACCGGCTGCAGCGCCGCCATCGCTGGCGACAGCTCTTCGGACGCTCGTCGATCCGCTATCCCGAGTATTACCGCCCCAATCCCGCCAGCAGGGACTTCGTCCAGCACCTGCGGCTCTGGTATGCGCAGAGCCACCCCGACGAGGATTTCGCCGAGACCTTCGCCGTCTGGCTCCGGCCGCGTTCGGACTGGCGGAAGCGTTATGCCGGCTGGCCGGCGTTGGAGAAGCTCGAATATGTCGACGAGCTGATGGCCGAGATCGCCGACGAGAAGCCGGCGCTCCAGCGCCGCGTTCTGGTCGATCCGATCAGCCGCCTGAACACAACGCTTGCCGAGCATTACACCAGGAAGCGCGCTTTTTACGCCGTCGCCTCGCCAACCCCCTATGACAGGGACCTGCGCCGCATCTTTTCCGACGCCCCCAAGGACAGGCGCGCGCCCGCGGCTTCAACATTCCTCCGGCGCAACCGCAGCCGCATCCGGCAGGCCGTGTCGACCTGGACCGAGGAGCACCCCCTGACGCTCGACTCCCTGCTTGACGACATGATCGACCGTTGCCGGGAAATGAAGCTGCGGGCAGTCGGCCCGGAACCGAGGGTGCGAGCGGACTTTACCGTTCTCTTCACGGCTCTCGCGATACACTCGCTCTATACCAAGCGGCGGAGGTGGTTCGCCCTATGAAATCGCTTCGCGTCCTGATGCTCCTGCATCCGGACAGCGTGCCGGCCGCGTCGCTGAAGGGCTACAGCGAGGCGGAGACCCGCGAGTGGAAAGGCGAGTATGAGATCGTGCGGGCGCTGCGGAAGGCCGGGCACGATGTGCGCCCGCTCGGCGTGCAGCACGAGCTGGCGCCGATTCGGGATGAGGTGGAGAGCTGGAAGCCGGACCTCGCCTTCAACCTCCTCGAAGAATTTCACGGCCAGACCGCCTACGATCAGAACGTCGCCAGCTATCTCGAGCTGATGCGGGTTCCGTACACGGGCTGCAATCCGCGCGGGCTGATGCTTGCGCGCGGCAAAGACCTCGCCAAGAAGCTGCTCGCCTACCACAAGATACCGATGCCGGCTTTCGCCGTCGTTCCGATCGGCCGCAAGATGCGCCGCTCGCCGCGCATGGCGTTCCCGCTCATCGTCAAGACGCTGAGCGAGGACGGATCGCTGGGCATCGCGCAGGCCTCCGTCGTGCATACCGAAGAAAAGCTCATCGAACGACTCCTCTTCATCCACGAGCGCATCGGCGCCGCGGCGATCGTCGAGCAGTTCATCGAAGGCCGTGAGCTCTATGTCGGGGTGATCGGCAACGACCGGCTGCGCGCGCTGCCGGTATGGGAGCTGGAATTCAGCGAGGCGGCCGACGCGCCGAGTCGCATCGCCACCGCCAAGGTCAAGCACGATCCCGACTACCAGGAGCGCCACGGCATCCTGCAGGGGCCGGCGGAGAACCTCGCCCCCGGGCTCGGAAAGCGCATCCAGGTGATGGCGAAACGCATTTACCGCGCCCTGCTCCTCGACGGCTACGCGCGCATCGATCTCAGGCTTTCCGCCGGCAACATCCCATACTTTATCGAGGCGAATCCCAATCCCGATATCCGCCCGAACGAGGAGTTCGCCCAGGCCGCCCTCCATGACGGGCTGGATTATTGCGCGCTGCTGGAACGGATTTTGTCACTCGGCCTCGAACGCGCCCGCAAAATACCCTGACGGAGCGCTGTCTTTCTCTTCCGCGCCAGCGTCCGCCCGCGCCACGCCCGCACGCGACTTTCCGCTCACATGCGTTCGCCGGGCAAGTGGTCCTTCGAGGCTCGCCGGCCGCGCTTCGCGCCGCCGCCGCGCACCTCAGGATGAGGGGGTAGTGCGCCGGGGCGGTGCGTCCTTCGAGGCGCTCTTCGTCTTCTTCATGGCGGCTGT
>DASWJZ010000413.1:0-1995 GCA_036396875.1 Propylenella sp.
GCGGCTGACGGAGGAGACGCACATCCAGGCGGACTGTTTTGGCCAACTGCACGAGCCGTGCCTGATCCAGCCGCAGGCGCCGATCAACCGGCTCTTCGATTCGGCGCTCGGCGCCTTCATCGAGGTGCTCGACCAGCACACCCTGCAGGACCTCGTCGCCGCGCGACCGCGCACCAGCCGGATGCACGGGGAGTCCGCCGCGCGGGCGGATTTCGCGGAGATAACCGCCGGCCGCGGCTGACGGCGGCCTCAGGCGGCGGCCGAAGCCGCGGCGACCAGATCGCGGATCGTCGCCTCGAAGAGCGGCCGGCCGCCGAACCGGACGCCGAGCCTTTCAAGCCCCTCGCAACGCATCACGCCGGCCAGCGGAGACCCCGCCTCGGGCAAGGGGCCCGCCACGCCGGCAATCTGCTGCACGAGCAGCACGATGTCGCGGTGCGATACGATGATATCGCTGCAGTTGAAGGCGCGGCCCGCGATTTCCGTCGGATCGGCGCGGAGCAGCCGCCACACCGCCTCGGCGACATCGCGGCCGTGGACCTCCGTGCCGCAGCGGGCGGGGACCGCCTCGCCGCGAAGCGCCCGTCCGACAAGGCCGAACCACTTGCTTCTCTCGGCGGGAGCGACCACGCCGTAGACGCCGGTCGGGCGGAGCGCCGCGACCGCCCACCCTTCCCCGCGGCCCCAGCTCGAAACGAACGCCTCAAGCGCCGCCTTCGCCGCACCGTAATGCGTGTCCGGGCAGGCGGGCGCGTCGTCGTTGAACGGTCCGCTGCCGGCCGAGCGGCCGAAAACGGCGCGGCTGGAAATCACGACGCAGCGATCGACCCCTGCGGCGCGTGCCGCCGCCAGGAGTGCGAGGCTGCCGCCGACATTGGCGTCGAGAAAACGCTGGAGATCCGCGCCCTCGCCGCCGCGAAAGCGTCCGGGCGCGTGATCGAGCGCCGCGTGGACGAGCATATCGGCGCCGTCGACAAGGCGGAATGCAGCATCGGGCGCGCCGAGCGCGCCTTCGATCCAATGAACGGAGGGCGGGAGGCCGCTTGTGTCAGAACCCGGCCGGCGCCAGGCCCGGACCGGGACGCCGGCTTCGGTCAGCCGCTCGACGATAAACCGGCCGACATAGCCCGTCGCGCCGGTAACGGCTGCCGTCACGCACGCCGGTCCTGCGGGTGGCTGAGGGGGATGACGGGCAGGGCCGCCGGCGGCGCTTCACCGTCGAACATGCGCCACCACAGATCGATCACCGGACCGAGAAGATGTCGTTTCGGGTTCTCCGCCGACCACGGCTTCTCGTACTGGTAGTGCACGACGCGGATCGACTTCCAGTCCCACAGCTCCGGCAGGTTGAAGTAGACATATTGCATCGTGTTGAACGTGTAGGGGAGCTTGTGCCAATCCGGAAAGACGCTTTCCAGGAATGTCTGGTCGGTGCGGCGCCAGAAGACGCCCGGCACGTCGAGGCGTTCCACCAGCCGCTCGTAGGTGGCTCGGGAGGGCTCGGCGACGAAGACGCCGGAATTCAGCCGGTGGAAATCCGCGAGCGTTTCATAGACGTTCGGAGCGCCGGCGAATTCCGGGAAGCCGAAGAGCATGTCGATGGGCTTCACGACGACCGAATCCGCGTCGAGGAAGACGATCTTTTCGAAGTCCTCGAACTTCCAGAGCTCGAGCTTGCAGAAATTGTCGACCGGGTCGTGGAAGGCGGGCTTGTTGCCCTTGTTGAACGGCGCGGCGCGGTGCAGCGCCTCACGGCTGTGGCGCGCGCGGAAAGCCTCCGAAACCGCCGGCTGCGTCACCGGCACGATGCGGCAGCCTTCCTTCTCCAGCTCGTCGAGATGCTCGGCTTCTCCCGTCGCCAGCACGAGGAGCGGCGCGGCGGTGCCCGTCCAGCGGAGCGAGCGGGCGAGCGCAAGGGCGCCGCGCCCGTATTCCTCGTTGGTGACGAGGGTCGCATAGGCCAAGCGCCCCGATCCGCCGGCCGACACTGCCGAT
>DASWJZ010000414.1:0-10163 GCA_036396875.1 Propylenella sp.
CACTCGATCGCGGCCGTGTCTGGCACGTGGCGCGGCCGCTCGACGCGGTCGCCATGTACCGCGCCGCGCAGCGGCTCGTCGGCACGCACGACTTCACGACGTTCCGTTCGACCGAATGCCAGGCCAAAAGCCCGATCCGCACGCTCGACCGGCTGAACGTCCTGCGCCGGGATGACGAAGTCCAGATCTTGGCCACCGCGCGCTCGTTCCTCCACAACCAGGTCCGCTCGCTGGCGGGCACGCTGAAGCTCGTGGGCGAAGGAAAGTGGAGCCCGGACGACGTGGCGCGGGCGCTCGACGCGCGCGACCGCACCGCGTCAGGCCCCGTGGCGCCCCCCGAGGGGCTTTATCTCGTGCGGGTGGATTATCCCGACGGATCGTAAAATCCGATCGGACCCTGCGCGCCCGGCTTTTTGGGGAACAACCAGGTCCGCGAATGCCCGGCCGCTAGCTCAGCCGCTCGAAGGCGGACCAGATGGTCAGGCTGATCACCAGATCGAGGGCGACGATCGGAAGCGCCATGCCCATCGACACGGCGAGCGCCGTCCGCGCGATCACGTAGGAGAAGCGAAGGGCAACCGCGATGACGGCGAGCATAAGGTAAGGAGCGACAGCGGACGGGATCACCCCAACGAGGTGGAGGATGTGCACGACGGCGACCATGGCGCCGATGATGAGGGAGGCCCAGTTGCGCGAGACGATGAAGGGCACGTAGCGCCCGCCGAGCCCGAACATCCTCGCTACGACGGCGAAGATGAGGGGAAAGGTGAACCAGTCGAAGAGGACCGCGAAGCTCCCGGCGACAAACCCGAATTCAGCCGCCGCCGCCTCCGGCGCCTCCGCCGACACTCCGACAAGCTTCGCCTGGCTCATCATCGCCAGGAATGCCAGCGGTAGCAGGAAGATGACGGCGGCGAACGAGCGCCAGAATCCCTCCAGCGACGTGTCGAGCAGCCGCAGCCCGTCCGCCCGTCCCAGCATCACCGCCCAGGCGCCTTCGAGATTGCCGCGGATGTAAGCGAAGCTACCCATCATTCGGGAAATAGAAGCGCAGGAACGTCTCGTAGATGCGGGCCGCCTGTTCCACCTCCGCAAGCGGAACGCGCTCGTCGATCTGATGCATGGTCATGCCGACGGGTCCGAACTCGACGACCGGACAGTAGAACCGGATGAAGCGGGCGTCGGATGTCCCGCCGCTGGTCGACAGTGCCGGGCGGCGGCCGGTCACCGCCTCGACCGCATCGGACAGGCATCCGATCAGCGCATCGTCGCGGGTCAGGAAAACATCGGAGCGCGCCGCCTCCTCCGCCAGGCGCCAGTTGACCGGAATGCGCGCTCCGAGCGCCGGGCCGGACGCGGCGGCGGCAAGCCGCCGCTCGATCTCGGCCTTGAGCGCGGCGCGGCTCCAGCGATCGTTGAAGCGGCTGTTGATGCGAGCGGTGGCAATCGCCGGAATGACGTTCCAGGCCGAATTGCCGACATCGACGCTCACGACTTCCAGCGTCGAGGGGCCAAAATGCTCGGAGCCGTCGTCGAGCGGATCGGCGAGGAGGGCGGCGAGAAGCGCGATCATGCCGCGGACCGGATTGTCGGCCATCTCCGGGTAAGCCGCATGGCCCTGCTTCCCCTCCACCGTCAGCGTCGCGGAAAAGCTGCCGCGCCGGCCGATCTTGATCTGGTCTCCAAGCTCGCGGGCGCTGGTCGGCTCGCCGACGAGCGCGCCCGAAAACCGCTCGCCGCGGGCAGCCGCCCATTCCAGGAGCTTTGCCGTGCCGTTGACGGCGACGCCCTCCTCGTCCCCGGTTATGAGGAGGGAGAGCCGGCCGCCGAAGTTTTCCCCCCTTCTCGCGACAAAGCGCAGCGCGGCGGCGGTCATGGCCGCCAGTCCGCCCTTCATGTCCACCGCGCCGCGGCCGTAGAGGACCCCGTCCTCCACGACTGCCGCGAAGGGCGGATGCCGCCAACGGGTCTCGGGTCCGGGCGTCACCACGTCGACATGTCCGGCAAGAGTCAGGTGCCGCTCGCCCGCGCCGATCGCCGCAAAGAGATTCTCGACCGGTTCCGCGCCGCTTCCCGCAAAGATCGGGCGTTCGACGGCAAAGCCGGCCGGGCTGAGGCGGCGCTCCAGCACGTCGAGTGCGGCGCCGGCGTTCGGGGTGACGCTCGGCGTCCGGACCAGCTCGACGAGGAGATCGGAAGCGGCGGGAAGATCCGGCATCTTCAGGCCGGCAAGCTGTCCGGCGCTTCGCCGAACTGGTTGGGCCCGGCCATGCCGGGCAAGAGCCCGACCCAGATCGTGAAGGCCAGATTGACGAAGGGCACGAAGAGCGCGGCGGCGAGGAAGCCGCCATAGCCGATGTCGTGCAGCCGCTTCACTGCGATCGACAGATTGCAATAGAGCGTCGCAATGACGAGGAACGGACCCACCGTCTCGGCGAGCGCGAAGAAGCTCCCGCTCTCGCCGCCCAGGATCTGGCCGATCACCACCGAATTCAAGGCAATCAGGAAGAGGTAGGCCATCCAGTAGACGCGGCGCGAAATCCGGCCCCTGAGGCCGAAGAAGAGCCAGAGATAGAGAGAGCGTCGCCGGGTCGGCCCAGAGTTCGGCACGTTGCCTCAGTCGCGCAAAAGCTCGTTGATGGAGGTCTTGGCGCGGGTCCGCTCGTCCACCCGCTTGACGATCACCGCGCAATAGAGCGAGGGGCCGCCGGACGCGCCCGGCATCGCGCCGGAGACGACCACCGAGTAGGGCGGCACTTCGCCGTAGGCGACCTTGCCGGTCCCGCGGTCGACGATGCGGGTGGAGGCGCCGAGATAGACGCCCATCGAGAGCACCGAGCCCCGGCGCACGATCACACCCTCCGCCACTTCGGCGCGCGCGCCGACGAAGCAGTCGTCTTCGATCACGACGGGACTGGCCTGCAGCGGTTCGAGCACGCCGCCGATGCCCGCTCCGCCGGAGATGTGGCAGCGCTTGCCGATCTGCGCGCACGACCCGATTGTCGCCCAGGTGTCGACCATCGTCGCCTCGTCCACATAGGCTCCGAGATTGACGAAGCATGGCATGAGCACGACGTTCGGCGCGATATAGGCGGAGCGACGCACGACCGAGCCTGGGACAGCCCGGAAACCGGCGGCGCGGAAGCGCGCCTCGTCCCAGCCGGCGAACTTCGACGGCACCTTGTCCCACCAGTTGGCGCCGCCGGGGCCGCCCGGAATCACCGACATGTCGTTCAGACGGAAAGAGAGAAGCACCGCCTTCTTCAGCCACTGATTGACCGCCCAGCCGCCGTCGCGCGGCTCCGCCACCCGCGCCTCACCCGCATCGAGCAGGCCGAGCGCCGTCTCCACCGCGTCGCGCACCTCGCCGCCGGTCGCCGGCCCGATCCTCTCGCGCGCCTCAAAGGCGCTCTCGACAATCGCTTGCAGCTGGGCAATGTCGCTCATCAGGTCCCCGGCCGGAATGCGCGCGGACCTTGCTGCGAGAGGATCGGACAGTCAACCGACAGGCGGACGGGAGAGCGATGCAGGATTTCGAGATGGACGCAAGGCTGCTGGCCGAGACGATCGCGGTCGCCGAGCTGCCGCTCTCGGCGGCCCGCCTGATGGGCGACGCCAACTACCCTTGGCTCATCCTGGTGCCGCGCCGCCCGGCGCTCGCCGAGATTATCGATCTCGACGCCGACGACCGGGCGCAGCTGATGCGCGAGATATCACGCGCGAGCGAGGCGCTGCGCGCCGTGGTCTCCTGCGACAAGCTGAACGTCGCAGCGCTCGGCAACATGGTGCGCCAGCTGCATGTGCATGTGATCGCGCGGACGAAGAGCGACGCCGCCTGGCCGAAGCCGGTCTGGGGAGCGGCGCCGCCGAAACCCTATCCGCCCGGCGCGGCGGAAGCCCTCGCCCGGCGGCTCGCGGAGCGGCTCGGTTGAGCGAGCGTCCGGCGGACGGGACTGCGCCAAGAGCGAAGAAATCCTTCTTCGACAGCCGCGTTTTCACCGAAGCCAGCCATTGGAACGGCTTTTCGGGAAATCCGATCGAGCGGTGGAGCGAGGCGCGCGACGAGGCGAGCTTTGCGGTCGCCCTGACGGCGCCGAATGCCGCGATCTACCTTTTTGCCGAAGACCGCGCGCTCCTCCGCATTGACGGCGAGCGGCATCATCCCCGGCTCTCGCCGGACGAGGCGCGGCGGATCGGGCTTCAGCCCGACAGCCTGCTCCTGCTCGGCGTCGCGCCCGACGGGCCGCGCTTCGCCGGGCATGTGTCCCCCGACCGCCCGCTGCCCGACGGCATTACCTCGATCGACCTCCGCGCGCTGGCGATCCAGGGCCTGATCGATCCGACCGATCTCGGGGCGCTGGCGCAGGCGCGCTCCTACCTCCACTGGCACGCCGCGAATCGTTTTTGCGGGCGCTGCGGCGGCCTGCTCGCCATGCATCGCGGCGGCGTCTGCCGGACCTGCGAGACCTGCGCGGTGGAGACGTTTCCGCGCGTCGATCCGGTCGTCATCATGCTCGCCATCGACGGCGAACGCTGTCTGCTCGGCCGGCAGCCGCGCTTCGCGGCCGGCATGTATTCGGCTCTCGCCGGCTTCATGGAGCCGGGCGAGACGATCGAGGAGGCGGTCCGGCGTGAGACCAAGGAGGAGGCGGGCATCCGCATCGGCCGCGTCGCCTATCATTCGAGCCAGGCTTGGCCGTTCCCCTCCTCGCTGATGATCGGCTGCCACGCCGAGGCGCTCGACGCCGAAATCGTGCGGGACGCGGCGGAGCTCGAGGACTGCCGCTGGTTCTCGCGCGGCGAGGTGGCGCTGATGCTGGCCGGTGAACACCCCGACGGACTGAAGGCGCCGTTCCCGATGGCGATCGCGCATCAGCTCATCAAGGCGTTCGCCGAATGGAAGCCGGGCTGAGGCGGTCCGGCCTGCGGCTGGCCAAAGGCCTGCAAGAGGGATAGTTTTAAGCTCGACGCCGTTTGGCGCCCTGAATATTATTTGCGAGGGCAGGCCATGCGCGTAGCATTCGCGAATGCGCTGATCGCGGCCGCCATGGCTGCGGCGATATTGTGCGCCGCACCTGCCGCCGCGCACGTCGAGAAGAGCAGCTGGGTCGCTGTCGCCACACCCGGCGGCACTCCCCTGTCGGCCCAGCCGGTCGGACGAAGGCTGCTCGCCAAGGCGGAGGCGGACGGCACGGTCAGCGTGATCGTCGGGCTTGATTTACCCCTGCGCGATGAAGATCAGGTTTCGCCGACCGAGGCTCGCGCCCAGGCGTCGGCGCTCGCCGGCGCTCAGGAGGCGCTGGTCGTCCGCATCGGCGGCCGCGGCACCAAGAAATTCAGCGTCGTTCCGTCGATCGCGCTCGAGGTGACGCACGCCGAGCTTGGCCGGCTTCTCGCCGATCCCATGGTCACGCACGTCTACGAGGATGTTTCGCTTCAGCCGACGCTTGGCGACAGCACGCGCATCATCGGCGCCAGACGACTTTGGGAGGAGCGCGAGATCACGGGCGCCAACCAGGTCGTCGCCATCCTCGACACGGGGGTCAGCAAAGCCCACCGGATGCTGCAGGACAAGGTAACCTACGAAGCCTGCTTCTCGACGAAGCGCTCCGGAGCGAACGCGACCCGGTCATTCTGCCCCGGCGGCGCTCCAGAATCCTTCGCCTTCGATGCCGGCGTGAACTGCCCGGCCAAAATCACCCTGTGCCATCATGGAACGCATGTCGCCTCGATCGCGGCGGGAAGCAGCGCCGCGCTGAAGGGCGTCGCGCCGGACGCAGAGATCTGGGCCATCCAGGTGGCCAGCAAGCACCTCAAGACCAGCTGCTCGCCGGTGCCTTGCGCGGCGTTCGTTCTGTCGGATGTGATAAAGGGACTGGAGCTGGTCTATAAGAAGCGCGCTCCCAAGCTCGCAGCGGTCACCCTCAGCGTATCGGGCGAGCAGTTTGACGGGCCTTGCGACAGCCGAAGCCCGGAGACGACGACGATCATAACGAAGCTCCGCACCGCAGGTATTCCCGTCATCATCGGCGCGGGAAACAACGGCCAGAGGGGAATCATTACGTTCCCCGCCTGCATCTCGAGGGCGATCGCGGTCGGGGCAACCGACAAGGACGACGCGCTCTGGGGAAGCTCCAACCATTCGGGCCTGGTGAAGCTGCTGGCGCCGGGCGTGAACATCAAGGCCGCCGTTCCGCCGGGCAGCACGAAGTGCCCCGTCGTCACCGGCAATTATTGCGTGCTCACGGGCACCTCGCAGGCGGCGCCGCACCTCGCCGGCGCCTTCGCGCTTCTGCGGTCCGCCGACATTACTCCGAAGCCCAGCCTCCCGGCGATGCTGACGGCGTTGAACTGCACGGGGCGTATGGTCACGGGCAATGTTGCGTTCCCACCGCGCCGGCGGATCAATGTCTACAACGCCTATGACGAACTGCGCGACGTGGAAGGCGACGAGAATTACGGGTTCAACGTCGCCGGAAGCGGCTCGCAGTGGCGGCGCGACCTCGAGGAATGGAGTCTCGCGGATGGCAACTTTCGCACCTCCACTTCGACGTGGGCGAGCGACAACATCTGGGCAATGGCAAGCGCGCCCTATTGCGGCTTCGACTTCACCGCGAAAGCGCGGATGCGGCAGATCGACCCCACGTAGCCGCCGCAGTCGAGGAGGTATCCGCTGGAGACGGGCCTTCTCATCGCAACGCACATCACCGAAGTGTTCGGGATACCGCAGTCCGACGGATATCACTTCACGCTGAGCCGCCCCGACGACGGAAGCGAGGGAAGCATCGCGACCGTGAAGCGGCTGGACAACAGGTCTTTTGCGCATTTCCAAATCGGCACGGAGGTGGTGAAGCCTGGCTGCAAGAAACACCTCCCGGCCGTCGATCGGAAGAACTTCCACACCCTCTCGGCCGAAGTTTTCGGGCCCGTCTACAGCTTCGCGGTGGATGGCAACGCCATCTGCGAATTCACCGAATTCCGCTACGCGCCGCCATCGAGGGTCGGGCTGACGGCGCGGCGCGAGGGGCCGGCCGGCGGCCCCTATACGCTTCTGGTCGATTCCGTGCGCATCAAAGCAGGTCCCTGAATGACTGCACGGGGGTTAAGCTCGCCACGATGCGCAACGCACTCCCTTGATCCTGAGCCTGCGCCGCGAAGCGGCGCCTCGAAAGATGGGGATGCATGGCGCACGTGGCAGCGGGTGTTTCCTGGAGTCTCTGGTGGTGCGAGGCTCGCTACGCTCGTACCTTGCCGTGAGGGTATCGAGTACTCGCGCATCCGATCGTCACGCTGAGGTACGGTTACCGCGCCCCCCGAGTCGCGCCGCCGCCAAGCCGGATCAGGCGTGCGGCGCCATCGGCCTGAGGTCGCGGTTTTCTTCCGGCTCGGCGATGTTGGCGCGGAAGGGGCTCGCCGGATAGATGCCGACGATGCGGAATTCCGCCGAGAAGAACTCCAGCTCTTCGAGCGCCAGCTTCAAATTGTGGTCGTCGGGGTGGCCCTCGACGTCGGCATAGAACAGGGTCGCGAAGAATTTTCCGCCGAGCTGGTAGCTCTCGAGCTTGGTCATATTGACGTTGTTCGTGGCGAAGCCGCCGAGCGCCTTGTAGAGCGCGGCGGGAACGTTGCGGACGCGGAAGATGAACGAGGTGATGACCGGCCCGTCGCCGGCCGGCGGGCGCAGACCGTCGCGCGAAAGCACGATGAAGCGCGTCGTGTTGTGCGCCTCGTCCTCGATATCCTCGCGCAGGATCTGCAGGCCGTAGATCTCGGCCGCGAGCCGCGGAGCTATGGCCGCGCGGCGCGGGTCGCGAAGCTCCGCCACGAAGCGCGCCGAGCCCGCCGTATCGGCGGCGACCTCGGCCGAAAGGCCGAGCTCGCGGATGATCCTTCGGCACTGGCCGAGCGCATGGACATGGCTCTGCACGACTTCCAGATCGCCGATCCGCGCGCCCGGCACCGCGAGGAGCTGGTGGTGCACCGGCAGGAAATACTCGCCGATGATCGACAGGTGCGAGGTCGGCAGAAGGTGATGGATGTCGGCGACGCGGCCGGCCAGCGAATTCTCGATCGGGATCATGGCGAGGTCCGCCTCGCCCAGCGCGACCGCCTGGAAACAATGCTCGAAGGTCGGCTGCGGCACAGGTTCGGCATCCGGCGCCATCTCGCGGCATGCGATGTGCGAGTTGGCGCCCGGCTCGCCCTGGAACACGATACGCTTTTCGGCCAAGACCTCTCTCCTCCTAGTGCTTCGCCTTGAGGAGCGCCCGCGCCCGCTCAAGCTCGGCAGGCGTGTCCACCCCGAAGGGGACCTCGTCGATGATGGTCACGTCGATGCGCATCCCCGCCTCCAGCGCGCGCAGCTGCTCCAGCCGCTCGCGCAACTCCAGCACGCTCGGCGGCAGCGACACGAAGCGGCGAAGCGCCTCGCGACGCCATGCATAGATTCCGCTGTGATGATAGAGCGGCCCGTCACCGGAGGGCGCGGTCGCGCGGGTGAAGTAGAGCGCGCGGAGCCGGTTCGGCCCGGCCGGCGTACCGACGACCTTCACCACGTTCGGATTGGTGCGCTCGTGCGCCTCGACAATCTCTCCGGCGAGCGTGCCGACCGCGACCTCCGAATCGTCGAGCGGCCTGAGCGCGGCTGAGATCGCGTGCGGCGAGATGGTAGGGAAGTCGCCCTGCAGGTTGACCACCACGTCGAAGCGGCCGTCCGGGTCGAGCCGGTCGAGCGCCTCGCAGATGCGGTCGGAGCCGGACGCATGGTCCGCGCGCGTCAGCACCGCCTCCGCCTCCGATCCTGCGAGCGCCTCGGCAATCGCCGGCGAATCGACCGCCACGGCAACCGGGCCGATGCCGGCGGCAAGCGCGCGCTCCACGACATGCGCGATCATCGGGCGCCCGGCGATGTCGGCGAGCGGCTTGTTCGGCAGGCGTGTCGCGGCAAGGCGCGCCGGAATGATGATGACCGGGTTCATGAAGGTACGGCAAACGGAGCAATCGGTGTCAAAAGGTCTCAGGACCGGCGGCTTATACGGCTTGATGGCCTCCGGCAAAAGCTATACCCCTGCCGCCGCCTGCGACGATGCTTCGCGGGGCACGATTTCTGGTCAAAATCCCGCCGGAGCGCCTGCCCAATGGACTCCTTCGAATGGAACAAGATCATCGGCGCCGTGCTCTTCGCGCTGCTCGTCGGATTCGGGCTCAGCATCGCTTCGGACATGATCTTCGCGACCGAGGAGCCGGAATCGCCGGGCTACGTCATCGCCGTGGCTGCGGAAGGGGTTGAGGGCGGCGAGGCCGGTGAGGCGGCGCCGAGCGCGCCGATCGGCGTGCTGCTCGCCAGCGCAGATCCGGCCGCCGGCGAAGCGAGCGCCAAGAAATGCGCCGCCTGCCACACCTTCGGCAGCGGCGAGCCGAACAAGGTTGGACCCAACCTCTACGGCATCGTGGGACGGGCGATCGCCGCGCATGAGGGCTACGAATACAGCGACGCCATGCACACTCATGCGGAGCAGGGCGGCAGCTGGACCTACGAGAACCTGAGCGCGTTCCTGCACGACCCGAAGGGCACCGTCCCCGGAACCAAGATGGCCTTCGCCGGGCTCAGGGACGATGGCGAGCGCGCCAACGTCATTGCCTACCTCCGATCCATGTCCGACAGCCCGGAACCCTTGCCGGCGGCGGAGGCCCCCGAGGCCCAGCCGGGCGAGGAGGCTCCCGCCGAGGAGGCGGCCGCGGAACCCGCCGAAGGGGCGCCCGCCGGGGAGGACGAGGCTGCGCCCGCCGAGGCGGACGCGGCTCAGCCGGCCGAAGCGCCAGCGGCGGAAGACGTCGCCAAGGCCGAGCCTGCGGCCGCGGACGAGCAGGCCGCGGAGCCTTCCCAAGCAGCGGAAGAGGAGGCCGCCGAATCGGCGCCCGTGCCTGCCGAATCGGTTGCGCAAGCGGAGCAGGCGCCGGACGCGGCCCCTGCAGCCGCCGGCGAGCCCGCGGCGAGCGGCTTCGTAGCGAAGGTCGCCGCGGCCGATCTGGCCAAGGGCGAAGCCTTCGCAAAAAGGTGCATCGCCTGCCATGCTTTGGAGGAGGGCGGCGCGAGCAAGGTCGGCCCGCCGCTGTGGGGCGTCGTCGGCCGGCCGGTCGCGTCAGTGCCCGACTTCGCCTAT
>DASWJZ010000415.1:0-11762 GCA_036396875.1 Propylenella sp.
GGTTGTTCCAAGACCCGCCTCCGCCCGCCAATACGCCTCCACCAGCAGTGTTTCGTCCGTCATCGCGCCGCGGTAGCCGCAGAATCGCCCGCTCCTGTCGAAATACGGCACGCCGCTGATGGAAACATGATAGCGGCGCCCAGCGGGCGAACCGAACGATACGCGGAAGCTGCGGAAGGGCCGCCGCGCCTCGAGATCGGAGAGGTGGTTGCGCCAATGCGGATCGGATTTCGGATCCGCGCCGATCGCCTCCCAATACGTGCGGCCGAGCCGGCGGAACGGATCGATCCACTCCGCATCGGCGCCGGCGCCGGAGACAAAGGAAAGGCGGTGCTCCCGATCGGTCTCCCAGATCGAGTCGGCCGAGATATCGACGATGTCGCGGAAGCGCCGCTCGCTCTCGCGCCGTGCATATTTTTGTTCCGCCGCCGCAAGCTCGCGGCGGATGGCGGGAACCAGCCTCGACATGTTGCCCTTCAGGATGAGATCGGCCGCCCCCTCGCGCATGAGAGCGACCGCGGTCTCCTCGCCGATGGAGCCTGACAGGATGATGAACGGACGGTCCCCGTCGTCGGCCTTCGCGAGGCGCATGATGTCGGGAAAGTCGCCGCGGGGCAGGTTGAAGTCGGAAACGATGATATCCCAGGCGTCGCTGCTCAACGCCGCAGCGGCGGCCGCCGCCGAATCGACGACGTAGTGATCGGGCGCGAATCCGCCCCGCCGAAGCTCCCGGAGCAGCAACTCCGCGTCGTCGGGGGAATCCTCCACAATCAAAATCTTGAGGGGGGTCATTTCCGCCGCTCTAGCGGGAGATGCTTCAGGATCAAACGGGCCGCGTGAATCCGGGCGCGACCCGTCGGCGGCTGCCGACGGACGGTTCAACCCGGCGACCTCCGAGACAATGTGTTGGTGGCAAGGGCGGTGATCATGGTCGAGAGCCCTCCGGAAGGTCGCCGGGCTAACAATCGTAGGTTGCAAAACATGGACGAAGGATTAACGGCGGGAGCGCCGCCATCCCGCTCGCCTCAGTCTTCCTGAGCCGGCCGGTCGAGCGCCGCGCGCATGGTTTCCGCGAGCGTCTGACGCCGATAGGGTTTCTTCAGAACCGGTTCAGCGATCTCCTTTTCGAACTGCGCGAATTCCTCGGTATAGCCGGTGGTCAGGACTGCCCTGAGTCCAGGCCGCAATGCGCGCGCCTTCTCCAGCAACTGCACGCCGCTGATGCCGCCGGGCAGAACCAGATCCGAAAACAGCAGATCGATGTCGGTATGCGACGCCAGGACCTGCAGCGCCGCGGCGCCGGTCTCCGCTTCCATGATCGAATAGCCGAGGCCCGCCAGTTGTCTCGCCACGAACCGCCGGACCTCCGGCTCGTCCTCGACCAGCAGGATCCGCTCCCGGCCGTGCGGCGCGGCGGTGGCGAGCGGGGCGGGCGAATCTTCGCTGCGGGCTGCCGCCGGGGGCGCTTCAGGCAGGAAGAGGTGGATCGCAGTCCCCTCGCCGGGCGTGCTCTCGATCGTCACATCGCCTTTCGACTGCTGGACGAAGCCGTAAACCATCGCCAGCCCCAGACCGGACCCCTTGCCGACATCCTTGGTCGTGAAGAAGGGCTCGAACGCGTGGCTCAAGACGTCCCGCGACATGCCGATTCCGGTGTCGCGCACCGTGACCTCAAGGTAGCCGCCCGGCACAAGCCTCGCCGGCGCCGCCGCGCCGGGAACGCGAATGGCCGCCGTCTCGATCGTGAGGCATCCGCCAGCCGCCATCGCGTCGCGCGCATTCACGCACAGATTGAGGATGGCGGATTCGAACAGCGAGCGGTCGACCAGCGCCATCGGGAGATCCTCCGGCAGCAATATCTCCAGGCGAATCTGCTCGCCCAGAATGCGCCCGAGCATCCCGGAAAAGGATGCGATCGCCGCCGACAAGGCGATCGGCTCCGGCCGTAGCGCCTGCCGCCGCCCGAAAGCCAGCAGGCGCTGCGTCAGCTCCGCGGCCCGCTCGGCCGTCTCCATCACGAGCTCGGCGGTGGCTTTGACCTCCGGATCGGCGGCTTCCTCCACCAGAACCTCGGCATTGCCCAGGATGACGGCGAGCATGTTGTTGAAGTCGTGAGCGATGCCGCCGGTCAGATGGCCGACCGCCTCCATCTTCTGCGCCTGGCGCAGCTGCGCCTCCAGCTGAATGCGCTCGCTCACATCCGATATGACGCCGACGAAATGCGTGCTCGATCCGTTCGCATCGCGCACTGGAGAAACGGTAAGGTCGTTCCAGAAACTGCCGCCGTCCTTGCGGTAGTTCAGTATTTCACCGCGGAAGTTTTGCTCCGCTTCGACCGCCGTGCGGATCGCCGCGATTGTGTCGGCGCTGGTCTCCGGTCCGTGCAGAAAGCGGGGGTTCTTGCCGATGGCATCGCTCCGGGAATAGCCGGTGATGCGCTCGAACGCCGGATTTACGTAGATCAGCGGATTATCGAAACGGGCCGCGTCGGTCAGCATGATGCCCCGGTCGAGGGCTTCCAGCGCCCGTTCGCGGAGCCGCATCACGGCCTCCGATTTACGCTGCTCGGAGACGGCGCCGAGCACGAAGGCGATGCTCTGCAGAAAGCTCACGTCGCCCGAGTCGAAACGCCGCTCTTCGCCCCCGCAGACTGCCAGTACCCCGAGGCGCTCTGTCCTTTCGCCGATCGCCAAAGCGAGCCCGAAGCCCGCCTTGCCGCGCTCATGCGGGAGGATATTGAAGTCGGCCCGCGGGAAGTAGACCGGCTCGCTTGAAGCCAGCGCCTCATGCAGCGGCCGGCAGACTGCAAGAGGGATCGCCCGCAGATGCACGGTGTTGGGCGGCCAGCCGAAACCGCCGCGCAGCCGCAGGACCCGCCCGTCGGCGGAGAGATCGAGCACGCTCACAATGTCCACGCCGAGCGTCTTGCCGGTCAGTTCCGCGGCAATCTCCGACAATCTTGGGCCCGGCACCCCCTGCAGAGCGAGCTGGCTGACGGCGGCGACGACCTGCTGCTGACGGGCGCTCCGGCGCACCTGCGCTTCGGCCTCCTTCTGCGCGGTGATGTCGGTGGAGGCGCCGCGGTAGCCCTGAAAATTCCCTCGTGCGTCGAAGCACGGACGGCCGCTGGAAGAAACCCAGCGGACGGCGCCGTCGGGACCGGCGACCGTGAACTCAAACCGATTGAAGGCGCGGTGCGCGCGCTGGTCGTCTATGTGTTGCTTCCAGCCCGGCGAATCCACATCCGCACGCGCAATTTCCCATCGGGTCCTGCCGATGATCTCCGACAGCGGCAAGCCCAGAACTTGGACGGGATCGCCGGCGAAATAGGCGGTGATGCGGAACTGGTCGTCCGTTTCCCAAAGAACGTCCGAAGCGACTTCAGCGAAGTCGCGGAAGCGCACCGCGCTGACGTCTGACGGAGCCTCCGACTCCGATGCAAGTCCTGATTGTATCGTTGGCGGTGACTCGCTGACGGGATCTGGCTGTCCGAGCATGGTTGACCGCGGCAATGAATCCAGCGCCCAGCATCGGATGAATAGGTTTCACAACCATTTCTCTTTCATGGGAAAAGCCACTGAGCCGCGGACTGGCCGGGTTCAGCCGTACCTCGACGGCGAAGCGAGGCGGGCCGGAGGTTTCTAATTCGATCTGGAGATTTGTTAAGCATTCCCCTATGAGATTTATGCTATCTTTGGTTGTCAAATCGCAGCGGCCGTCGCCGCGATACGGAGCGCAGACAATGCCATCCATCCTCCTAATCGAGGACAACCCTGACGACGAGGCCCTGACACTCCGCGCCTTCCGCAGGTGCAATGTTAGAAACGAAATCGCGGTTGTGCGAGACGGGGAAGAGGCGCTCCACTACCTCTATGCGACCGGGGTCCACGCGGATCGCGTCGCGCCGGCGCTGCCGCAGGTCGTCCTCCTCGACCTGAAGCTCCCGAAGATCGACGGACTCCAGGTGCTCCGCCGGATACGGCAGGACCGCCGCACCGCGCTTCTCCCTGTCGTGATCCTCACGTCCTCCAGGGAGGAGAGCGATCTGATCGACGGCTACAGGCTTGGCTGCAACAGCTATGTCCGCAAGCCCGTCGATTTCGATGCTTTCGCCGAAGCGGCGCGCTATCTCGGTCACTACTGGCTGCTTATCAACGAGATTCCGCCGACGAGCAGTCCAGAGCCCACGGACGATCGGCCGCCGCAGCCCTGACCGGCGGGGCACATCGCTCCCCGATATTGCCAAGTGCCGGGACCGCCTGCGATGCTCGGCTGCCGCCGGCGCCCGGCTCCGGTCGTCGCGGCATGATGGGGGGGGCATTATGGGTCTCGTCCAACCGCATGGCGGCGCGCTGCGCGTTCTCTATCTCGCCGACGAGGAAGCGGCAGCGCAGAGGACCGAGGCGGCTTCCTTTCCGGTCTGGGACCTGTCGCAACGGCAGCTTTGCGATCTCAAGCTGCTGATGAATGGCGGGTTCTCCCCGCTCGATGGCTTTCTGCGGGAGGCCGATTACGCGCGAGTGGTGCTGGAAAGCCGCCTCGTCGACGGGACGCTCTGGCCCATCCCCGTCGCCCTCGACGTGCCGCAGGGCTTCGCCGATGCGGTCGTGGAGGGGTCGCGCATCGCGCTCAGGGATGCGGAGGGCTTCGTCGTTGCGGTGATGACGGTGGAATCCGTGTTCACCCCCGACCGGAAGCGCGAGGCCGAGGCGGTGTTCGGGACGGCCGATCCGGCACATCCCGGTGTCGATCATCTGCTGAACCGGACACATCCCGTCTATCTCGGCGGCCGGGTCGACGGACTCATGCGCCCGGTCGAATACGACTTCCGGCAGCTGCGCGACGACCCCGCGCAGCTCCGGCAGAAATTCGATCTGTGGGGATGGACCCGGATCGTCGCCTTTCAGACGCGCAACCCGATGCACCGGGCGCATCAGGAAATGACCCAGCGCGCGGCGCAGATGACGGAGGCGAACCTGCTCCTGCACCCGGTCGTCGGCATGACGAAGCCCGGCGATATCGACCATTTTGTCCGCGTCCGCTGCTACGAGCACCTGCTGAAGGCCTACCCGGAGCAGACGACGACGCTCAGCCTCCTGCCTCTCGCAATGCGGATGGCCGGCCCGCGCGAAGCCGTCTGGCACGCGATCATCCGCAAGAACTACGGCTGCACGCATTTCATCGTCGGCCGCGACCATGCCGGGCCGGGCAACGACACGGGCGGCAAGCCCTTTTACGAACCCTACGAGGCGCAAGACGTGCTCCGCCGGCATTCGGCCGAGCTCGGGATCGAAATGGTTCCGTTCAGGGAGATGGTCTACGTGCAGGATCGCGGTCAGTACATTGCGATCGACGAGATCTCGCCGGGCGAGACCGTGCTCTCGCTCTCCGGCACGGAATTCCGACGGCGGCTGCGCGAAGGCATCGACATTCCGTCATGGTTCTCCTACCCGGAGGTCGTCGAGGAGCTTCGCCGGACCTATCCGCCGCGCCATCGCCAAGGCTTCACGATCCTCTTTACCGGCCTGTCGGGGGCCGGAAAATCGACCCTCGCCAACGCGCTGATGGCAAAACTTCTGGAGCTGGGCGGCCGCTCGGTCGCGCTACTCGACGGCGATCACGTGCGCCAGCACCTGTCGAGCGAGCTCGGCTTCTCCAAGGAGCATCGCGACCTGAACGTGCTGCGCATCGGCTACGTCGCGTCCGAGATCACCAAGGCGGGCGGCGTGGCGCTCTGTGCGCCGATCGCCCCCTATCGCGCCGTGCGGCGCCAGGTGCGTGATCTGGTCGAAAGCGTCGGGACCTTCGTCGAGATCTATGTCTCGACAGCGCTCGAAGTGTGCGAGCAGCGCGACACGAAGGGCCTTTACGCAAAGGCGCGCGCGGGGATGATCAAGCACTTCACCGGCATCGACGATCCCTATGAGGTGCCCGAGCGGGCCGAGCTGACAATCGACACCAGCGGGGAAACACCGGATGTCTCGGCCCAGAAAATCCTGCTCAAGCTCGAGAGCCTGGGGCTGATCCGCTAGGCGGGGGACAGGCTGCCGCGACGGTTAAGCCAAGCCTGCCTCGCGCGCTCGCTTGACGAGGTAGTCGCGGCCGTCGAGCATGTCCTGCAGCGAACCGAACTGGTTCATATAGTGGCCGCTGAAGCCGGCGACTTCGAGCCGGCGGAACATGTCACCGAAGTCGATCGTCCCCTCCCCCGGCCGCAGATGCTCCTCGACAGTGCCGCGGCAGTCGGCCAGCCGCACCTCGCCGCAGCGCGAGAAATCGAGCGCGTCCACAAAGCCGGCGATCCCCTCCGGCCAGAGATGTGCGTGGTTGGCCGTGAAGGAGAAGCCGATGCTCGGCGATTGGAGCCGATCGAAATAGAACCGGCACTCCTCGATCGTGCAAGCGAGGTACTTCACCTCCGCGTGGTCCGGCTCGCGGTTGGTATTTTCGAGGAGAAGAAGCGCCCCGGCCTTCTCGGCGTAGTCGCCGGCGCGCTTCAGGCGCTCCAGTCCCGCCTGCCGGCGCATCTCGTAGTCGTCGGTGAAATGATAGCCGGCATGCACGATGATCCATTCCGCGCCGGTCAATGCGGCGAGATCGACATAGGCGCGGAGATATTCGTCGGCCGCGTCGCGGACGAAGGGCGACACCTCCGCGGTATTCACCGCCGAGAGAGTATGAAGGCCGAGCCTGACGCCGGTTCCCTCCAGCGCGGCGCGGATGGCCGGCGCGCGCTCGCGCATCGTCTCGAGCGCGTTCGGCGTGAGGTCCGCCTGCACGTCGAGGAATTTCACGTCGTTCGCCGCGGCCCATGCGATGGCATCCTCAGCGGGCATCTTGCGTCCGACATCCATGCCGATCCGGTCGCGGAGATTCATGCGTTCCCCTTCGTTCCTGGGCGCTTGGGCGCCGTCCCCCGCACCACCCAGGCCGTCGCCGTCAGCGAGCGCTCGCCGTCCGGCGCACCGGCGAGATAAGCTGCCCGCACCGCCTCGCGCACGGCCTCCTGCTTTGCTGCCGGAAGCCCGGCGACGTAGCCGCCCACCGGCCCCTGCCCGCCAAGCAGGGGGTCCCAGTAATCGGCGAAATCGGCGAAATCCATGCGGATCGTGACGGAGTCGCGGCGGACGTCCTCAAGACCCGCCGAGCGGAAGAGAGCCGGCATGCCGTCCGGCAGCGCGAGCGGCGCGGAGAACAGGCGGTCGCGCACCGCCGCGGCGTCGGGGTCGATGCTCGCCGCGCTGTCCCATAGGATGCGCTGATAGACAAGGCCGCCGCGGAAATCCCAGCCCGCGGCGACCACTACGCCGCCCGGCTGCGTCACGCGCCGCATCTCGCGCGCCGCAGCGAGCGGATCTTTGACGAAGTTCAGCACCAGCACCGCGAACGTCGCGGCGAAGCTGTCCTCGGCGAAGCTCATGCCGCAGGCGTCCTCGCGCCTGAAATCGATCCCGGCAGCGCCGGGACGTGCCGCGGCGAAGGCGAGATAGGGCTCCGACAGGTCGGCGCCGGTGATCGCCCGGCCCGGATGGCGCTCGGCCAGCGCCAGGGCGACGCTTCCGGTTCCGGTGCCGACGTCGAGCAGCGGCCCATCGGGAAGCGGCTCGGCGAACGCGATCACCGGATCGGCGAGCCGGCGGCTCCACCGCCCGATGAAGCGCTCATAGGCGGCGCCGTCCGTCGCCGAGTAGGTCGAGCCGGGGGCCTGGCGCTGCTGCATCCTCTATCCGCCGCTCCGGGATTTCAGCGCAGGCTGCAAGCCCGCATCAGTCCCGCGCGTGTTCGGGCAGCCAGGTGGCAAGCTCCGGGACCGCCATCAGCACCAGGGTAAAGATAAGGATGGCGACGAAGAACGGCATGTTCGCCCACAGGATTTTCATCTGATCCGTTTCCGCGATGCGGCTCGTGATGATGAGCGCGATGGCCATAGGCGGGGTCAGCTGGCCGATGACGACTGCCATGACCATCAGCGTTCCGAAATGGATGAGATCGATGTTGAACGCGAGAAGTGTCGGCAGGATCACCGGGACGAGGACGGGAATCAGCGGATCGAGGAACATGCCGGCAATGATGGCGAGCACCACCAGCGCCAGCAGCCGCATGTAGAGGCTGTCGCCGATGGTCAGCAGGTCGATGACCGAGGCAAGCGCCTGCGGGACGTGCGCGCTCGACAGGCTGGCGCCGAGCGCGAAGGACAGACTGACGATAAGGAGAAGCTCGCCGGTCAGCTGCACCGCCGAGACAAGGACGCGGAAGACGTCGCGCGGCTTGAGCGTGCGATAGACGAAACAGGAGAGCAGGAAGGCGTAGACAACGCCGAAGGCGCCGCCCTCCGTCGGCGTGAAGACGCCGAGCACGAGTCCGCCCACGATGATCGCCGGCATGCCGAAGGCCAGCGCTGCGCGCTTTCCCGTGCGCCAGATCTCGCAGAGCGACAAGTTGCCGTGGCGGCCCCAGTTGCCACGCTTCGCGAGCACGGCCACAACCAGCATGAACAGAGCCCCGAGGAGGATGCCGGGGATCAGCCCCGCCAGGAACAACGCGCCGAGCGAGGTGCCGGTGACGGCGGAGTAAAGGATCATCGGCGACGACGGCGGGATGAGCGGCCCGACGCCCGAGGATGATGCGCTCACCGCGGCGGAGATCTCCGGCGAATATCCCTCACGCTTCATCGCCGGGATGAGAATCGATCCGCTTCCCGCAAGATCGGCCGTCGAGGAGCCGATCATTCCGCCGAAGAACATGCTGGTCAGCACGTTCACATGGGCGAGCCCCCCGCGCATCCATCCGACCAGGGCGCGGGCAAATTCGAAGAGCCTCCCAGAAATGCCACCGGCATTCATCGTCACGCCGGCCAGAACGTAGAGCGGCAGCGCGATGAGCGTGAACGTGCTCATGCCGGAGACCATGCTCTGCGGCAGGATGAGGGCCCATTGTCCGGCGAGCAGGAAGCTCAGCGCCACCGACGTCATCAACGCGGCGACCATCGGCACGCCGAGGCCGAGGAGCACGAAGAGCAGTCCGATTCCGATGAGCGCGCCTGTCATGCGGGGCTTTCTACATCCAGGGACAGCGTCATGCCGGCCTTCGGTAGCTGCGGACGATATCCGCCAGGAAGGCGAGCGCGGTGAGCGCGGCGCCGATCGTCATGGCCGAGATGAACCAGCTGCTGGCGATCTTGAGATAGACGGTCCGGTCGCCGCCGAAGAGTTGCACGTAGTTGAAAGAGATGATGGCGAGATAGGCAAAGGCCGCTGCAGACACGAGATCGGCGAGCGCCGCGACCGCCAGCTGCACCCGCGGCGGCAGCTTGCTGACGAAGAAATCGATGCGAATAACCTTGCGGCGACGCACCGAAAGAAACATTCCCCACATCGCCAGCCATGGGATGAGGCTGATGATCAGCTCGTCCGCCCAGACGGCGGTTCGATTCAGCGTGTAGCGCGAAGCGGCGTTGCCGAAGACCAGAAGGACCACGACGACAAGCACCGATACGCCTGCGACCTCTGCGATCCGGTTGATGGTCCTGTCGATGAAGCCCAATCCCTCGTCGGCATCGACAAGGTCCGCAGAGCGGGTCGCTTCGTCGAGCTGTCGTGCGAGATCGGTATCGCTATCCTCCCCGCCGGGACCGTGCTTCGCGTCGCCCGTCATCGAATCAACCTGTTTGCAGGACGGCTGCAGGGCCGGCGCGCTCGGCGCCGGCCCTTTCCGAGACGGCTATTCGGTCGCGGCGGCGACCACCGCCGCCGTGAACTCCGGACCGGCGATCTCGCCGATCTTGTCCCAAACCGGCTTCGACGCTTCCTGGAAGGCCGCGAGATCGATGTCGTTGAACTCGATCTGTCCCGCGTCCTGAAGCTTCTTGAGCAGGTCCACGTCGGCGGTAGCGCCGAGCTCGCGCGTGTACTTGGCGGCGCCGAGCGCCGCGCGTTTCACCACATCCTGCTGCTCCGGTGTCAGGCTGTCGTATTTCGCGGCGTTCATGACCAGCGTCACTGGCGTATAGACGTGGTTCGACATCGAGAAATATTTCTGCACCTCGTGGAACGATTGCGACATGATGCCGGCAAGCGGGTTCTCCTGCCCGTCCACCGTGCCCTGCTGCAACGCCAGGTACAGCTCGCCGAGATTCATGGTCACCGGCGAAGCGCCGTAGGTCTGGAACGTGAGCACCCGCGTCTCGCTGCCCGGCACGCGGATCTTGATGCCCTGCAGGTCTTCCGGCTTCACGATCGGGCCCTTGTTGTTGGTGATCACCCGGAAGCCGATCTCGCCGAAGGCGAGAACCTCAAGGCCTGCGGCTTCGCGCATCGACTGGCGGAGCTGGTCGCCGATCTCGCCGTCAAGCAGCTTCGACACCACCTCCCGGTCCTTGATCAGGAACGGCATGTCGAAGATCGCCCACTTCTTGTCGAGCTGCACGGCGTCGGACCCCATCGGATAGACGTCGATCTGCCCGGTGCGGATCATCTGCAAGTGCACGACCTCGTTGCCGAGCGCCTGCGTATGGAACAGCTCGTACTCGAACTGGTCGCCGAGCTCCTCCTTGAGGTTGTCCGCAAAGCGCTGGGCCATCTGAAGATCAAGCCCGGTCGCCGGGTTCTCGCCCGAGATGCGAAGCTTGAGCGCCTGCGCGGCCGCCCAATCCGCCGGAACCAATACGAGTCCGATGGCAAGAGCGCCGAGAACCGTCGTCATCAATCTATGCTTCATTGCCTGTCCTCCCTTGAAAGCCTGTTGCCTGTCGGGGCTTTCTCCGTCACGCCTTGACCAGCGTTTCCTTCAATGCCTCGCGATCCAGCTGCACGCCGAAGCCCGGCGCATCCGGAACCTTGAGCCTGCCGTTCGCTTGCTCCGGCGTCTCCTTGAAGATGATGCGCTCCACTTGGTCGACGCCGAGATGCGATTCCACCAGCGTGCCGTTTCTGAAGCCCGCCACGTGATGCAGGCTGAAGATGCCGCCGCCGCCAGCGTCGGAAAGCGGGCGGTTGTAGATCTGCGCCAGATGGGCGACGCGGCGCGTCTCGGTGACGCCGCCGTTGTAGAGGCTGTTCGGCATGAAAATGTCGATCGCGTCGTGCTCGATCAGCTCGCGGAAGCGGTGCGAATGGCCGTCCATCTGCCCGGCCGAAAGCGGGATCGTGGTCCGCTTCCTGAGCATGGCGAGATCGCGCGGGTCGTTGCGCCGAAGCGGGTCCTCGAACCAGGCGATCTCCAGGTCCTCGATCAGCCGGCAGAGCTGCGTCGCCTCCCCCAGCCCGAGGCTCTCATTGGCGTCGATGGCGAGCAGGATCTTGTCGCCGAGCGCCTCACGCACATGGCGGACGCGCGCCGCATCCTCGACATACCCGCCCTTCGCCACGCCGACCAATAGCTTGAGCCGGCTGTGCCCGCGCGCGATGAGATCGCGGCCGAGCTCCACCAGCTGATCCTGGTCGTAGGCGCCGAAGCCGTAGGTCACGTAAACGTCGGCGTAGTCGCGGTGGCCGCCCAGAAGCTGCGCCACCGTGCGGCCGCTCGCCTTGCCGATGATGTCCCAGAGCGCAAGGTCAATGCAGGAGAGCGCCGCAAGGTTGATGCCCGACATCATACCGCGCTCCGACACGAGCGGCGTGAGGCGCGCGTGGATCGCCTCGAGATCGCGAGGGTCCATGCCTTTCACCGCCGGGAAGAGGTGGCGGACGACCGACGCGGCGACGCCATGGCAGAGGAAGCGCGACGCCATGCCGATGCCGACATGGCCGTCGTCGGTCTCCACC
>DASWJZ010000416.1:0-3871 GCA_036396875.1 Propylenella sp.
CTCCGCACGCCGCTCGTTCCGGCGCCGGCGCTCTCGGCGCGGACGGGCCGCGAGGTGCGGCTCAAGCTCGAGACGGCGCAGCCGGTCGGCGCCTTCAAGATCCGCGGGGCCGCCAATGCGCTCGCCAATCTCGACGCCGGCGCCCGGGCGCGCGGCGTCGTCTGCGCCTCGACCGGCAATCACGGTCGCGCCGTCGCCTATGCGGCGGCTCGGCTCGGCGTCACCGCGATCGTCTGCATGTCCGAGCTGGTGCCGCAGAACAAGGTCGAGGCCATCCGCGCGCTTGGCGCCGAGGTGCGCATCGCGGGCGGGAGCCAGGACGCCGCCCAGGCGGAAGCCGACCGCCTGGCGGCCGAGGGCCGGGCGGATATCCCGCCTTTCGATCATCCCGACGTGATCGCCGGCCAGGGGACGGTCGGCCTCGAACTTTTGGAGGATTTTCCGGACGTCGACACGATCGTCGTGCCGCTCTCCGGCGGCGGGCTGATCGCCGGCATCGCCGCCGCGGTCAAGGCGCCGGCGCCGGACGTGCGCATCGTCGGCGTCAGCATGGAGCGCGGCGCCGCCATGAAGGCGAGCATCGACGCCGGGCGTCCGGTGGAGGTCGTCGAGGAACCGACGCTGGCGGATTCGCTGGGCGGCGGGATCGGCCTTCAGAACCGCTGGACGTTCGGGATGGTGCGCGCGCTGGTCGACGAGATCGTGCTCGTCTCAGAAGACGCGATCGCCGCCGCCATGCGGGCGCTCTTCCTTGAAGAAGGCTGGGTCGCGGAAGGCGCCGGGGCGATCGGCGTCGCGCTTCTCGACGAGCCGCATCTCGCGCGGCTCGGGCAGAAGATCGCGATAATCGTGTCCGGCAAGAACATCGACATGGCCCGCTTCCGCCGCATCGTCGACGGCGCCGGCGGAGCCGCCTGATGCCGCGCGTCATGATCCTCACCGAAGCCGAGCTTCGCGCCTGCGTCGCGCTCGATCCGGAGGCGGTGGCGGTGGTCGAGGGCGCGTTCCGCGCGCTCGCGGATGGCGGCGTGGTGATGCCGCCGATCCTGTCGATGGCGATAAAGGAGAAGCACGGCGAGGTCGACGTGAAGGCGGCCTACGTGCCGGGGCTGGAGTCCTTCGCAATCAAGGTGAGTCCCGGCTTCTTCGACAATCCGACGCGCGGTCTGCCGAGCCTGAACGGGCTGATGATGCTCTTCGATTCCGACACGGGGATCGTGAAGGCCGTTCTGCTCGACAACGGCTTCCTGACCGACGTGAGGACCGCCGCGGCCGGCGCGGTCGCGGCGAAGCATCTGGCCCCCCGCGTCGTAACCACCGCCGGCGTCATCGGCGCCGGCGTCCAGGCGGACCTACAGATCCGGGCGCTTCGTCTGGTGCGGGATTTTGCGAAGCTGATGGTCTGGGCGCGCGATTCCGGCAAGGCGGCCGTCTACGCGGATCGCATGCAGCATGCGCTCGGCCTGCCGGTGCGCGTCGCGGCGACGGCGGAGGAAGTGGTGCGCGAGGCGCAGATCGTCGTCACCACCACGGCATCGCGCGAGCCGATCGTGAAGCGTGACTGGCTGCATCCGGGCTTGCACATCACGGCGATGGGCTCCGACGCGCCGGAAAAGAGCGAGCTCGATCCGCGCATTCTGAAGGAAGCCGCCCGCTTCGTCTGCGACCGGAGGAGCCAGAGCCTGACGGTTGGCGAGATGCGCCTGGCGGTCGAGACAGGCATTATCCCGGCCGATCGGAAAGCTGACGAACTGGGCGAGATCGTCGCCGGCCAAAAGCCGGGCCGGCGGCGTGAGGACGAGGTGACGATTTGCGATCTGACCGGCACCGGCGTGCAGGACACGGCGATCGCCACGCATGCCTTCCGCGTCGCGCGAGAGCGCGGGCTCGGCCGGACCATCGAGAGCTGAACGCAACATGAGCCGGCCCAAGATCGACAGCTACGACCTCAGAATTCTCGAAGCGCTGCAGCGCGACGGTCGGATGACGAAGGTGAGGCTCGCCGATGCCGTGCATCTGACGCCGAGCCCCTGTTGGGAGCGGCTGAAGCGGCTGGAGGGAGACGGGGTGATCGCCGGCTACCACGCGCATATCGATCCGAAGAAACTCGGCCCGGCCACGACGGTGATGGTGGAGATAGCGCTCCGCGAGCACCGCGCGGCCGATTTCGAGCGTTTCGAGAAGGCCGTGCGCGACGTGCCGGAGATCGTCGAGTGCCAGGCGACCGGCGGTGGCATCGACTATGTAATGAAGGTCGTCGTGCCGGACATCGACGCCTATCAGCGGCTGATCGACCGGCTGCTGGAAGCGGGGCTCGGGATCGAGCGCTACTACAGCTACGTGGTGACGAAGACGGTAAAGGCGGGCGTCGCGCTGCCGCTCAGGCGGCTGGCGGGAGTCGAATGATGGCCTCGGCGCCGATGCCGGTATGTCTGACCTCCCTTCACGGGGGCCACATTGAGCCGCGCATGGGAGTATCCGAGCCCCGCGAACTCAACGGCGCAGATAGTTCCGCTGAAGAGCCGCCGAAGTTCCGACGATTCTTCTGCGGACGCCGCCCCCTTCAGCCGCAAATTCGGGCGGCGCCCCCCTATCTCCGCACCAACCCCTCGATGCGCGGAGACATCATGATGACCAAACACGCCCACGCGGCCTTCTCGGCCGACCGCGCAAGCGCGATCGGGGCGCGACGCAGCCTGAGCTCAGCGATGGCGAAGCTCGCCGATCCGCGGCTCTTACGCGAATTCGCCTTTATCGGCGGACGCTGGCGGTCGGCCGAATCGGGCGCGACGATCGCGGTGAGCGACCCGGCGAGCGGCGAGACGATCGGGCGGGTCCCCAACATGGGCGCAACCGAGACGCGCGAGGCGGTCGAGGCGGGCGAGAAGGCGTTCGCCGGGTGGCGCGCCTTGCTGCCGCAGGCGCGCGCGAAAATCCTTGGGCGCTGGCACGGCTTGATCCTGGCGAACCGCGAGGACCTCGCAATTCTGATGACGCTCGAGCAGGGGAAGCCGCTCGAGGAATCGCGCGGCGAGATCGGCTACGCGGCGAGCTTCGTCGAATGGTTCGCGGAGGAGGCAAAGCGCTTGGACGGCGAGATGCCGGCGAGCCATCTGCCGAACCGCCTGATGACCGTGCGGCGCGAGCCGGTCGGCGTGACGGCGGCGGTCACGCCGTGGAATTTTCCTTCCGCCATGATTACCCGCAAGGCGGCGGCGGCGCTGGCGGCCGGGTGCCCGATGGTCGTGCGGCCGGCGTCGGAAACTCCGTTCTCCGCGCTGGCGCTCGCCGAGCTGGCGGAGCGGGCCGGCGTTCCGGCGGGGGTGCTTTCGGTCGTGACCGGCGACGCGGAGCCGATCGTCGGCGAGCTTTGCGCCAACCCGCTGGTCCGCGCGCTGAGCTTCACCGGCTCAACCGAGGTCGGAAAGCGGCTGCTCCGGCAGGGCGCGGAGACGGTCAAGCGCATGTCGATGGAGCTTGGCGGGCACGCTCCGTTCATCGTCTTTCCGGATGTCGAACTCGACGAGGCAGTGGCGGCGGCGCTCGACGCGAAATTCCAGACGTCCGGCCAGGACTGCCTCGCAGCCAACCGCCTCTATGTCCACGCCGACATTTACGAGGATTTCGTCGAGCGGTTTGCGGCGCGGGCGAAGGCGCTGAAGGTCGGGGCCGGCTTCGAGGCGGGCGTCGCGATCGGCCCGCTGATGCACGAGCGCGCGGTCGCAAAGTGCCAGGCGCATGTCGACGACGCGATCGCGAAGGGCGCCCGGCTGCTTGCCGGCGGCCGCCGTCTCGGCGGCCTCTTCTACGCGCCGACCGTGCTTGCCGACGCCGACGAGGAGATGGCGATCTTCAACGAAGAGACGTTCGG
>DASWJZ010000417.1:0-4218 GCA_036396875.1 Propylenella sp.
ATCATCAGCGTGTAGAAGACCCAGCTGAGGAGGAGGACGATCAGGAAGTAGACGATCGACATGGCGGCCGCGCGCCCGAGATCGAATTGGCCGAGCGCGATCTTCACGAGGTCGATGGAGAGCAGCGTTGTGGCGTTGCCCGGGCCGCCGCCGGTCAACACGGACGGCTCCGTGTAGATCATGAAGGAATCCATGAAGCGGAGCAGGATCGCGATGGTCAGCACCCGCTTCATCTTGGGAAGCTGGATGTGGCGGAACACGGCCCAGCGCGAAGCGCCGTCGATCTTGGCGGCCTGATAGAAGGCGTCCGGAATCGACCTCAGCCCGGCATAGGCCAGCAGCACGACCAGCGACGTCCAATGCCACACATCCATCAGGACGAGCGTGAACCATGCGTCGAGCGGATGGCGGGTGTAGTTGTAGTCGAAGCCCATGCCGTTCAACATCTGCCCGAGTAGGCCGATGTCCGGCAGCGCCAGGATGTTCCAAATCGCCCCGACGACGTTCCACGGAATGAGCAGCGGGAGCGCCATTAGCACCAGGCACACCGAGACCCAGAAGCCCTTGCGTGGCATCGTCAGGGCAATCGCAACGCCGAGTGGGATCTCGATGAAGAGAATAGTGAAGGTGAAGAAGAGCTGGCGCCCGAGCGCCGCGTGAAAGCGGTCGGACAGGAGCACGTCCTGGAACCAGGTCACGCCCGAGAAGAAGAACACGTTGCCGCCGAACGTCTCCTGCACCGAGTAGTTGACGACCGTCATCAGCGGGATGATGGCGTTGAATGCCACCAGGATGAGCACCGGCAGCACCATGAACCAGGCGCGGTTGTTCCAGGTTTTTTCCATCATGCCGCTCCCGCCGAAAGCGGCTTGCCTTCGACCAGCCGGCCGTCTGCGTAGATATGGACGTTGGCGGGATCGAGCACGACGCTTGCCCGGTCGTCGCTGATTTCCGCGTCCTCGTCGGCGATGGCATTGAAGGGGTGGCCGTCGAGATCGACCTTGACCACGCGGTAGCGCCCGATGTCATCGACCCTGACGACGCGGCCCGGCATGCCGCGGCCGCTGTTGGAGACGCGGATGAATTCGGGGCGGATGCCGAGCTCGATCTTCGTCCCGGCCGGCAACTCGGAATAAGCGCGCCCGAGCTGAATGTCATGCGTCCCGAGGCGCGCGCGGTTTCCCGTGACGGTGACCGGCGCGACGTTCATGCCGGGCGAGCCGATGAAATATCCGACGAAAGTGTGCGCCGGCCGCTCGAATAGGTCCTCCGGCGTGCCGATCTGCACGACTTCGCCCTCGTACATCACCACCACCTTGTCGGCGAAGGTGAGGGCCTCGGTCTGGTCGTGCGTGACATAGACCATGGTCAGGTCGAACTGCCGGTGCAGCTCCTTCAGCTTCGAACGCAGTTGCCATTTCAGATGCGGGTCGATGACGGTGAGCGGCTCGTCGAAGAGGATCGCGGTCACGTCCGGCCTGACCAGGCCACGGCCGAGCGACACCTTTTGCTTGACGTCGGCGGTCAGTCCGCGCGCCCGCTTCGTCAGGATTGGCAGCAGGTCGAGCATCTTTGCGACCTCGGCCACGCGCTTCTCGACCTCGGCGCGGGAAACGCTGCGGTTGCGCAGCGGGAAGGCGAGGTTCTGCGCCACCGTCATCGTGTCGTAGATCACCGGGAACTGGAACACCTGCGCGATGTTGCGCTCCGCGGTCGGAAGCGCGGTGATATCCTTCCCGTCGAAGAGGACGCGACCCTCGCTCGGGGTTATCAGGCCGGAGATGATGTTGAGCAGCGTGGTCTTGCCGCAGCCGGAAGGGCCGAGGAGCGCATAGGCGCCGCCGTTCTCCCACACGTGGTTGAGGGTCTTCAGCGCATAGTCTTCCGGCCCTTTCGGCGAGGGGCCGTAGGCGTGGGCGATATTCTCAAGGACGATCCGCGCCATCCGCCGCCCCCTATGCCGCCGCCTGCTTCAGACCCGGCGCGGCGGCCAGACCGCCGGCATGGTCGAAGACGAAAAAGCGATTCGGATCGAGGTAGAGCTCCACCGGCTGGCCGATGTCGAGATCGTGTACGCCATGCGCCAGCGCGACCCAGCGCGCGCCGGCGAAATCCACATGCACAAAGCTTTCCGACCCGGTGATCTCGGTGATCGCCACCTTCGCCGTCACCGCCACCGAATCCGCGCCCGGCCGCATGAGGAAGAGATGGTTCGGCCTGAAGCCGATCGTGCAGGGGCCGTCCGGCAGACCGGCGAAGAGGTCGGTGGCCGGCAGCTTTAGCTGGCCGGCCGACGAGCTGAGCACGGCGCCGGCCTTCTGCATGGCAAGCGTGTTGATCGGCGGGTCGGAAAAAATGCGCGCCGTCTCCAGGCTGTTCGGCTGCCGATAGACCTCCAGCGTCGGACCGAACTGCGTGACGCGGCCGCGCGCCAGCGTGGCGGTCGATCCGCCGAGCAACAGCGCCTCGACCGGTTCGGTGGTGGCGTAAACGAAGATCGCGCCGGTCGCCGCGAAGATGCGCGGCAATTCCTCTCGCAATTCCTCGCGCAGTTTGTAGTCGAGGTTGGCAAGCGGCTCGTCGAGGAGAACGAGATCGGCGCCCTTGACGATGGCGCGCGCCACCGCCGTGCGCTGCTGCTGGCCGCCGGAGAGTTCAAGCGGCTTCCTGTCAAGCAGCGGGTCGAGCTTCATCAGCGCCGCTGTGTCGCGCACCCGCCGGTCGAGTTCGGGCCTCGGCACACCCGCGACCCGAAGCGGCGAGGCGATGTTCTCGTAGACGCTCAGATTCGGATAGTTGATGAACTGCTGGTAGACCATGGCGACGGATCGCTGACGCACCGGAACGCCGGTCACGTCCTTGCCGTCAAAGAGCACACGTCCTTCGGTCGGCACATCGAGGCCCGCCATCAGCCGCATCAGGCTCGTCTTGCCGGAGAGCGTGGGACCGAGCAGGATGTTGAGCGTCCCGTGCGCGAAGGTCAGCGACACATCGGCGATATGGGTCTCGCCGCGCACGACCTTGGTGACGTTTCTCAGCTCGAGCGTCACAGCCCGCCCCCGCCCGCCATCGCCGCCGCGCCAGTCTCGACATGGCTCGACGTCCGCATCCACGCATCAAGTCGCGATGCCTCGGCCTGGCTCAGCCGCAGCCCCAGCTTGGAGCGCCGCCACAGCACGTCATCGGCGGTGCGCGCCCATTCGTTGTCCATGAGATAGCGGACCTCCCGCTCCGACAGGTCCGCTCCGAAAATCTCGCCCCAATCGCCGCTGGTCCTGACGCCGTCCACGATCAGCTGCGCCCGCGTGCCGTAGGCGCGCACGAGCCGCATGGCGTGATCGGCGGAGCAGGCCGGGCACAGCGCCTGCAACCGCGCCGCCTGAGCCGGCACGCCGTCGACCGGGAAATCACCGCCAGGGAGGGGCGCGCGCGCCGTCCACGGCCGTGCCATATCCGGAAAGGCGGGCGCAAGCTTCTGCAACGCAGCCTCGGACAGCCGCCGGTAGGTCGTGATCTTGCCGCCGTAGATGTTGAGAACCGGCGGGACGCCGTCGCCGCCGTCGGTCTTCAGCACATAGTCCCGCGTCGCCGCCTGCGCGGCGCTGGCGCCGTCGTCGTAAAGCGGCCGGACGCCGGAATAGGTCGTCACCACATCCTCAGGAACCACCCGCTTCAAAAAATACTCGCTCGCGGCAGCGCACAGATACTCGATCTCGCTCTGCGTCGCCTTCGGAGCGCCCGGATCGCCGTCATAGTCAAGGTCGGTGGTGCCGATCAGCGTGAATCCCTGCTCATACGGGATGGCGAATACGATCCGTCCGTCGGCATTCTGGAAGATATAGGCGCGATCGTGCAGGAAGAGCCGGGGAACGACGATGTGGCTCCCCTTGACGAGGCGCACCGGCGCATCGACCGGCAAACCGAGACGGTCCGTCACCAGCCCAGCCACCCACGGCCCGGTCGCGTTCACAAGCGTCCGGGCGGCAACCTGCCGCACAACCCCGCTCGATGCGTCGCGCACGGTCACAACCCAGACCCCCGACTGCCGATCCGCCGTCAGCATTTCCGTCCGGGTCTCCACCACGGCGCCGCGCGCCGCGGCATCCATCGCATTCAGCACGACGAGCCGCGCGTCATCCACCCAGCAATCCGAGTATTCAAAGCCGCTCCGGAACTGCGGCTTCAGCGGCCGTCCGGCCTCGTCCTTCGTCAGGTCCA
>DASWJZ010000418.1:0-2357 GCA_036396875.1 Propylenella sp.
GTCCGCAACAACACGGTCGAGCGCTTCGGCCCGGTGCGCGCCGTCCGCGCCGAGCCGGGCCACGGTCTCGTGCTGGAGGTCGCGTTCGAGGGACTGAACCGCTCGCCCCGCCATCGCTCCGGCATCGCCATGCGCTTTCCGCGCATCAGCCGGCTTCGCTGGGACAAGCCGCCGTCAGAGGCGGACCGGCTGGAGACGCTGGAGAAGCTCCTTCCGCGCCCTGCCTGAAGCGGCCTTGTGAGAGCGCGCCGCCTCTTCTACCTACACATCATGCATCTGGCAGCCGGTCGGGACACGCGATGTCGGAACGCCTCAACCGTTTTCTCGGCGACACGCCGCTCCGTGTGGCGATCCGCCTTCTCGTCCTGTCCCTCATCGTCGGTCTGCTGCTCTCGACGCTGCGCATTCATCCGTTCGAAATCTATCGCTGGATCGAGCGCCAGATTCTGCGCATCTACGATATGGGCTTCGCCTTCTTCGGCGACCTGCTCGAATATCTGGTCCTCGGCGCGCTGATCGTGATTCCGCTTTTCCTTCTGTCACGCCTCCTGAAGCTCGGCAGCCGCCGCCGCGCCGAGTGATGCGCCCGCCGGATCGGCGGCATGTGCGGAGATTTTTGCTCCGCCTCGGACTCCCCTTCCGCGCGGGTTGAACCAAAACGCCGCATATTCGTTAGCAGGCGCAATGTGTTTCCCTCGGGCACGAAGGGCCAGGTCATGCGTCATGTCTCGAATTTTGCATCGGGGTCCAATGCCCGCGCCACCGCCGCCCTGAAAGAAGTGCTGGCGGACAGGGTGGAGGCGCGGAAGCCGGCTGTTCTTCAGCCTGGGCGGAATTGCTGGCGGGTCGCCCAGGCTACGCGGGCTGCCGTGCTCGTCGACGCGGATGCGTACTTCGCCCGGCTCGATCAGGCGCTGAGGGCCGCGCGCCGGTCGATCCTCGTTCTCGGCTGGGATTTAGACGCCGCCATCCGCTTGAGACCTGACGCCGGCGACGACGAGCGGCTCGGCCCGCTCCTGCGCTCGCTGGTCGAGGCGCGGCCGGATCTCGAAATCCGCATTCTCGTCTGGAACCTGTCGACGCTGCACGCGCCGAGCGCCACGCTCCCGATGCTGTTCGGTGAGGAATGGCAGAAACATCCGCGCATCCAGCTGCGGCTCGACGCCGACCATCCGGCCTACGCGGCGCAGCACGAGAAGATTATCGCGATCGACGACGCCGTCGCATTCGTCGGCGGCATCGATCTGACCGTCGATCGGTGGGACACGCCCGAGCACCTGGCGGTCGACAGCCGGCGGCGGACGCCGGCCGGCAAGGCCTACGGCCCGATTCACGACATTCAGTTGCTGGTGGAAGGTGAGGCGGCTCGCGCCGTATCCGACTGCGCCCGCGACCGGTGGCGGCAGGTGACCGGGGAGCATGTGCGCCCGAGCCCCTGCGGCGGCGACCTCTGGCCGGCGGATCTGCGGCCTGACCTGATGGATGTCCGCGTCGGCGTCGCGCGCACCCGGCCGCGCTGGAAGGGACGCGAGGCGGTCGAGGAATCGGTGCAGCTCGGCTATGACGCCGTCGCCGCGGCACGCCGATCCGTCTATATCGAGGCGCAATACCTGACCGACTTCCGGCTCGGCGACATCGTTGCCGAGCGGCTGCAGGAACCTGACGGCCCGGAATTCGTGATGGTGGTCACCCGCACCATGCACGGGGTCGTCGAGGGTCTGATCATGAACGGCAACCGGCGGCGGCTGGTGCGCCGGCTGAAGCGCGCCGACCGCTACGACCGGCTTCGCGTCTACCACCCGGTCGTCCCCGGCGAGGACGGCGAATGCGAGGTGCTGATCCACGCCAAGATCGTGATCGTCGACGACGTGTTTCTCCGGATCGGGTCGTCCAACCTCAACAACCGGTCGACCGGCCTCGATCTGGAATGCGACTTGGGGATCGAGGCAAACAACCCGGCGGCGCGCCGGTCGATTGCCGCGATCCGCGAGCGCCTGCTGGCGGAGCACCTCGGTGTCGCCCCGGAGGCGATGGCGGAAGCCTGTGCGGCGGAGCAATCGATGATCCGCGCCATCGGGCGGATGAACAAGGGTTGTCGTGGACTTTCGGATTTTGACTACCAGCCGAAAGGTCCGATCACGCCGATGCCTGGAACCCGGCTCTTGGATCCGCGGCGGCCTTCGCCGCTTCGCTCGCTCCTTTGGCCACGCCGCCGTCGCCGCTGACCTCGCCCGCGCGAGGCGATCTGTCCTCTCTTTGCCCGCGCCGAAGAAGCAGCTCGGATATGCCGAAAAGCGTCGCGCCGAGCGCCAGCGGCACCAGGAAGTAGACGAAGCGGAAGACGAGCACGGCACCGA
>DASWJZ010000419.1:0-1771 GCA_036396875.1 Propylenella sp.
GCCGGTCATCACGCCGACGGAGGCCACGGGCACGGCGTCGATTACGAAGCTCACGCCGCCGAGCACCACGCGCACACAGGTCTTGACCCGCATATCTGGCTCGACCCGGTGCGGGCGGAGGCGATCGTCGCGGCGATCGCCGATGCGCTTGCCGAGCTCGATCCGGAGAACGCGGCTCTCTATCGAGGGAACGCCGAGCGCACAATCGCCGGTCTGCAGGCTCTCGATGCGGAAATCCGGACACGTCTCATGCCGCTCGCCGGAAAGCCGTTCGTCACGTTCCATGACGGCTATTCCTATTTCGTCGAGCGCTACGGCATGAACCAGGTCGGCGAATTCACCGTGCGTCCGGAGCAGCGCCCCGGTGCGGCGACGATGCAGGCGCTGCGCGACACGATGCGAAACGAGGGTGTGCTCTGCGCCTTTGCCGAGCCGCAATTCGACGAACGGATCCTGCGGTCGCTTGCCGGCGACATGCCGGTCAAGGTCGGGGTGCTCGATGCGCTCGGCGCCGGCATCGAGCCGGGCGCCTCGCTCTACGGCTCGCTCCTCAGAAAAAACACCGAGGCGATGGAGAATTGTTTATCGTCAACGAGTTAGAAGGCGTCCCCTTCACCCGGCAACCAAATCCGCCCCGCGGCGTTTTTCCACCGGCGACGCGCCGCAGACGCGTCTTGTGATGGAGAAATTCTGATGCTGGGATGGGCCTTGACCTTCCTCGTGATCGCGCTGATCGCGGCGCTGCTGGGCTTCGGCGGTATCGCCGGTACGGCCGTCGGGATTGCGAAGATCATCTTCTTCGTGGCGATCGTCCTCTTCCTGATCGCCGCAATCGGAGGCGCGCTCCGCGGCCGCGGAATCTAGCGGCCATACGAGGCAATGACGAACCGCCGGCCGAAAAGCCGGCGGTTTTCGGATGTCCGCGGCTCTGCACATCGCCGGACAGGAGCGTCGCAAACGGACAACTCCGCGGCGCCGCACCTGCTAGAAACCTGCAGGCGATAATGGAGCTGGCAGGCATGGATGCGGCGACGACAAGGGCGCGCCTGATCGACGGCAAGAGCGTGGCGGAGACGGTAATCGAGCGCGTGAAAGAGGCGCGCGACCGCCTGATGTCGGAACTGGGCGTAAAGCCCGGCCTCGCCGTCGTTCTCGTCGGCGAGAATCCGGCGAGCCGCGTCTATGTCCGCAACAAGAGCCTGAAGGCCGAGGAATGCGGCTTCCATTCCGAGCAGCACACGCTTCCTGCCGAAACGACGGAGGCGGAGCTGCTCGCTCTGATCGCGCGGCTGAACGCCGATCCCCGCATCCACGGCATCCTGGTCCAGCTGCCGCTGCCAAAACACATCGGCGAGACCAAGGTTCTCCTCGCGCTCGACCCCGACAAGGACGTCGACGGCTTCCACCCGATCAATGTCGGGCGCCTCGCCTCCGGGGCGCGCGACCTGGCGCTCATCCCCTGCACGCCGGCGGGATGCGTGATCCTGGCGAAGCATGCGCTCGGCAACGACCTCTCCGGGCTCGAGGCGGTGGTGGTCGGCCGCTCCAACATCGTCGGCAAGCCGGTGGCGCAGCTTCTCCTCGCCGAGCACTGCACGGTGACCATCTGCCACAGCCGCACCCGCGACCTCCCGGCAGTGTGCCGGCGCGGCGACATCCTGGTGGCGGCGGTCGGGCGGCCCGAGATGGTGAAGGGCGACTGGATCAAGCCCGGCGCCTGCGTCATCGACGTCGGCATCAACCGCGTGCCGGCGCCGGAGAAGGGGGAGGG
>DASWJZ010000420.1:0-9850 GCA_036396875.1 Propylenella sp.
AAGAAGAAGGGCGTCCGCAAGCACATCCGCTTCTCCACGCCCGTGCGTTTCGTCGAATACTCAAACAAGACGGGGAAGTTCCGGGTTACCTTCGAGGACCTGAAGGAGCGCAGCACGCGCGCCGAGAATTTCGACTTCGTCATCGTCGCGACCGGCCATTTCTCCATCCCCAACGTGCCAAAGTTCGACGGGGTGGAGAAATTCCCGGGCCGGGTGATGCATGCGCACGACTTCCGCGACGCGCGCGAGTTCACCGGCAAGAACCTCCTGATCGTCGGCGCCAGCTACTCCGCCGAGGACATCGCGCTGCAATGCCACAAATACGGGGCGAAGCACGTCACGATGTGCTGGCGAACCAAGCCGATGGGCTTCCACTGGCCGGAGGGCATGGACGAGCGGCCGTTATTGACCGGAGTTGTAGGCAGGACGGCGCGCTTCAAGGACGGCTCGACCCGGGAGATCGACGCCGTCATCCTCTGCACCGGCTACCAGCACCACTTCCCGTTCCTGGAGGAGAAACTCCGGCTGAAGACGCGCAACCGGCTGAACCCGCCGGGGCTCTACAGGGGCGTCTTCTGGGAGAAGAATCCGAAGCTCATGTATATCGGCATGCAGGACCAGTTCTATACCTTCTCCATGTTCGACGCGCAGGCGTGGCTCGCCCGCGACTATATCCTCGGCCGCATCAAGCTGCCGTCGCGGCAGAAGATGGAGAAGGAGACGGCGGCCTGGGTCGCGCGCGAGGAGAAGCTCGCCAACCCGACCGAGCAGATCGACTTCCAGACCGACTACGTGAAGGACCTGGTGAAGGACACCGACTACCCGAAGTTCGACCTCGACGGCTGCGCCGCCATGTTCAAGGAATGGGAGCACGACAAGGAGGAATCGATCCTCGGCTACCGCAACCACGCCTTCCACTCGCCCTGCACCGGGACGAAGGCGCCGGTGCACCACACGCCCTGGTTTGAGGCGATGGACGATACCATGCAGAGCTTTCTGGCGGCGAAGGCGTAGCTCGTCCCGTTCGTCGATTGGCGCTTGTGCTGGCGGCGGGGCGGTTTCGCCGCCGCTTCGTCAGGCCGCCGCGGTTGGCTCTCGGCCGCCGCTTTCCGGCAACGTGAAAAAGAAGGCGGCGCCCTTGCCGTCTTCCGCCTCCGCCCAGATCCTCCCGCCGTGCTTCTCGATGACGCGCTTCACGATCGTGAGCCCGATGCCGGAGCCTGGAAAAGCGCTGCCGCTGTGAAGGCGCTGAAAAGCGCCGAAGAGCTTTCCGGCGAACGCCATGTCGAAGCCCGCGCCGTTGTCGCGCACGCAATAGACGGCTTCGCCCGCCACGACCTCGCGGCCGACCTCGATGCGCGCCGGCGACCGTTCCGCAGTGAACTTCCAGGAATTGCCCAAGAGGTTCTCCAGCGCGATGCGCAGGAGGCCGGGATCGCCGCGCGCGTCGAGTCCGTCGGCGATGGCGATCTCGACATTGCGTTCGGGCGCCTGCTCACGGAGGCCGGCGGCGATGTCGCGCGCCAGCGCGCCGAGGTCGACCCGGCTGCGCCTCACCTCCGCCCGCGCGATTCGCGACAGCCGGAGGAGATCGTCGATCAGCTCGCCCATCCGCTGCGCCGCCCGTCGGATGCGGGCGGTGCAGTCCCGACCGTCCGGGCCCAGCGCGTCGGCGTGGTCCTCCTCGAGGATGCGGCTGAAACCGTCGATGCCGCGGAGCGGCGCCCGCAGGTCGTGCGAGACCGAGTAGGAGAAGGCCTCCAGATCGCGGTTGACGGCCGCCAGCTCCGCCGCCTGCTGCTCGGCGAGCAGATGTTCGCGGCGCTCGTCGCGGTGCGCCTTGATCAGACGGCCGTAGAGCACGGAGTTCTCCGTCAGCAGCAGCGCCAGCACGAAGCTCGCCGCCAGCAATCCGTAAACCCGGCCCGCGTACCAGCCGACGTCGAAGCGACCGTGGTTGAGGACGGAGGCGAGCGCGACGTCGAAAATCCACGCGCACAGCACCACGATCAGCCACAGATCGAGCACGGAATGCGGCCGCCGGCGCCAGATTGCCGGCAGCGCCAGCAGGCTCAAGAGCCACGTCGCGGTCGCGACGCGGAGCTTTCCCGAATCGTCGAGATTTCCCTGCATCAGCGCCGGAAGAAGATCATGGCCGGCCGTGGTGACGAGCACGCACCCGCCGGCGAGCGCAACGACTGCGCCGATGGCGCAGAGGAAGACCCCGCCGACTTTCTCGCCGGTGCGGTTCGTCGGCCGCGCCTGATCGCCGAGGAGCGCGTAGGCGATGACGAAGAGGGGAAAGCCTCCGTGCCAGAGGAAGTAGAGCCACGCGGTCGTCTGCGGGCCGCCGCCAAGCAGCCCACCGGGAGCGAAGAGGTCGGGGAAGCTCAATGCGTGTGCGATCGCCATCAGCGCGCTGAAGAGGTAGCCGGCGCCGAGCATGAGCATGGCGCGCGAGCGCAGGATCGAGAACTGGCCGAAGAGCAGCACCGCGGTGATCGCGTCGTTCAGGGTGAGCGCCGACTGGTAGGCCGGCAGAAAGGCCCAGACCTCGGGCAGCTGCACCTTGGCGAAGGGTGCTGCGGCGAAGAAGACGGCGACCGAAACGAGGACCGCTGCCAGGGCCAGCCGCCGGTCGCCGCGGCCGGCCGGCATCGTCGAGAGGAACACGACGCCGGCGCTCTCCGAGGCGCCGGCGCTGCTTCGCTGCAATTCCGTGCGGCCGATTGTTTCAACTGATGCGGGAATCGAGGCAGCCGTCATTGCTGTGCCCGTGGCTGAAATGTGGTCGAATACTGCATGCTGCATATAACTTAAGGTTGTATTGCTGCCGGTTCGTTGATTTGCCCGGGTTCGGACACTATCGTCGATCGAGATGCTGGTTCGTCCCATCCCGACGATCGAATCGCTCGCGCCGCCCGCGCCGAGCACGATCCTGCGGCCGGGCATCCGGGCGCTGCCGCCCGGCGTCGAGCGGTACGTCGTCCAGGGCGGCGGCACGATTGTCGTCGATCTGGAACCGGGCGACCGCGTGACGCTGACCGACGTCGAGGGCGGCCAGTCCTGCGAGCTGATCGCGATCGGCGCGGACGGGCGTGCCGATCCCGGCGTCATCGGCGTCCCGCCGCAGCGGAGCGGCCGCGCTGCGTGGGCGGCGGGGGCCGCCGCGAGCGACGAGACATTGCGCAAGCGCCTCTCCAGCCGCGGGATCGGTCTTGCAGGCGCTGAGCCCGTCCGGCTCTTCGGGGAGGCTTCTCCGCCGGGCGACTCGCACGCGCTTGGCGCCGAGCGGGCCGGAACCCTCGTCGTCTCGGCGCCCGCCACGGCCATGGAGCCCGGCGGGCAGGGGACGGCGACGCCGATCGAGCTCCGCATCGAGCGCGCCGCGCCGCGAAATCCGAAGGACAGACTCGTTCTTCCCGAGCCGCTCGCCGACCCGCTCGCCGACATCCGCGTGAACCGCGCCACCGCCGAGGCCTACGTCGTGCGCGCCGGCGAGTACATCCAGATCATCGACGTGGCCGGCCGGCAGTGTTCGGACTTCCAATGCTTTTCGGCCCGCAAGCTCGACCGCGGCCGGGAGCGCCCGCTCGATGCGACGACGACCCGCAGCCTGACCGGGCTCGGATATCCCGCCCCCGGCCTGCCTGCGAAGGCCTTCGATCAGGACATGGAGCCGCTGGTCGAGGTCGTGCAGGACACGGTCGGCCGCCACGACGCCTTCGCGCTCGCCTGCTATGCCAAGTTCTATGAGGACATGGGGTATCCCGGCCACGCCAACTGCACCGACAATTTCAACGGCGCGCTCTCGCCCTACGGCGTGGCGGCGCGCAAGGGATGGATGGCGCTCAACTTCTTCTACAATACGAATCTTGACGCCCACAACGTCATCAGCTTCGACGAGCCCTGGTCGCGCCCCGGCGACTATGTGCTTCTGCGCGCCCTCACGGACCTCGTCTGCGTTTCCTCCGCCTGTCCCGACGACATTGACGCGGCGAACGCCTGGGACCCGACCGACATTCACGTCCGTACCTATTCAGCCAGGGAGCGCTTCTCGCGAGCGATCGCCCATCGCATGACGCCCGACGCCGAGCCGAAGATGACGCGCGAAACCGCCTTCCATCGAAAATTCGCGGCGCATACGCGCGACTTCGCGGAGTATCGCGGCTACTGGCTTGCGCAAAAATTCAACGAGGGCGGACCGATCGAGGAATATTGGGCCTGCCGAGAGCGCGCGGCCGTGATGGATCTCTCGCCGCTCAGAAAATTCGAGGTGACCGGCCCCGACGCCGAGGCGCTGATGCAGTACGCGCTGACCCGCAACGTCCGGAGGCTGGGAGTCGGCGACGTCGTCTATTCGGCCATGTGCTACGACCACGGCGGCATGCTCGACGACGGCACGCTCTTCCGTCTCGGTGCGAACAACTTCCGCTGGGTCGGCGGCGACGAGTACGGCGGCGTCTGGCTCCGCGGGCTGGCGGAGCGGATGGGCTACAAGGCCTGGGTCCGCTCCTCCACCGAGCAGCTTCACAACATCGCCGTGCAGGGGCCGAGGAGCCGCGACATCCTGCGGGAGGTGATCTGGACGCCGCCGGCGCAGCCGGCGCTGGGCGAGCTGCAATGGTTCCGGTTTCTGGTCGGCCGCATCGGCGCCTTTGACGGGCCGCCGGTGGTCGTGTCGCGCACCGGCTATACCGGCGAGCTCGGCTACGAGATTTTCTGCCATCCGAAGGATGCCGAGGCGGTCTTCGACGCCGTCTCCAATGCGGGCACGCCGCATGGTTTGGCCCCGCTCGGCCTGGCTGCGCTCGACATGCTGCGGGTCGAGGCCGGCCTGATCTTTGCGAACTACGAGTTTTCGGATCAGACCGATCCGTTCGAGGCGGGGATCGGCTTCACCGTTGCGCTGAAATCCAAGAACGACGACTTCGTCGGGCGCGAGGCCTTGACGCGCCGTCAAGCCAATCCGCAACGCCGCCTTGTCGGTCTGGAGATCGATTCCAACGAGGCCGTCGGCCACGGCGACTGCGTGCATGTCGGCCGCGCCCAGGTCGGCGTCGTGACGAGCGGCACGCGTTCCCCGATCTTGCGGAAGACCATCGCGCTCGCGCGGCTTGACATGAGCGCCGCCGAAATCGGCACGGAGGTCGAAATCGGTAAGCTCGACGGCCACCAGAAACGGCTTCCGGCGCGCGTCGTTCGCTTCCCCCACTACGACCCGGAAAAAACCCGGGTGAAGAGCTGACCGGAGCCGGTCATGCCGGCAGTGTCAGCCTTTGCGCATCTCCCGGCCCTTCGTCAGTAGCGTCGTGCAACGGGCTCGGATGTACGCTCGCCGCTGGTGAAGGGAAACTCGAAGCCGTGCGAGTGATCCCCGTGGCCGAGCACCAGCTTCACTGAAAACTGGTGCGGCTCCGGCACGGCCTCGCGCGATTCGATGAAGCCTTCGCGCTCGACGAACGTGAATGTTTGCTGGCGTCCGTCGGCGCGCTCGGTCGAAAGCGTCACCTCCTTGGCGCCCCATGGCTTGCCGCGCTGCGGGCGGAAGCGCCATCGGGACCACTCGTCGTGATGGTGGAGTTCCAGGACGTGCAGCCCATGGCCGGTGTCGATAAGTCGGACGTCCGAGTCGCGATGCGCGTGCGAAGCCGCATGCGGGTGCGGATGGGCGTGCGGGTGTGCATGCGGATGCGCGTGCCGGTCGTGAGACGCGGCGCCGGCTGCGATGCCGACGTGCAGCGATTCCAGCGCGGGCATGTGGCTCATCGCTTCCTTGCGGAAGGACTCGGCCGCCGCCCGCGCGCTTTCGACCGAGACGCCCGGGTCGACGACGATGTCGGCCTCGGCGTACAAACGGTGCCCCATCCAGCGCCCGCGCACGTTTTCCACGGCGCGAATGCCGGGCACATGTCCGGCCGCGTGCTCGACTTCGCCAAGCATCCCGGGCTCGACGCCGTCGAGCATCCGCGTGAAGACGGACTTCGCCGACTGCCAGACAATCCCGAATATCATTGCGGTGATGATCAGGCCGACGATCGGATCGGCGAGCGGGAAGCCCAGCCACACGCCGGTCGCTCCGAGCACCACCGCCAGGCTGGTCAGCCCGTCGACCCGGGCGTGGTAGCCGTCGGCGATGAGGGCGGCGCTGTTGATCTCGCGTCCGACCTGGATGCGGAAGACGGCGACCGCCTCGTTGCCGAGGAACCCGATCACGCCGGCGGCGGCGACCCAGCCGAGAAAGCTGATCGGCTCCGGGTTGATCAGGCGCGCGACGGATTCGTAGCCCGCCACGATGGCGCTGAAGAGGATGATTGCGACGATGACCACGCCGGCCAGGTCCTCGACCCGCCCCAAGCCGTAGGTGAATTGCGCGCTCGGTTTGCGGCGCGCGAACATGAAGGCGATCCACAGCGGAATGGCTGTCGCGGCATCGCCGATATTGTGGATCGTGTCGGCGAGCAGCGCGACGCTTCCCGAGATGGCGACGATGACCATCTGCAGGGCTGCCGTGACCGCCAGCATCGCGAAGGACCACTTGATGGCCCAGATGCCGCGGCTGGTCGTCGCGATGGTCGGGTCCATGACGCCGTGCGTATGGGCGTGCCCTTCTTCGCCGTGGGCGTGGCTGTGTCCATGCCCGCCGTCGTGCATGTGGCCGTGCTCGCCGAAGCCGAGCCAGTTCATCGCAGAGCGAAACATTCAGCTACTCCAGGGTGGCATCTCGATCAGAGATATCTCGAGATTTCCTTGAACTCGTTGATCGGTCCGCGCTTCGCACGCGGAAGCTCGGCGGTGACATCTTCCAGGCAGTGATCCAGATGGTCCTGGATCAGCGCCTTTTTCGCCTGACCTATGGCCTTCTCGACCGCGTGGAGCTGTTGCGCGATATCGAGGCATGACCGCCCCGCCTCGATCATCTCGATAACGCTTTTTAGATGGCCGTCCGCCCTTCTCAGCCGCTTGATGATCTCGGGGTGACTCTGGTGAACATGCTCGCTCATCCAGGTATCCTATCCCGGGGGAGGGGATATGATCAAGGGGGAACCGGCTGAGTGCCCCCTGCGGCCAGATGCCGCTTGAAGCATTCGCGCGCAAGCCGCGCCACCTCCTCCAGCGTGCCCGGCTCTTCGAAGAGGTGCGTCGCGCCCGGCACCACGACGAGCCGCTTCTCGCAGCGCAGCTGCTCCAGAGCCCGGCGGTTCAGCCCCAGCACGACCGTATCGTTGCCTCCGACGATGAGGAGCGTCGGCGCCTGGACCCTCGGCAAAGCCGGCCCGGCGAGGTCCGGCCGGCCGCCGCGCGACACGACGGCCCCGACGATATGCGGATTGAGCGCCGCCGCGACGAGCGCCGCGGCGGCCCCCGTGCTGCTGCCGAAATAGCCGATCCGCAGCCGGCTCGTCTCCGGATGCTGCGTCAGCCAGTCCGCTGCATGGGCGAGCCGCTCCGCGAGGAAGGGGATGTCGAAGCGCAGCTCCGCCGTCTGCCGGTCGACCGCTTCCTCCTTCGGCGTCAAGAGGTCGACGAGCAGGGTGGCAAGCCCGCCCTCGTTCAGCATTGCCGCGACGAAACGGTTGCGCGGGCTGTGCCGGCTGCTGCCGCTGCCGTGCGCGAAGAGCACGATGCCGCAGGCGCCCTCCGGCAGCCGCAGATCGCCCTCCAGCGTCACCGCGCCGGCGGAGACTTCCACATGCCGCTCGACCACCTGCATTGAACGGGGCGCGCCCATGGCGGCCTCCCGGCTCATAGGCCGGACGGGAAGGTCTCGGGAACCTCGCCCGCCTCCCACTCGGCCGTGTATTCGAGCGGTTCGACCGCTCGCGTCTCGTCGAAATGGAGCATCGCGTCGAACTGCCTCGGCAGCGCCGAGTTGAAGTAGTGGCTCGCCCGTTCCGTCTCCGGGCGGTATATGACGCCGATCGCTCGTTCGAGGCGCGCTGTGCTCAAAGCCCGCGTCGCGTCCTTGTCCTCGCCGATGATGAGCAGGAATCGCGTCGGATCGGCGTCATGGAACAGGGCCTCGTAGCTTTTCGGCAGCGCGGGCCGCACCCGCTTCCGCTCGGCCGGCCCACCCCAATCCGACGCCGCCGTTACGGTGCCGTGATGGGTGGAGAAGCCGACCAGCACCGCGGCGTCGCCATATTTCTCGCGGGCGAGCTGGCCGATGTTCAGTTCCCCGCGCTCTCCCATCTCGGTCGCCCTTGCGTCGCCGACATGGGAATTGTGGGCCCAGACCGCGATCTTTGCGCGCCCGTCCTCGCGCCCGAGATAACCCGCCAGCGCATCCAGCGTCTCGGCCATGTGCCGGTCGCGCAGGTTCCAGGATGAAACCTCACTCAGGAACATCGAGCGGTAATAGGCCTCGGCGCTTTTCACCAGCCGGGCGTTCTGCTCGAGATAGAGAAGGTCGTCCTCCGCCAGTCGGCCGCCGCGCCGCGCCTTCTCCAGCACGTGCTGCCGCAGCTCGACGAGCTGGCCGACCACCTCCGCCTCGCAGGAAGGCGCGACGTTCAGCCCGGCCAGGAGCCCGTAGCGCTGAAAATCCTCGCCGAAATGATCGAAGCACGAATAGCGCTCGCGGGCCCGCCTCTCAGCCTCCGGATCGATTCTTCTCAGATATTGCAGGACCGCCTTCATCGACGCCCGCAGGCTGTAGAGGTCGAGGCCGTAGAACCCGACCTTTTGAGCGCCTTGCGGCAACCTGTCGTTACGGTCGCGCAGCCATTCCACGAACTCGACTATGACGGTGTTGCGCGACATCCATGTCGGGAAGCGGCGGAAGTCGGAAAGCGCCTCGGCCGCGTCGAGGTCATCGCTGAGGCCGCGCACATACCGGTCGACGCGCCAGGCGTCCGGCCAATCCGCCTCGGCGGCGACGGCCACAAATCCCTTCTCCTCGATCAGGCGCTTGGTGATTTCGGCCCGCTCCCGGTAAAATTTGTGGGTGCCGTGCGAGGCCTCTCCGAGCAGCACGAATTGCGCGTCGCCGATCCGCTCCATCAGCGGGTCGTAGTCCCGCGGGCCTCCGGTCAGCCTCCGGGCGGCGCGGCGCACCGCCTCGACCGCCAGCGTGTCGGACGGGCCCTGCCGATCCTGCAGATCCTGGGAGGTTCCGCGGCGCGCGAGCAGATCGCGCACCTCGTCATCCGTCGTCTGGGAAAAATCCTCGTACCAGAGACCGACGGCGTGGAACGGCTCCGGCGTGATTGCGCAGATCACCTCATCCACCTCGCGCCGCAATCTTTCGCACGTGTCCGGAGAGGCCGTCGGCACTGCCACGACGATCTTCGCCGGCTGCAATTGTCTAAGGGCCGCGATCGCGGCCTGCATCGTGGCGCCGGTCGCGAGACCGTCGTCGATCAGGATGACCGTCTTGCCGCGGACGTCGGGAGACGGACGGCCGCCGCGATAGAGGCGCTCGCGCCGCGCCAGCTCCTGCCGCTCCTTCGCCGTCGCCGTTTCGATCACGTAAGCCGGCAGCCCGAGCGATTCCACGACGCCTTCGTTCAGAACGCGCACCCCCCCGGTCGCGATGGCGCCGAACGCGAGTTCCTGGTGCCCGGGGACGCCGAGCTTGCGCACCAGGAACACATCCATCGGCGCCCCGAGCGCACGGGCGACCTCATAGGCGACCGGCACGCCGCCGCGCGGCAAAGCGAGCACGATGAGATCGGGACGCCCGGCGTAGGCTGCGAGCTCTTGCGCCAGCAGGCGGCCCGCCTCGGCCCGGTTGCGGAATGCCCGTGGCGCAAGCCTGGTTTCGCTCATGTGGACCCTCCGTCGGTGGCCCGCTCGCCAGCGATGGTGCGGCTCTTCAGGTACCCGGGAGACAGCTCTTGCGCTGGGC
>DASWJZ010000421.1:0-11057 GCA_036396875.1 Propylenella sp.
CAGCGGCAGGCGGTCGTCATCGACCATGATCAGCTGCCCGCTGCGGACGACGATCGGCCGCTTCGCCGCAAAATAGAGGGGCACGATAGGAATTTTTTCGCGCAGGATGTAGGCCCAGATGTCGAGCTCGGTCCAGTTCGACAGCGGGAAGACGCGCATCGATTCGCCGTCGTGGACGCGGGTGTTGTAGAGCCGCCAGAGCTCGGGGCGCTGATTCTTCGGATCCCAGACGTGGCTGGCCGAACGGAACGAGAAGATCCGCTCCTTCGCCCGGCTCTTCTCCTCGTCGCGCCGGGCGCCGCCGAACGCCGCATCGAAACCGTGCCGGTCGAGCGCCTGTTTCAGCGCCTCCGTCTTCATCACGCGGGTGTAGTTCGCGCCGTGGTCGAACGGATTGAGGCCGGCCCTCACGCCATCCTCGTTGGTGTGCTTGATGAGGCGCATGCCGGCTTCCGCCGCCATCCGGTCGCGGAAGGCGATCATCTCGCGGAACTTCCACGTGGTGTCGATGTGCATCAGCGGAAACGGCGGCGGGGCCGGGAAGAAGGCCTTGCGCGCCAGATGCAGCATCACCGAGGAATCCTTGCCGATGGAATAGAGCATCACCGGGTTGCGGCACTCGGCGGCGACCTCCCGGATAACGTGGATGCTTTCGGCTTCGAGCCGCTGAAGATGGGACAGGCGATCTGACATGGTGAGAGGCCGCTAGGCGATCCGGCTTGAACACGCAATAGGACACACCGGCACCCGGGAGGCCCCGGTTGCCGCCGTCAGCGCGAGAAGCCGGTCGCAGGAACTGGGCTCGCGCGCCGCACCCTATAGCGTTCTTCGAGCGCCGGGCGATAGATGCCTTCAATGCGCGCGGCCATGGCGTCGAGGGAAAATTTTTGCCGCACGTGTTCGCGGCGCAACATCGCTTCGCCGGCGAGCCTTGCCGGCGAATCGTCGGCGTCCCGCATCGCCGCGGCCAACGCTTCCGGGTCTCCGGCCGCGACCAGCCGTCCGGCGCCGCCCTCGAAGATTTCGGGGATGCCGCCGACATTCGTCGCGATAAGCGGCACGCCGCCGGCGGCGGCTTCGAGCACGAGATAGGGCAGCGATTCCGCCCGCGACGGCACGACGACGGCGCGGGCGAGCGCAAACGCACGCCGCGCGGCGAGCGGCGGATGGAACCGGACATGACTGACAAGGCCCGCGGCGGCCACCATGCCGCGGTATCGGACCTCGTCCTGCGGCGTTCCGCGGCCGACGATGAGCGCGTGTCGCCGCCGCCCCTCCCGGTGCAGTCGCCCCAGCGCCTCGATGAAGACGTCGACGCCCTTCAGGTCGCGGAGTTCGCCGATCACGAGGAAATCCGCCGCGCCGGGGCCGCAGGCGACCGGCTCGAATTCCTCGGGGCGGAGGCCGTTCGGCACGACGTGCGCCGGGCAGCGGGGCATCCCGGCCTTGCGGCGATAGGTCGCCGCCTCGTAGGCCGAAACGTGGATCAGCCCGTCGGTGACCCGCTCCAGCGCGCGCTCGACGGCGAAAAAGAATTGGCCGGACACCGAGCGGACGCCGTAGTGGAGGCTGCCGCCATGCGGGGCGTAGAAGGCGGCGACAATATGCCCGCGGCGGCGCTGCAGGGCGGCGGCGACCCGGCCGTAGACGCCGCCCTTGGCGCCATGCGCGTGAACGATGTCCGGCATCAGGCGCGCGACCGCGCGCGCAACTGCCAGCGCCGCGCTCATGTCTCCGGCGCCCGGCGCGCGCCGCATCGGCAAGCGCACGACCCCGAGATCCAGTCCGGCTTCCAGCGCAGCGATGCGCTCTTCGTCAAGCGGGCTCCCCGCCGTTCGGTCGCAGATCAATCCGACCGAATGGCCGGCCTCGCGCTGCGTCGACGCGAGATCGGCCACATGGCGCAGCACGCCGCCGACCGGGCTGCGGATGACGTGAACGATCGAAAGCTGTTTCCGCACCGCTTGCACTACCTCCATGGCCAGTCTGCCCGCCGGCACGCTAAAGCCGCGTAAACACGGCGCCTGCAACCGGCCGGCGATTCTTTGCCTTGAGCGTCGGGCGGACATAGTGTCGGTCCGCAATCCGGACGAACGGGAGCGCGCGGGAGGGTTAAGGCGAGGATGGCGGCGAGCGGGCGGGTTGCGGTCGTCGCGGGCGGCACGCGCGGCATCGGCGAGGGAATTGCGAGGGTGCTGGCGCGATCGGGCTGGCGCGTCGTGGCCGGCGGCATAGGCGAAGACGAAATCGCCGCCTTCCGTCCCGACCCGGCGATCGAGGCCGTTCGGCTGGACGTGACCGACGCCGGCTCCGTGGCGGCGCTGATGCAAGGGTGCGAGCGGATCGACGCGCTGGTCAACTGCGCCGGCATCCTGATCCGCCACAGCGGCGAGTTCGACATCGGCAATTTCGTGCGGGTGCTCGACGTGAACCTTGTCGGAACGATGCGGACGTGCCTCGCCGCGCGGGAGAAACTCGCGGCGGCGAAGGGTGCGATCGTCAACACCGCGTCGATGTTCTCCTTCTTCGGGGCGCCGCACGCGCCGGCCTATGCCGCCTCGAAGGGCGGCGTCGCGCAGCTCACCAGGTCGCTCGCCGCCGCCTGGGCCGCCGACGGCATTCGGGTCAATGCCATCGCGCCCGGCTGGATCAGCTCCGAGCTGACCCGTCCGGCCAGGGACGATCCCGCGCGATCCGCCGCTATCCTTCAGCGCACCCCCATGGCACGCTGGGGCGAGCCGGAGGACGTGGCCGGCGTCGCGGCCTTCCTTCTCTCCGAGGAGGCGCGCTTCGTCACCGGCGCCGTGCTGCCGGTGGACGGCGGCTACCTGACAATGTGAAGGCGGGACCGATGGCGCTGAACGAAAAGATGCCGAGCCGGGCCGGATTGAGGGAGACGGCCGACGAGAGCCGCGTCCCCTACCGCCACCCGCAGCCCGAACACTCGCCGCCGGAGCTCGTCATTCCGGACGTGCTTCCGAAGGACGAGCGGCTGTGGGTGCCGCAGGCCGAAAATGTCTGGTTTCGCCCGCTCTGCCTCTCCGCCTCGCGCGGCTATTGGGTCAACCTTCTTCGCGTGCGGAAATCGGGCGTCCTTTCGCGCCACCGGCATCCGCAGCCCGTCCACGGTTTCGTCATACGGGGAGAGTGGCGTTATCTCGAGCATGACTGGGTGGCGACCGAAGGCGCCTACGTCTACGAAGCGCCGGGCGAGACGCACACCCTGATCGTCGACGAGCACGTCGAGGAGATGATCACGCTCTTCCAGGTGAACGGCTGCATGATCTACGTCGACCCCGACGGGCGCGTGCAGGGCTACGAGGACGTTTTCACCAAGATCGACATGTGCGGGCGCCACTTCGAGCAGGCGGGCCTCGGCGCTGCGTTCGTGGAGCAGTTCATCCGCTGAGACGGCATGCGGTCCCGTCTCGGTGCCCTCGATGCATCCAGATTCCCTATTTACGCGAGGCGGTTCTCCAGCAAAAGTATGACTTAGGGAACCGAGGCGACACGGACTGTCCGTATCTGCGTTCGACCCTCGATGGCATGGGAGGAACAAAATGAAACATTACGTAGCGCTTGCGGCTTTGTCCGCGGCGGTATCGCTGGGCGTGTCGAGCGCGTTTGCCCAGTCGGGCAGCGTCGCCAAGGCGGTCGGCGGGTACACGTTCGAAGAGGCGGCGCAGGCTTCGCCCGACACCGTAAAGTTCCATTCGGACGACGGCAAACTGACTTTCGCCATCATCACGCACACCGCCGGCAACGGCTTCTTCGATCCCGTCTATGTTGGCGCCAAGGTCGCCGGCGACCTGGTCGGCGCGAATATTCTGCTGCTCGGTTCCGAATCGCCGGTTGACGACGTCACCCGCGAAATCGAAATCCTGAACCAGATCATCCAGGATCCGACGATCGACGGCCTGATCCTCACTACTCCGCAGGTCGGCGCCTACAACGATATCGTCAAGCACATGCTCGATCAGGGCGTCCCGGTCGCGACGACGAACTCGTTCGACCCGACGATCTATATGCGCGACGGCATCAGCCACACCGGCCAGAGCGCCGCGGCGGCCGCCATCGGTGGCGCGGCTCTCGCCCAATGCGTGCTCGACAGGGGCCTCGAGGCGGGCTCGATCCTGTTCCCGTCGCAGACGACGGCCGGTAACGTCGAGGTGAACAACCGCGTCGTCGCGGCCTTCGATGCTGTGGTCAACGCGCTGAACGACGCCGGCAAGCTCGCCAACTTTACGATCGATGCCGGACCGGAAAAAATCGGCATCGCGGTCAACGACCAGGATATTCCCGGCTCGATCGTGACGCTGCTTGAATCGCGCGGCGACGTCATCGGCATCTTCGGGCCGAACGGCGCCGTGACCCCCGCGATCGTCACCGCCATCACCCAGACCAAGAAGGAAGGCCAGATCTGCGCGTTCGGTTACGACCTTGGTCCGCCGATCCTCGAGGGGCTGCGGTCCGGCGCCCTCACCGGCTCGCTTGGCCAGCAGCCGTTCCTGCAGGGGTTCTGGCCGGTCATGCAGCTCTACCTGCAGATCGACCGCGGCATCGCCGCCGCCAATTTGGACACCCGGGCGCAGGTGGTGACCAAGGAGAACGTCGAGACGGTCGGCAAGCGCTTCGAGAACTGACCGCTTCGCCAAGCACGGCGGCGGGAGAGGATTTGCCGCCTCTTCCGCCCGCTTGATTTCAGCTTCCTGCCGGAACCGTGTGGTCGCATGGCCGCCGCCGAAACAGCGCCCGCTCCGCCGACCCGCCGTCGCCTTCCCCTCGACCTGATCGGCGGATGGGAAGTCGGCCTGATCGTGTTCATGATCCTGCTCTACCTGATCGGCGCGTACATCAACCCGAAATTCTTCGGCTCGGCCGCCGCCCTGTCCTCGGTGCTGCGCGATGGGGCGCGCTACGGGGTGATGGCGGTGGGCATGACCTTCGTCATCGTCAACAAGGATCTCGACCTGTCGGTCGGCTCGCTCTACGGCCTGACGGCGGCGGCTTTCTCGGTGTCCTTTGCGCCGTCCTATTTCGACAGCGGAATTCCGGTGGCCATTTTCTGGACCCTGCTCGTCGGACTGACGGTAGGATTCGTCAACGGCATGCTGGTCACGGTGCTCCGGGTTCCGGCCTTCATCGCAACGTTGACGGTCCTCTTCATCGGGCGCGGCTTCGTTACCGGTCTCTCCGGCGGCAAGACCATTTCGTTCATCGCGAAGGCGAAGGAACACCCCGAATTCTTCTTTCTCGGCGAGAACAACGCCTGGGGCTTCAACAACCAGGTCTTCATCTTCGCCATCTTCGCCGTCATCGGCATGTTCCTGCTTGCCAAGACCAGGATCGGCTACAAGACCTTCGCGACCGGCGGCAACGAGCTCGCCGCCACCTATTCTGGCATCGCCACCCACTGGGTGCGTATGCGGGCATACCTCTTGTCCGCCTTCTGCGCGACGGTCGCCGGCATTATGCAGGTCGCCCAGGACCGCGCGCTGATCGCCCAGTCCGGTCAGGGCCTCGAGTTGATCGTCATCGCCTCGGTGATCGTCGGCGGCGCCTCGATCCTGGGCGGTCGTGGCCGAGTTCTCGGCAGCATGCTCGGCGTCGTCCTGGTCGTGCTAATCGACAAGGTGCTGCGCGAGGGATTTCCGACGACGCGCATCGTCATGGTGGGCGACATCGAGATGACGGTACAGGCGGTCGCGCAGCTTCCGCCAGGCGCGGTGCCCGCCTTCCTCGGACTGATCCTCATTTCGGCGGTGCTGATCGAGCCGTGGCTGATCCGCCGCAACGCCCTCGGCCGCTTGTGGGCCCATCTCCGCGGACTTCCGACACCGCCGGCGCCGGACACCGGCGGTGTCGCCATCGAAGGCGTGCAGACCAAAGGCGCGGTGGCGACCGACAAGGCGCTGCAGGCGACCGGCTTGCGCAAGCTGTTCACCCGGCGCGACACCGCCGCCGTGCTGATCGCCGCTATCCTGTGGGCCATCGGCCTCTACCTCAGGCCGGACTTTTGGGGGAGTATCAACAACTCGTTCAATCTAATCCTGGCCTTCACCGAGATTGCTCTGCTCGCCATCGGCCTGACCTTCGTCATCGGCAATGGCGACATCGACCTCTCGGTCGGCTCGGTGCTCGCGATGAGCGGTGCCATCACCGCCTTCTCCATGAAGACGATGGGCTTCGACCCGATCGTGGCGATCTTCTTCGGACTTCTCGGCGGCTGCTCCGCCGGCCTGGTCAACGCGATGGTGACGGTCCGCTTTGGACTGCCCGCCTTCGTCGCCACGCTCGGCATGTTTTACACGGCGCGCGGCGTCGCGGCGTGGATCGTTTCGGGACGTGAACTCTTCGGCTTCCCTGAGCACTTCAATCTGATCGGCCGTAAGCTGATCGAGGCCTTGCGCTACCTCGACGTCGCACCCGCATCCGACACGGTGCTGTTCAAGTTCGCCTCGGCCGTGAGCGTGCAAAGCATGTTCATGGCGGTGATGGCGATCCTCGCCGGAATCGTCCTCGGCTTCACCATCTGGGGCCAGCAAGTCTACGCCACCGGCGGCAACATCCGGGCGGCCGGCTACGCGGGCGTCAACACCAACCGGGTGCGGATGGTCAGCCTGATCTTCTCCGCCTTCTGCGCCGCCTGCGCGGGGGTGATCTATATCGCCTTCTACCGCAGCTTCGTGCCAACTGCCGGCCAGTTTCGCGAGCTCGACGCCATCGCCTCGGTCATCATCGGCGGGGGCTCGATCTTCGGCGGATTCGGCACGATCATCGGATCGCTCGCGGGCGCCGCGGTGATCACGCTCCTGCGGGCGCTCCTCTCCCTCCAGGTCATCAGTGCCGACGGAACGTCCTTCGTCCTGCCGCAGCACTGGGTCAACGTATTCATCGGATCGATCCTGATCCTCGCCGTGCTTGGCGACATCTGGATCCGCCAGGCCAACCTCCTCGGCACCATCCGCGGGATCCTGTTCCCGCCAAAGCCACTTCCGCGGAGCGCCGCAAATGCCTGACACCGTTTCCAGGGCTCAAGCGATCATCGAGATGCGCCACATCGAAAAGTCGTTCGGCGCCGTACACGCGCTGATCGACGTCGATCTCGTTCTCTATCCCGGCGAGATTCTCGGCCTCGTGGGCGACAACTCGGCCGGCAAGTCGACGCTGATGAAGATTCTGACCGGCGCCTATCAGCGCGACGGCGGGGAAATCCTCGTCGCCGGCAAGCCGGTGCATTTCAAGAGCCCGCACGAGAGCCGCGAAGTCGGCATCGAGATGATCTACCAGGACTTCGCGCTCTGCGGAAACATGGATGTCGGCCAGAACATTTTCCTCGGCCGCTGGCCGCGGAAGGGAATCTTCGTCGACCGCCGCCGCATGTACGACGAGGCGGACGGCGTCTTGAAGCGCCTCAAGGTCGACGTGAATTCCGTCTATCAGCGGGTGGAGAGCCTTTCGGGCGGACGGCAACAGTCGGTAGCCATCGCGCGCGCCATCTCCTTCGACCCGCGCGTCGTCATCCTCGACGAGCCGACCGCCAACCTTTCCGTCATGGCGACGGAGCGGCTTCTCGAAACCATGCTGGAGCTGAAGAAGCACAACGTCGCGCAGATCATCATCTCGCATCGGCTCGTCGATATTTTCGCGGTCGGCGACCGGGTGATGGTCCTGAAACGCGGCGAGAATGTCGGCGACCGCTACGTCAAGGACACGACCGAGCACGAGGTGCTCGAGATCATCGTGTCCGGCACGCGCGAGTCCGCCCTCACCGCCGACCAGGCGCAGAAGCGGGCGGCGTGAGCTTTCGCCGAAGCCCGCTCCCCGCGGCTACGGAAGCTTCAAGTCGAGAAGGACGATCTCGTTGTAGAGGTGGTCGACGGTGGCCGGGTCGAGGCGCGGCGCCCTGAAGAGGCGCGGCTGGCGAAGCGGCTCCCTATCCCAGGGCATCGGCTCGGGAACGAACCTGCGGTCGATCGCGAGGACCGCCTTGCCGGGCTCCAGCGCCGTATCGGCGATTGCCTGGCCATGCGCGGCGAGAAAGCCCGGGTCGGTCAGGTACATCACCTGGTGATAGTTCACATCGTCGCCCTGCTTGCGCGGCTGGACGATCATGAAGCACGAGCGCCCGTCGGCGCGGAAAAGCATGTGGCGCAGCTTGCAGTCGCAATGATCCTGAAGGATCGTCCGCTCGTTCGGCCCAAGGTGCGGCTCGATCGCATCGGGGCCCTCCAGGCATTCCAGCCGCGCAGCGGATTGTTCACGCCGGCGCAGGATGTAGCGCTCGTCGTCGAGCACCTGGAATCCGCAGCCGCGGAAGGCGCGGTCGGTTGCTGCGGTCGCCGTCACCAAAGTGTAGTTCAGGCGCTCGTCGGCGATGCTCGCGCGCTGCATCTCGCCGCCGACGCCGCGACCCCGATACTCACGCAGCAGATACCAGGCGCAGATGTTGCAGAACCGCTCGATGCGTCCGCCGATCGGCCGGTCGGCGTAGACCAGTCCAAGGAATCCGACGACACGGTCGCCGTCCACCGCGACACAGCCGCGACCGGCGTCGATCGGCCGCCAGGGATAATCGAGCAGGCGGCGCCAGCATTCCGTGCTCACCTTGGCGCTCATATGGCTGTGCAGCAGCTCGCAGACGCCGTCGATGTCTTCTCTCGCCGCCGGTCGAACGGCGACGCTCATGGCCGCGAGCCCGTCGCGGCGGCGCGCGGCCTCCGCCCGAGGTTGAACACCTCCCTCACAGCGAGCCAGCGAACGGCCGGATGAGCCGAGGTCAGACGCTGGAGCCGCTCCAGGAAATCCCAGCTGCCGGCGTCGTGGCACTGGTGATGCGTGAGAAGGCCGATCGGCTCACCCGGCTCGGTCGCGCCCGTCCGCCGCGCCCTCAATTCGCCGATCAGGCTGCCGATCGCCTTGCCGAGCCCGGCGAAGCGGCCGCCCTCCCGCCAGTTCAACGGGTCGATGTGAACGTTCGCTACAAAACCGGGCGCGCCTGCCATCAGGGCGCGCGGTCCAAAGGCGGACGCACCGCGATACCCTGCTTCGGCGAGGCGGACGAGCACGGGCGGATCGATGCGGTTCCAGGGGGCGGCGAGGACAGGCGCGAACCTCGATGCGAAAAGGCGCTCGAGTCGCAGGTATCCCGCTCGCAGCTCGGTGAGGACCTGGCCGACGGGGCGAGCGCCGCCGCATTCGACGGCCGGCCCGCCGGGCGGCCCCCAATTGCGATGCCGGTAGCCGTGCTGCAGCACGACGATGTGCGGCCGCCCGGCAAGCTCGGCCGCGAGGCTCCCGGCCGCGCCCGCGGGCACCACCGCCAGGCCGACGTCGATGCCCGACGCCGCGGCGAGATCGAGCAGTCGGCCGAGCGCCGGGCTCGGCGCGACCGCGTCGTCGTCCCGCCACCACAATTCGGCGACTCGGCCTGCCTCCGCCCAGAGGTCGAGTTCGCCTACCAGATCGCCCCAATCCACAGGCTGCACCAGTTGATAAATCGCGACGTTGTCAGCCGGCGGAACGCGCCGGCCGGGAGAAGACGTAGTCCAATTCGCGGCACCGGACTATGCGGTGCGCCGTCTGCCCTGCTCCACCGGATCACCAGAACTCGGGGACGGCGACGTCGCGCTCCGCCCGCCAGCGGTCGAGGGCGCCGTAGCGGCCGGAATGATAGAGGAGCGGCGGGCGGTCGTTGGCGTCGAGTTCGAGGATGTGGCCGATGAAGAGGGTGTGGTCGCCGCAATCGTGCCGGGCGACCGTCTCCGCCACGATGTGCCCGCAGGCCTCCCGCAGGATCGGAGCGGCGCGGCTCAGATCGAACTCGATCCGGAGGTCGGGGTTTGGCCGGCCGGCGAAATGGTCGCTCATGGCCTCCTGGCTCTCCGACAGGATGCTGACGCCGAAGTGGCGGGCGCTGTCCATCACATCGTGCATCTGGGCCCGCCTGGCGATGGAGACGATGCAGAGCGGCGGCTCGAGCGAGCCGGACATGAAGGCGTTGGCGGTCATGCCGCGGATCTGCTCGCCGTCCTGCGCGGCTATCACCGTCACGCCGGTCGGGAAAGCCCCCATGACGCGCCGGAAGAGGTGCGGATCGATCTCGGGACGCGGGCTGTCGTTCATCCGCGCACTATAGGATGGAATCGGCGCTGCGGGTCACGCGGCCGGCAGCCAGACATCGAGCACCGCGCAGCGCTGTTCGTCGCGGACGGCCGAGAGCCCCGCTTCGATCGCAGCATCGAGAACCTCAGGTGTCTTCACGATGAGGCCGAGCGCTCCCCCGGCGGCGGCCGCGATGCCGGCATAGTCGGGCGGCGGGTCGAAGCTCATGCCGATGTCGTTCGAGCGGCTCGCATATCCGTCCGGGTGCACCTGCAGCAGCGAGAAGCGCGGCGCGCGCCAGCCGCGGTTGTTGAGCACGATCTGCATGAAGGGCGTCCGGTACCGCCGCGCCATCCAGAAGACGGTAGAAGGCTGCGAGAACAGAAAGCAGCCGTCGCCGCAGATCGAGACGACCGTCCGCTCGGGCGCCGCGAGCTTCATGCCGATCGCCGCCCCGCCGCTCCAGCCGAGCGAGCCGCCGCCGCTGGTGTAGAGCGTCCCCGGCCGCGTCCGCTCCAGATGCGCGCCGACGCTGCCGTAATTGGTGATCCCCTCGTTGAGCACGATTGCATCGTCGGCGAGGCTCTCCCGCAGCCGCGCGGCGAGATATTCCGGCGTGACGGCGCCGTCCGCGGACTCGCGCTCGCGGCGCGCCGCGGCCAGCCTGTCGTGTCGTGCTCCGTAGTGCCGTCGCCGCTCCTCCGGCGCGGCGCCATCCGGCGCGACGCCGTCGAGATGCGCGTTGATCTGCGCCAGCGCCGTCGCAGCGTCCACGCCGAAGCTGCGCTCCGCGCCGATATGCCAGAGCGGCTTCCGGCTCTTCAGCGGGTCGGCATCGATGTGCAGGATGCGGGCGCCCTTCCCCGGCCGGTTGACGACCGGAATCCAGGGCACGTCGCTGTCGATGACCAGCACCAGATCGGCTTCGGCGAGCGCATCGTTCTGGGTCGGCT
>DASWJZ010000422.1:0-4196 GCA_036396875.1 Propylenella sp.
CCAGACCGCCGGTGCTCTCGCCTGATGATCCTCGGGATCGGGTTCGACATCATCGACATCCGGCGGGTCGAAAAGACCCTCGAGCGCTTCGGAGAGCGGTTCATCCGTCGCGTGTTCACGGAGACGGAGCGGCGGAAATCGGACGGCAGGCGGGCGCGGGCGGCGTCCTACGCCAAGCGCTTCGCGGCGAAGGAGGCGTGCGCCAAGGCGCTTGGCACCGGCATGAATCACGGCGTGTTCTGGCGGGACATGGGGGTGGTCAATCTGCGCTCCGGCAAGCCGACGATGGCTCTGACCGGAGGCGCCGCGGCCCGCCTGAACGCCCTTGCCCCGGCCGGCATGACGACCGTCGTCCATGTGTCGATCACCGACGAATGGCCGATGGCGCAGGCATTCGTCATCATCGAGGCGGTGGCGGACGCCGCAATGGCGCCCCAAATGTAGGCTTCTGCCTCGCGGCCCGATTGCGGCGGCGCGGGGGGCCCGCTAAACCCTAATCCTCTAGCGACACAGGACGGAGCCATGAGCGTGGCGGAGCGAAGCGCCGGCGGTAAGGCGAAAGAGGGCGGCTTCTGGGATACGATCAAGGTCGTCCTCGAGGCGCTGCTGATCGCGCTCGTCTTTCGCACATTTCTCTTCCACCCGTTCAACATCCCGTCCGGCTCGATGGAGCCGACGCTGCTGATCGGCGATTATCTCTTCGTCTCCAAGTTCAGCTACGGCTACAGCCGCTACTCGTTCCCCTTCTTCGATTTCTCGTTCATCGACGGGCGTATCTGGGAGGGCGAGCCGGAGCGCGGCGACATCGCCGTCTTCCGCCCGCCGCGGGAGCCGAACACCGACTACATCAAGCGGGTGGTCGGCCTTCCCGGCGATCGCATCCAGATGCGCAATGGCGCCCTCTACATCAACGACGAGGCGGTTCCGCGCGAGCCGGCCGGCGAATGGGCCGGTGAGGGGCGGTTCGGCGCGCAGACGGGCATCCAGCAGTACCGCGAAACCCTGCCGAACGGCGTCAGCTACATCACGCTCGACATGACCGAGAACGGCGCCGGCGACAACACCCGCGTCTTCGAGGTGCCGCCCGAGCACTATTTCCTCATGGGCGACAACCGCGACAATTCGCAGGACAGCCGCTTCCTCGACGGACCGGTCGGCTTCGTGCCGGCGGAGAATCTCGTCGGCCGGGCGGAGATCATCTTCTTCTCCGTCGACGACGCGCCGGCCTGGGCGTTTTGGCAATGGCCGTGGACGGTAAGGTTCGATCGCGTCTTCGACACGCTATGACCCGTGGCGATCTGGCGCGGCTTGAGGAGGCGCTGGGCCACCGTTTCACCGACCCTGGCCTGCTCGCGCTGGCGCTGACGCATGCGAGCGCCGTCGCCGGCTCGGGCCGGGACCATCGCACGTACCAGCGTCTGGAGTTTCTGGGCGACCGTGTCCTCGGCCTGGTGGTCGCCGACATGCTCGACCTGCGTTTTCCCGAAGCGCCGGAGGGCGAATTGTCCCGCCGGCTCGCCCGGCTCGTCAGTCGCGACACCTGCGCCGAGGTGGCCGACGAAATGCGGCTCGAGACCTTCGTTCGGATCGCCGGTGGCCGCGCCACCGCCAGCGTGCGCGGCGACATCTGCGAATCCGTCCTCGGCGCGCTTTACCGCGACGGCGGGCTGCCCGCCGCGCGCGCCGTCATCGGACGCTATTGGGGGCCGCGCATCGAATCGATGAGCGGGCCGCTGGGCGACGCCAAGACGGAACTGCAGGAATGGGCGCACCGGCGCGGCCTGGAGACGCCGGTCTACCGGGAGGTCTTGCGCTCCGGCCCGGACCACGCCCCGCTTTTCGAGATCGAGGTCAGCGTCGGCGCGGTCGCGCCGGGCCGCGGCCGGGGCCGCTCGAAGCGCGAGGCCGAGCACGAGGCGGCCGCCGGCGTTCTTCGCCGCGAGGGCGTCTGGGGGGCGGGGTGAAGACAAGACTCACTGCGCAGGAAAGACCCTCTCCCCTTGTGGGAGAGGGTGCCGTTTCGCTTGCGAAGGGGCGGGTGAGGGGTACTCGAACCAGCGCTTGGGTCACCCCTCATCCACCCTCCGGCAAAGCCGGAGGGCACCTTCTCCCACAAGGGGAGAAGGTTACTCGCGTCCGCTGACCGATGGCCGGGCCAGCCGGAGCGCAGGGTTCCACCGCGCCACCGACCCGAGCCGGCTTCGTGGCGCTGATCGGGGCGCCGAACGTCGGAAAATCCACGCTTCTGAATGCCCTGGTCGGCCAAAAGGTGTCGATCGTCACCCACAAGGTGCAGACGACGCGGGCGCTGATCCGCGGCATCGTGATCCACCGGAACGCGCAGATCGTGTTCGTCGACACCCCCGGCATTTTCGCCCCGAAGCGGCGGCTGGAGCGGGCGATGGTCTCGACCGCGTGGGGCGGTGCGGCCGATGCGGACGTGGTGGCGCTCCTCGTCGATGCCAGGAAGGGACTGTCTGACGAGGACCGCGCCATCATCGCAAAGTTGGCGAACTTCCCCAAAGAGCGCGAACGCGCGCTGATCCTGAACAAGGTGGACGCGACTAAGCGCGAGACCCTGCTGGCGCTCGCCGCCGAGGCGAACGAGCTCGGAAAATTCTCCAGGACCTTCATGGTGTCGGCTTTGACCGGCGACGGCGTGCCCGATCTCCTCGACTATTTCGCCGGGAAGATGCCGGAGGGACCTTTCCTCTATCCGGAAGACCAGATGACCGACGTGCCGCTGCGGTCGCTCGCCGCCGAGATCACGCGGGAGAAGCTGATGCTCCGCCTGCACGACGAGCTGCCCTATCGGACGACGGTGGAGACGGAGAAATGGACGGAGCAGAAAAACGGCGTCCGCATCGACCAGACGATCTATGTGGAGCGCGAGAGCCAGCGGAAGATCGTGCTCGGCAAAGGCGGCGAGACGATCAAGGCGATCTCAATGGCGGCGCGCAAGGACATCGCCGAGGTCGTCGAGCGGCCGGTCCACCTCTTCCTGTTCGTCAAGGTGCGCGAGAACTGGGCGGATGATCCCGAGCGCTACCGCGAGATGGGGATCGAATTCCCAAAAGGCTGAATGCCGCAATCTTTCACAAAGCCAATTCGAGGGCGAAGGTACCAAGTTGCGAGCTCCAAGTATCTGATATCATGAAATCATATCGGAAGGACGCCATGGCACAGATCATAGTGCGCAACCTCGATGACGACGTGAAAGCGAAGCTGCAGCTTCGCGCTCGCCGGCACGGGCGAAGCACCGAGGAAGAAGTCCGCGACATCCTCCGGAATGCCGTCAAGGACGAAGGCGGCACGCGCGTGGGACTCGGGTCAAGGATATCGGAGATTTTTGCGGGACTTGGTTTTGAAGACGACATTCCCGAGCAGCGGGGCCAGCCGGCCCGGCCGGCAGATTTCGATTCGTGATCATCCTTGATACGAATCGGATCGTCGTCATCGCAGCGACTCGAAAAGCGACCCTGGAAGCGCGAAACATCAAGCATTTCCAATGGTTGACATTACGCTGGCCGACCGGTGGATTTCGAGAGCTGCGGCGAAGAAGTGGAGGAGAAGCGGCCGGGGAGCCTGGATCTCCGAGATGCGAAGGAACCGGTTCCCGTCGCGGGGGTGACCCGTTGGACCGGCCGGTGTAGGAAGGCGCTGCGCCGCAAACCTTTTCCGACCCCTCCATGCAAAGCGCCACAGCGCGCCCATCCCGTTTCGCATGCAACCAGCCATCGCCGTCGAGAACCTTTCCAAAATCTACGCCTCGGGCTTCCACGCGCTGAAGGATGTCAGCCTGGAGATCCGGCACCGCGAGATTTTTGCGCTGCTCGGCCCGAACGGCGCCGGCAAGACGACGCTGATCTCGATCGTCTGCGGCATCGTCACGCCGAGCGGCGGCCGCGTGCTCGTCGACGGCCACGACATCGGTAGGGAGTACCGCACTACGCGGTCGAAGATCGGGCTGGTGCCGCAGGAGCTGACCACCGACACGTTCGAGACGGTGTGGGCGACGGTGTGCTTCAGCCGCGGCCTGTTCGGACGCGCACCGGATGCGGCGCACCTGGAGAAGGTGCTGCGCGAGCTCTCGCTGTGGGACCGGCGCCACGACAGGATCCGCACGCTGTCGGGCGGCATGAAGCGCCGCGTGCTGATCGCCAAGGCGCTCGCGCACGAGCCCGAGATCCTGTTTT
>DASWJZ010000423.1:0-4346 GCA_036396875.1 Propylenella sp.
CCGGCAAGGCTTGACGGGGCGGGGGCTGGGGACCATCTTCGACCTTAGAATTGTTCCAAACGGCGGTGCGGCCGATTCGCCCGCGCGAGGGGACTGCGACGATGTTCATCCAGACCGAAGAGACGCCGAATCCGGCGACGCTGAAGTTCATTCCGGGCCGGATCGTCCTGCCGGAGGGAACGCGCGATTTCCGCACACCGGCGGATGCGAAAGACTCGCCCCTCGCCGACCGCATTTTTGCCGTCGCCGGCGTGTCCGGCGTGTTTCTCGGGCACGACTTCGTGACCGTGACCAAGGAACGTGCGGAGTGGCCGCAGCTGAAGCCGGCCGTGCTCGGCGCCATCATGGAGCACTACCTCTCCGGCGCTCCCGCGCTGGTGGACGGCACCCGGGAAGAGGCGGACGACGCGAATTTCGACGAGGCCGACTCCGAGACGGTCGCGGTCATCAAGGAGCTCATCGAAACCCGTGTGCGGCCTGCCGTCGCCAATGACGGAGGAGACATCACATTCCAGGGATTCCGCGACGGCGTCGTGTATCTCCACATGCGCGGCGCGTGTTCAGGCTGCCCGTCCTCGACGGCGACCCTGAAGCAGGGGATCGAGAACCTGCTGCGGCATTTCGTTCCCGATGTCGTGGAAGTCCGCCCGGTCTAGCCTTTCCATACCAGCCTCGACAGCGCCGGATCGCTTGGCTAAGCGGTCTGGATGCTATGTCTCGCGCTCGACACGGCAGGCCCGGTCTGCGCAGTCGCGATAGCGCGCTCCGGCGCCGGCGATCCCACCATCCTGGCCCGTGCCGAGGAGCGGATCGGGCGCGGCCACGCCGAGCGGCTGATGCCGATGATCGAGGCGGCGCTGAGCGAGGCGCGCGTCGGCTTCGAGGACCTTGACCGCGTCGCCGCGACCACGGGCCCCGGTTCCTTCACCGGCGTCCGCATCGGGGTTGCTGCGGCCCGCGGGCTGGCGCTCGCACTCGGCATTGAAGCCGTCGGCGTCGGCAGCCTCTCAGCCCTCGCCTTACCTGTGATGCGGTCTCGCCACGCGGGGACTTTGGCCGCGGTGCTCGACGCGAAACGGAAGGAAGTTTACGTCGAGGCGCGGGAGCTTTCCTCGCGGAAAGTCGTCATCCACGCGGTCGCGACGCCGGTCGGGAACCTCGTCGCCCGGCTGGCCGATGCGCCAAGACCGCTGATCCTCGTCGGCGCCGGCGCGCCGCTCCTTGCCGCCGCATTCGGCGAGCCCCATCCGGAGATCGCCGGCCTGGCGGATGCTCCCGATATTTCCGACGTGGCGCTTCTCGCACTCGCCGCCAAGCCGGGCGTCGCCCCTACGCCGCTTTACGCGCGGGGCGCCGATGCCCGCCCGCAGGGAGACAAGGCGGTGGCCCGGTTATGAGGGAATGGGGGCGCCCGACCATTTCGGTCCGGCCGGCGGAGGTCGGCGACTCCGATCTGCTGTCGGAGATGCATACCGCCGCCTTCCGGCGCGGCTGGAGCGGGGCGGAGTTCGAATCGCTGCTCGTCCAGCCGGGGACCGAGGCGCTGATCGCCGACTATCGGAATGCGCTCGGACGGCGGATCGCTGCGGGCTTCATCCTCTACCGCCGAGTGATCGACGAGGCGGAGATTTTGTCCGTCGCGGTCGTGCCGGAGTGCCGCCGGCGCGGCATCGGCAAGCGGCTGCTGGAAGAGGCGCTGCGCACGCTCTATCGCGACGGAGTCCGCGGCATCCACCTGGAGGTGGAAGATGCCAACCACGCCGCGATCGCGCTCTATCGCGGCATGGAATTTCGCGAAAGCGGCAAACGGGTGGGTTATTATAGCCAGGGCCGCAGCGACGCCGCCGGCGGCGCGCTTGTCATGCTGCGGCAGCTTCGCTAGGCCCGACCGGGGAGATGAACTTGAGCGACGTCACCCAGCCCAGTCTTGAAGCCGCCTGTGTCGAGAAGGGCATGCGGATGACCGAGCAGCGCCGGGTGATCGCCCGGGTGCTGGAGGCTTCCGTCGACCATCCCGACGTCGAGGAGCTCTACCGCCGCGCCTCCGCCGTCGATCCCAACATCTCGATCTCGACCGTCTATCGCACCGTCAAGCTTTTCGAGGATGCCGGGATCATCGAGCGCCACGATTTCCGCGACGGCCGATCGCGCTACGAAACGCTGCCGGACGAGCATCACGATCACCTGATCGACCTGCGGTCGGGCGCCGTGATCGAGTTCCGCAACGAGGAGATCGAGCGGATCCAGGAACGAATCGCGCGCGAGCACGGCTTCCGGCTCGTCGACCACCGGCTGGAGCTTTACGCGGTGCCGCTCGACAAGAAGAGCTGACGCCGGCGCCCTGATGATCGGCGCAATCCGCTTCTACGGAACGACGGCGCTTGCGGCGCTGGCGCTCATCGTGCTCCTCCCCTTCCACCTCGCCGCCGTTCGGATCGGCGGTCGGTCATCGATGCGGGTGGCGCAGCTCTGGCAACGATTCGTCTGCTTCCTGATCGGGATCCGGGTCACCGTCACCGGCGCGCCCTCGGCCGAGCGGCCGCTCCTCCTTCTCGCCAACCACACGTCCTGGCTCGACATCCCGATCCTCGCCAGCGTGGCGCCGGTATCCTTCGTCGCCAAGCAGGAGGTGGCGAGCTGGCCGATCGTCGGCTTCCTGGCGAAGGCGCAGCGCTCCGTTTTCGTTGACCGGCAGCGCCGCCATGCGACGGGGGCGCATGCCGGAGAGGTCGCCGGCCGTCTCTCCAAAGGCGACATCATGGTTCTCTTCGCCGAGGGGACGTCAAGCGACGGCAACCAGGTCCTGCCCTTCCGCTCGGCGCTGGTCGGCGCCGCGCAATGGGCGATCGAGGACGGCGGCGCCGCCACGGTGCAGCCGGTCGCCATCGCCTACCAGAAAATGCTCGGGCTGCCGCTCGGCCGCCAGCACCGACCGCTGGTCGCCTGGTACGGCGGCGCCTCGCTGCTGCCGCATCTGAAGCGCGTGCTCTCGGAAGGGGGAATAGATGCGCATGTGGTGTTCGGGCGGGCGCAGCGGCTTTCGCCCGCCGACGACCGCAAGGCGGTCACGCGGCAAGCGGGCGAGCAGGTGCGGCGACTGGTGGCGGCGCTCAATGCCGGGCGCGATCCGGCCGAAGTCCTTGCAATGCCTGGCGAAGTCGCGACGCAGAAAGAATCGGCGCGCCTCTAGCCGGATATGCGCGCGTCGATTACATGAGCAATCCTGAGACGCCGCAAGGGAAGGCCGCACCGGAATTGAGCGAGGCGCGAAAAGTCTACATAAAAACATACGGTTGCCAGATGAACGTCTACGACTCGGAGCGGATCGCGGACATCCTGGCGGCGGAAGGCTACAAGAGCGCCGAAACGCCGGAAGACGCCGACCTAGTCCTCCTAAATACCTGCCACATCAGGGAAAAAGCCGCGGAAAAGGTCTATTCGGAGATCGGGCGGCTGCGCGCGCTGAAGGCGCGGGCGCGCGGCGACGGGCGGGCGATGAAAATCGCCGTCGCCGGCTGCGTCGCGCAGGCCGAGGGAGCGGAAATTCTGAAGCGCGCGCAAGCGGTTGACGTGGTCGTCGGGCCGCAGAGCTACCACCGCCTGCCGGCGCTTCTGAAGGCCGGAAAACGCGCCGTCGAGACCGAGTTTCCGGCCGAATCCAAGTTCGACCACATGCCGGAGCCCGGATTCCGGAACATGCGCCTGCCGGGCGACCGTCCGCAGCCCCTGCTGCAGCAGCAGGCGGGTCTGCCGCGACAGGCCGCCGCCTTCCTGACCGTGCAGGAGGGCTGCGACAAGTTCTGCACCTTCTGCGTCGTCCCCTACACGCGCGGCGCGGAATTTTCCCGCCCGGTGGCGCGGGTGGTTGAGGAGGCCGAAGCGCTTGCCGCGCGCGGCGTCAAGGACGTGATGCTCCTCGGCCAGAACGTCAACGCCTATCACGGCGCGGGGCCGGACGCCGGCATCTGGGCGCTCGCAAGGCTGCTCGCGCGGCTCTCCGAAATTTCCGGCATCGAGCGGCTTCGCTACACGACCAGCCATCCGCGCGACATGAGCGACGATCTGATCGCGGCGCATCGCGACCTGCCGAAGCTGATGCCCTATCTGCATCTGCCGGTGCAGTCGGGCTCCGACCGGATTCTTGCGCTGATGAACCGCCGGCACGACCGGAATTTTTACCTCCGCCTGCTGGAGCGCCTGCGCCGCGCCCGCCCCGACTTCGCGCTGTCGGGCGATTTCATCGTCGGCTTCCCGGGCGAGACGGAGGCGGATTTTTCGGCGACGCTCGATCTCGTGCGCGCGGTCGGCTACGCGCAGGCCTATTCCTTCAAATACAGTCCCCGGCC
>DASWJZ010000424.1:0-5067 GCA_036396875.1 Propylenella sp.
CGGAGCGGCGGCGTCTGGTACACGGGGAACCGGAACGGGACAGTCGGCAGGCTCGATCCGGAGACCGGCGAGATCGCCGTCTTCGAGATGCCCGATCCTGCCGCGCGCGATCCCCATACGGCGGTCTTCGACCAGGACGGCATCCTGTGGTTCACGCTGCAGCAGAGCAACGTGGTCGGCCGGCTCGACCCCGCGAGCGGCGAAATCAGGCTCGCGACCATGAAGACGCCGGGGGCGCGGCCGTACGGCATCAAAATCGACGCCGATGGCATGCCCTGGGTCGCCTGCAACGGCAGCAACTGCCTGGTGAAGGTGGATCCGGTCACGATGGCGTTGACGGAGATCGACCTGCCCGATCCCGGAACGACGGTCCGGCGGCTCGACATCGCCGGCGACGGCACGATCTGGTACGTCAACTCGTCGCAGGGACGGCTCGGCCGCTTCGATCCGAAGACCGGCGAGATCAGGGAGTGGCCGTCGCCAAGCGGGCCGGATTCCCACCCCTACGCGCTCGCAGTCGTGGATGGGATCGTCTGGTACAACGAATCGGGCATGCGGCCGGACACGCTCGTCCGCTTCGATCCGGCGACGGAGACTTTTCAGAGCTGGCCGATTCCGTCGGGCGGCATCCATGCCGGCATCGTCAGGCACATGCGTCCGACGGCGGATGGCGGCCTGTTGATCCACCAGTCGAGCACCAACCGCATCATCCTGGTGACGATCGAACACCCTGAAACGACACAATAGCGGAGGGCGGATGCTGCTGCTGCTTTTTTCTCCGCCGGCCTTGCGGCGCAAGCGGCAGGTCGAGGCGTCAATCCTGTTCGCTTCCGGACGGACCGGTGTTAGCGTGGATCGCGGCTTGCGGGGCTTCGCCGCCGCAGACGGAGCAGACCGATGAGTTGGCGCAATAAGGTCCTTGCTTTCACATTGGCGGCCGCCGCGGGCGCTTCGCCCGCAGTCGCAGGCGAGATTCACGACTTTGCACGCAGCGGCGATCTCCCACGGGTGACGCGGCTTCTCGATTCAGGCGCCGACCTTGAGGAGCGCGACGCAACGCAGGAGACGCCGCTTCTCTCAGCCGCGCTGGCCGGCGAGGTCGAGATCGTAGAGGCGTTGATCGCCCGGGGCGCCGATCTCATGGCGCGCAATGATCGGGGGCTGACCCCCCTCCATGCTGCCGCCTATTCCGGCAGCACCGACGCGGTTCGGCTGCTTGCCGATGCGGGGGCTTTGGTCAATGACGCGGAAAACAAGTTCAAGGTGACGCCGCTCATCGTGGCGGCCGAGGAGAACCATTTGGATATCGTTAAGCTCCTCATCGAAAATGGCGCCGACATCGAGGCGGCCGAGCGGCATGGCTATACGGCGCTGACGCGTGCTGGCTTCAAGCAGCGCGAGGACGTGATCGCGGTTCTCCTCGAGAACGGGGCCGTCTGCCAGGCAGAGGAGAAAGTGGGGCCGGGCTGGTCCGCCGAATGCAGGAAGCGTAAGTCCGGCGGGGCGCCCTGACGCCTCGCTTTGAAGTGGGAGAAACATGCATGCACAGGATCGTTCGCATGGCGGCCATTGTGGCTTTTTCGCCGGTCGCGCCGTGTCTGGCCGGCGGCGTCAACACCGGCTACTTCGGCACAACGGCGATCGAGGGCTACGACCCGGTTGCCTATTTCACCGAGGGGAGGGCGGTCAAAGGCTCGGAGGAGCACGCTTACGAATGGCTTGGCGCCTCATGGCATTTCGCCAGCGAGGAGCACCGCAGGCTCTTCGAGGCCAATCCGATCTCGTATGCGCCGCAATTCGGCGGCCTGTGCTCCGAAGGCATGGCCTATAACGAAATGACCGTGAACATCGAGCCGGAGGCGTGGCAGATCGTCGACGGCAAGCTCTACCTGACCGCCGCGGCGCATTTTGTCGAGGATATGGATGAAATACGGCCCAGGGCGGAAGAGAATTGGCCCGAGGTGGAGGCCGAGCTCACGCAGTAGGTGCGGTGACCGACCGACACGTCCTCGCTACGCCTTGACCGAGAAGTAACGCAGCCCGTCGGGAAGAACGTACACGTAGTCGGTCCTCGTGGTGCCGGCTGCCGTGTCTGGATGCCTGTAAATCCCGCCGCAGAGCCACTCGTCGCGGAGGTAACCTTCGAACATCAGGCAGACGTCGTCGCCCTCGACGCGGAGCAGCCCGGTCAGAAGCGTGTTCGCGCTTCCATAGGCGACCCGGTTCTCGCGATCGATCTGCAGCGTGAAGTGTGTATCTTTCCCCTCGCCGATCGGAATCCTGCCCGTCCAAATGCGCTCGGCGACGAGGGCGGTGAGCGCCGAACCGGTTATGCGGTCCGCCGGATGCGGCTGGAATCCGAACGGCCAGGCAGGGACGTCCGCCTTGGCGAGGGCGTCCAGCAGGTCGTTCAGATCCCCTTCGCGCCGGTAGGACGCCGCATAGGTCAGTCGGAGGAAGGCGAGATTCTTCTGCGAGAAGAAGGGGATGGCGGCGACCTCGCGCTTCGCGGAATCGATTTTGCCGAGGGCGGCGTAGGTCGCGGCCAGATAGACGTGCGGCGTCTCTGCGTCCGGCCACTGGATGGTCACCGGCTCTAGTTCCCGGGCGGCGTCCTCGTACTGTCGTGCGTTGAAGAAGACGATGCCGGCGAGCATGCGCAATCCGGGCGGGGCCGCCGGGCTCAGCCTCAGCGCGTCGCCGATTGCTGCGACGCTGTCTGCGTCCTGTCCGGCGTAGGAAAGCACCATCCCGAGATTGGCCCACCCCTCGGCGTCGCCGGGATTGAGGTCAACAGCGCGGCGAGCCGACTGGATCGCTTCCTCATGCCGGCCGTCGCTGAGCTGCAGAATCGCCAGTACGGTGTATGCGCGCGCATTCCTGGAATCGAGCGCGAGCGCCCGGCCTGCTGCTTCGTAAGCACGCTTCCGGGCGACGGCGGCGGGCATGATCTGATCGGAATCGAACCGCCAGACCTCGGCGGCCGTCCGTGCATAGCCTGCGTGGGCGTCGGCGAATTCCGGGTCGAGTTCGATTGCCTTCCGATAGAAGGCGAGGGCGCGGCCGAACGTGTCGAAATCGAGCTTGTAATAGCCCTCCGTCTCGGCTCGCAGGTAGTAGTCGTAGGCTTCGAGATTGGATGTCGGGACGCGGGCAATGTGCTCCTGCTCGGCATCGGTCAGCTCCAGCGTGAGCGCTGAGACAATCTCCCCGATCACTTCGTCCTGCAGCGCGAAGATATCGGCGAGCTTCCCATTATACTGCCGGGCCCAAAGCTGATGACCGGTCTCGGTGTCCACGAGGTCGGCGTTGATGCGGAGCTGATCGCCGGACTTCCGGACGCTGCCTTCCAGAATGTAGTGGACGCCGAGATCGCTGGCGGCGTCTTCAGGCTTCACGGTTTTCCCCTTGTATCCGAGCACTGAGCTGCGCGAGATGACGAAAAGTCCGGATACGCCTCCAAGCCGGGTGATGAGATCGTCGGTCAGCCCCTCGGCGAAATACTCCTGCTCCGGATCATTCGAGCGATTGGCGAAGGGCAGGACCGCGAGGGACGGCTTGTCCGAAATCGCTGCAACACGCGGCGACGCCCCTTCCTCCGCGGTTACGCGCCAGCCGTTCCAGACAAGCGCGCCGGCGGCGATCAGCGATAGAATGACTGCCAGGGCGAGCGTGGCGGGCAGCGCCTTTCCGACTTTTCGCCTCCACTGCGGCCGCGGCGCCGCGACGCTCGGTTTCGTCCCGTCGAATACGACCCGATAGACGCGGAGCGGCCGGGCGATGTTCTTGACCTCGGCCAGGCCCATATCCTCGAAGGCGAACGGCACGCGGTTCTGTACCTGACTCCGAACGTCCCTGTGGACGCAGATGCCGCCGGGCTCGGCGAGCCCCTCAAGGCGCGCCGCAACGTTCACCCCATCGCCGAATATGTCGCCGTCCTCGATGATGATGTCGCCGATATTGATGCCGATACGGAAGAGGATGCGGTGGGCCTCCGGCTCCTCGATGGTACGTTCCGCCATGCCGCGCTGGATCTCGACGGCGCAGAGGACAGCTTCCACCACGCTCTGAAACTCCGCCAGCAGGCCATCGCCGGTCGTCTTGACGATATGTCCTCGGTGCTCAGCTATCTTCGGCGCGAGCAGTACACTCACGTGCGCCTTCAGGCGCGCAAGCGTGCCGGTCTCGTCGACCTCCATGAGCCGGCTGTAGCCGACCACGTCGGCGGCCAGAATTGCTGCGAGTCGGCGCTCCATCGCCATGTCATCCAGTGATCGCACCTACTTCCACGCCACATTGTCGCACCGGGCGCAAGCGAAGGCCATGTCCCGGCGCCGAACGCGCCGCGCCGCGGAAGCCCCCGCTCGCTACCGCGTGATGTGCTGACCGCCCGGAGGGCCTGCCCATCGGAGATGGCGGCCGGCAGCACTACTCTTCCGGTTCGGTCGTGAAAAGGAGCGGGTAGCCCGCCGACCGGCCCCTGTCGGTCGCGCGCGTCGCCTTCGTCTCGGCGATGTCCCTGGTGTAGACGGCGACGACGCACGCCCCGCGCCGGTGGGCGGTGATCATCACGCGGTACGCCTGATCCTGGCTGAGGCTGAACTCGGCCTTCAGCACCGTGACGACGAACTCGCGCGGCGTGTAGTCGTCGTTCACCAGGATGACCTTGTGCAATCGCGGCCGCTGCGCCTTCGGCTCGATCCTTACGCGCGACTTCGTGGCGATGTCGCTCATCGCAGGGACCCCCGACGGCGCGGCTCGGCTGGCGCGACGGCTGACGGACGGCCGTGGAGACTATTCGCCGGGTATGTGACGATCGAATGCATTTGCAGGAAGCCTGGTGTGCGCGTTCCCAACAAGGCTCATTTGTCCTGTTCCCTCCGAAGCCGCCTCAGCTCGTAAAGCTTCTCCAACGCCTCCTTCGGCGATAGCTCGTCGGGGTTCAGCCGGTCGAGCGCGGCGAGAGCGGGGTGCTCCGAAAATTCCTCCTCGGCGGGCTTGACGGCAAACAGCGGCAGGTCGTCGATCATAGGCTTCGGCCGCGAGCGGTCGCTTTTTTCGAGGCTC
>DASWJZ010000425.1:0-3492 GCA_036396875.1 Propylenella sp.
AGGCCGGCCGATGCGGAGATTGGCCACCACGCCGGCATGGTCCGACGGCCACAAGCCCGACGATGTCTTGTCCCCGGGGCTCGCGCCGACGACCTTGACGCTCTCGACCGAAACGTCGCCGCGATAGAGGATGAGATCGATGCGGTCGCTGAGGGCCGAGGCAACGTTGTTCAGTTCGGGTGCCTGACAGCAGGTGAAGCCATTGATTGTGGGGAACTTCGTCTTCCACGCGTCCTTGAAGCCGGCGTCGATCAGCAATTGGTAGGTCGGAAAGGTGGGATTGCCGGTGTCATTGGCGGTGGTGTTGAAGTCGGCGGCCATGATTGTGGGCAGCGCCGTATTGCCGGCGGTGGCAAGGAGCTCCGCCGCCTGCGCCAGCTGAATGGCGGGCGACGCCGCCTCCAGATGCGTCGTCACGAAACGGAACCTCGTGTCCCTGACCTCCACATCGACGGAAGCCCAGCCACGGGTGTTGTTGAACGGAACACCGACGGCCGTAGGAAAGGCCAGGTTCGCAAAGAATTGCTCTATCTGATGGTTTGAGAGCTCGGGACTGCGGCCGCGCGACTCGTCGCGAGCGATGATCGCGAGCCGGTAGGTGTGGCGCACGAAAAAGCCAAGCGTGCTTGGCACTGCCGCATCGATGCCGGGCAAGATGCCGACGATCCGATACTGCTCCCCACGCTCGTCAAGCTCGCTCAGCAACGACTGGAGCTGGTCGGAGACCACGTTCGTTGGCGGGGGGCTTCCGGTGCGCAGGATCGTGGCTTCCTGCAAGCCGACGATATCGGGCTTCTCGCGGGCAATGATGCGGGCGACAGCGGCGGCCCGCGCATCCCGGTCGGTGGCCAGGATGTTGTTATAGGTGGTCGTTACTGCCGCCACGAATTCCGCGGGTGTCGTTGCGTCCAGCAACTCCTCAAAGTCGGTGCCCTGATACAGGTTGTAAGTCATCACCCGGACGGTCGCATCATCGGCGCTCGCCGGGCCGGCGGGCGCAACGACGAAGGCCACCAGGGTCAGAAGGGCGGCGAGCAGCGCGCGCCGGCTTGACACACGGACCGCAGTGAAAGTTCTGGGAAAAACTTGACGGACCATTGGACCCCCCTGCTTTGTCGCCGAACGGGACACGACTGCACTTAAAAAAGCGCAGAACTGTAGACGCTACTCTTTCGTATTATCGCCAGTCAATTGCTGTTTTTTCCACTTCCGGCTGAGTCACAACTTGCGGGGGCGGGCGGCGCCGCGGGCGGCGGCGCCCTTGTGGACGGGGAGGGGCTTTGCTACATGACCTGCCGCCGGCCGAGACCGGCGCCCAGCTTTAGCGGTCGTGGCGGAACTGGTAGACGCGCAGCGTTGAGGTCGCTGTGGGGCAACCCGTGGAGGTTCGAGTCCTCTCGACCGCACCAGCCGGCGCATGCCGCCGATCCGGCGGCGGCGGCCCGGCCTTGAGCCGCCGCCCCAAGGTCGGGTTCGCTTCGCCGCATCGCTCCCCGCTTCTCCTCCCGCATCGCCCGCGCTAGAGGTCGCCGCACGGGCTCCCAGGCGGAGGATGCGCGGTGGAAGCAGAAACAGCCACACGATCGGAGGCACCGCGCGGCATCCGCGGCGAGGAGGGCGCGCTCGATCCGGCCTTCGTCGAGCGGGTCTCCGACGCCGTCGTCCGCCACGACGCGGCGGCGCTCAGACAGCTCGTCGGCGATTTGCACGAATCGGATCTCGGCGACGTGCTCCAGGCGCTCGAACCGGAGGAGCGGCAGCGCCTGATCCGGCTCCTCGGCGACGATTTCGACTGGATCGCGCTGACCGAGGTCTCCGACACCGTCCGCGGCGCGATCCTGGAATCGATCCCGAACGAGCAGATCGCCGAGGTCGTGCGCGCGCTCGATTCCGACGACGCGCTGGAGATCATCTCCGACCTCGACGAGGAGGACCGCGAGGCGGTGCTCGCCGGCCTTCCTTTCGCCGAACGCATCGCGCTGGAACGCAGCCTCGACTATCCGGAGGATTCCGCCGGCCGGCGGATGACGACGAAATTCATCGCCGTGCCGCCGTTCTGGACGGTCGGCCAGACGATCGACTTCATGCGCGAGGACGAGCGGCTTCCCGACGAGTTCACCGAGCTCTACGTCGTCGATCCGCGCTTCCGCTTCGTCGGGACGGTGCCGCTCGACCGGCTGCTCCGCTCGCAGCGGCCGACCCGCATCGAGGAGATCGTCAGCGAGGCGAAGCATTCGGTGCAGGCGACCGACGACCAGGAGGACGTGGCGCGCCTGTTCGAGCGCTACAACCTGCTTTCGGTCGGCGTCACCGACGAGCATGGGCGGCTGGTCGGCGTGATCACCGTCGACGACATCGTCGACGTGATCGAGGAGGAGGCGGACGAGGACATCAAGCGGCTCGCCGGCGTCGGCGGCGAGGAGATTTCCGACAGCGTCGTCCGCTCGGTCCGCTCGCGCTTCGTCTGGCTGTTCCTCAATCTCGGCACCGCCTTCGCGGCGGCGGCCGTCATCGCCCTCTTCGACGGCACGATCGAGCAGATGGTGGCGCTCGCCATTCTGATGCCGATCGTCGCCTCGCTCGGCGGTAACGCCGCGACGCAGGCGATGACGGTCACGGTGCGGGCGCTGGCCACGCGCGACCTCGCGACGATCCGCTCGTTCCGCTTCGTGCGCAGGGAGGCGGCGATCGGGCTCCTGAACGGCGCCATCTTCGCGGCGATCGTCGGCGTCGCCGCGGGCAGCGTCTTCGCCAACCCGCAACTCGGCATGGTCATCGCGGCGGCGCTCGTCGTCAACATGCTCGCCGCGGGGCTCGCGGGCGTGCTCGTGCCGCTCGCCTTCCACCGCTTCGGCGCCGACCCGGCGCTCGCCTCGACCGTGTTCGTGACCGCCGTCACCGACGTGATCGGGTTTTTCGCGTTTCTCGGCCTCGCCGCCTGGTCGTTCGGGCTTTTTTAGCGGTCTTCGCGCCGGTTAACCTTGTCGCTTAAGCCGGCGGCAACGATAACCGGGCATGAACCGCCGGAGGCCACGAACGAACCGATGATGTCGAGACCCGCCGCCGCCGCGCTTCTCTCTGCCCTGCTCCTCGCCGCCTGCGGGGGAGGCGCGAACATTTCGTTTCAGCCCGATTCCGACCCGCATCACGGCGTCAGGCGCGCCCACGGCATGCCGGTGCAGGGGATCGACATCTCCAAATATCAGGGCAACATCGACTGGCATCGCGTGCGCAAGGCCGGCATCCGCTTCGCCTATATGAAGGTTTCGGAAGGCGGCGACCACGTCGACAACCGCTTCTACGCGAACTGGGAGGCCGCCGGCCGCGCCGGCATCGCGCGCGGGGTCTATCACTTCATGTACTGGTGCCGGACGGGGGCCGAGCAGGCCATCTGGTTCTCGCACGCGGTGCCGCAGGACCGGACGCAGCTGCCGCCGGTGCTCGATCTCGAATGGAACCACGCCTCGGCGACCTGCCCGAAAAAAGTGCCGC
>DASWJZ010000426.1:0-27014 GCA_036396875.1 Propylenella sp.
CACCCTCTCCCGCTCCTTCGACAAGCTCAGGATGAGGGAGAGGGTGGGTATGCGCTCTACGTTCAGGATGAGGGAGAGGGTGGGCCGGTCGCACACGCCGCTCAAGTCAGCTTGCTGCGCCTCTCGAGCTCCGCTTCCGTCGGCGTCGCCATCGCGAACGAGCCGGTCGTAATCTCGCCGGCGCGCGCATAGCGCGTGATGATGACGCCGTTCGACGAGGTCGCGGAGCCGGTGAGCCTCAAGGCGGCCGGCATCGTGCCCTCGCCGAAGAGGCGCTTTCCGCGGCCGAGCACCAGCGGATAGATGAGGAGGCGCACCTCGTCGATCAGGTCGCTGGCGAGGAGTTCCTGGATCAGCACGCTGCTCCCCTGGACGAGGAGCATCGGCCCGTCCTCTTTCTTCAGCTCGCCGAGCCGCGCGACGACGTCCTCGCCGAGCCACCGAGAATTCCGCCAGGTGAGCGTGTCCGGAGCATGCGTCGCCACCTATTTGGTGATGCGGTTGAATATTTCGGCGATGTCGCTGTTCAGCTTGTCGAAGCTCGACGCGGCCGGGTCCGTCTCCACATAGGGCCAATGCGCGGCAAAAATGTCGTAGGTCCTGCGGCCGAGCAGAAGGTCGAGGGGCGCGGAGAACAGTTCTTCCATCGCCGCCTCGATCTCGCCGTCCCAGAGCGTCGTGGCCCAGCCGCCATGCCGAAATCCGCCGGTCGGGTCCTCCTCCGGGCCGCCCGGCGCCTGCATCACGCCGTCGAGGCTGACGAACGCCGAGGCTACGATCTTTCGCATGGCACTTCTCCTTAGCTGTCGCCCGATCCCTGGCGCTCATATGGCTACGACGAACGGACCCGTCCGGATTCGACGCCGCCTCGTCGCATGCGCATGCAGGCAGGGCATCTCGCCCCGCGCCAGGACGCAGTGCGCCATGAACACCGGGAGCCGCGGTCGGCAATGACCACTTGCTTGGAACGGACCGCCGCGGCGCCCGTCGCGTCGTGTGAACGAACGCCGCGGCGATTGACGGGCGCGTGCGCTACTCCGCCTGCACCACCGACTGCAGGGCGAAGGGCGCCGTGGTGTCGCGCGTGAACAGGACGCCGCGCACACGTGACTTCAGCTGACTGGTCGAGATGTTGTTGTTAAAAATCTTGCAGTAGCCGGACTCGCCGTTGAGGAAGCCTTGGCAGCCGTCGCGGTCGCCGGCCGGCAGCGTGCAGGTCTGCGTCGAGGTGGTGGCGTTGCCGACGATCCTGACTTTGACCTTGATCGACGAGCCGCTCACATTGTTGGCGACGCAGAGGAGCTGATCGGTTCCGCCGAGAAACAGGATCGGCGTGGAAATCGATCCGGCGCCGGCAGCGCCTGCGCCGAGCACGAGCATTGCGCCGGCCGCAATGACGGCGCGACAGAGTTTGGCGGGACGCGCGCAGCCGTGCCCGCTTTGACGAACGGCCATGATCTCTCTCCTTTGCTGAGCACCTCGTGTGCTTGTTCATCGCGGAAGCCGATCGGCAAGAGCGCCGCGATCGGCGCGATAGAAACCGGGGCATCCTCCGGAAGCGATGGACAGCCCCCGCGCCGATCCGGCCTCCACGCGGGCAGAATAGCCGGCAAACCGTTTCGGACAACCGTCTTCCTTGCAGGGTTTGTTACGCTGCCTCGCCGAACGTGTTTCTTGCGGGCGTGCGACGGTCGGAGGGTCGCGTGCGCCCGACATTGCCCGGCGCCGCTACCGATCGCGCCATCCTCACTTCCCCTTGGTCAGCGCCACCAGCACGAAGATGAGGAGCGCGCCCGCCGCGAGCTTCCACGCGTCGCCGCGCGTTTTCAGCCCGGGCAGGCCGAGCGGCCGGATGATCTGCACCGCGATCGCGAGGCTGGTGAGGAGGGCAAGCGCCTTGGTCATCCGCAAGGTCTAGCGGAAGGCGCGGTGCGGCGTAACCCGGGGGGCGCCCGCCATCCCATCCTTCGAGGTTCGCTTCGCTCACACCTCAGGATGAGGGTGAGCATGCTCTCACGCGGCGCGGCGCGCGCGCTCCTCGTCGCGCGCCTTCGTCGAGTAAAAACTCGCATTCTGCTCGCCGGCGAGCGCCTCGCGGGTGAAGCGGATCAGATGATGCGCCATGAAGGCCATGCCGAGCGCCCCCTCGATCTCGCCGCGCTTCGTCGCGTAGAGGAAGGCGCGCCAGAATTCTCCGCGATAGTCGGCGAGCACGCCGAGCCGAACGATGCTGTTTAAGAGCAGCGTCAGCCCGCGCTTCAGATTCGCCGCCTTCAGCCGCCCCTTCGCCGGCGTCCGCATGCGGTTCGGGTAGGTCGCATCGACCTGATGCCTGAAGCGTTCGAAAACGCGCGTCGGCTCGTAGGCATAGGCGATGGCCTGCCGCCACGACGCGATCACCTCGTCATAGGGCCGCAGGAAGCGCACGTTCGATTCCAGTCCCGCGTCGTTGACGATGCGCCCCGCCCGTTCCAGCCGGTCCCAGAGCGGCGTCTTCGGCAGCGCCTGCAGAAGGTTGATCGTCAGCATCGGGATCTGCGAGCGCTCGATGAAATCGATCAGCCGGTCGATCGTGCGGTCGCTGTCGGTGTCAAGCCCGAGGATGATGCCGGAGGAGACTTCCAGCCCGTACGAGTTCAGCGTCTCGATCGCCTCGTACATCGGCAGCGCGGCGTTGTGCTCCTTCTTCATGCTGACCAGCGCGTCGAGTTCCGGGGTTTCGATGCCGACGAAGATGCCGGTGAAGGCGGCCTCGCGCATCAACCGCAAAATTTCGGGCTGCTTGGCGATATTGAGCGTCGCCTCGCAGGCGAAGCCGAGCGGATAGCCGTTTCGCTTCTGCCACTCGATCAGATGCGGCAGCATCTCGCGCGTCGCTTTCTTGTTGCCGATGAAATTGTCGTCGACGAAATAGACCACCGAGGGATGGCCCTTCTCGGCGATGATCGTGTCGAGCTCCGCCTCGACCTGCGCCGGCGTCTTCAGCCGCGGCTGCCGCCCGTAAAGCGCCGGAATGTCGCAGAACTCGCAGCGGTAGGGGCAGCCGGACGAGAACTGAAACGTGCCGATGAGATACTCGCTCATCTCGGACTTGCCGTAGGCCGGGATCGGAAAGTCGCAGAGCGGAAGGCGCTCCTCCGTCTTCAGCACCATCTGGGCCGGCGGCGGTGCAATGCTCCGGTCGAGGCGATCGATCAGCCGGTCGGTTGCGTCGCCGAGTTCGCCGACATGCAGATAGTCGAAATCCGGATACATCTCGGGCGCGGCGGAAACCGATGGCCCGCCGAGCACGGTGACTTTTCCGGCCGCCGCGGCGCGCGCGCGGATGTCGTCGATCTGTTGCGCCTGAATGTGCATGCCCGATACGAAGACCGCGTCCGCCCACTCGAAGTCGTCAGGCGCGGCTCGCCGGATATTCTCGTCGATGAAGCGAATGTCCCACGCGTCGGGCAGGTAGGCGGCAATCACGAGCAGGCCCTGCGGCGGCATGAACGCTGTCACGCCCATCAGCCGGTAGGCGTGCGCAAAAGTGCCGAAGGCGGGCGTATAGGCCGGGAATACGCAGAGCGCCCGCCGCCCGTTGCTGATCGTGCCCGGATAGCGCATGTCGCGACTCTCCAATGGCTGCGATGGGAGACGTGTTGGCCTTCAGGGCCTCGGCACGAATTATCTACGAAAGGCAGGCGCTTGGCGAGACGGGCCGTGCCGGAACCGCCGCGCGCCGCTCAGAACAGGGCCTGGCCGGCCATCACGCCGAAAATCACAACCAAGACGACGATGATGAGCCCGATGAAGAAGATCGCAAACAGGATTTTCGAGATCAGCGCGGCGCCGCGGGCGACCGGCGTCAGCCCCAGCGCGCCCGCGACCAGCGCGATGACGAGAAAGATCAGCGCCCATTTCAGCATGCGGTCTCTCCATCCCGGCGCGGGCGGACGGAAGATGCGCGGGCTCAGGAGAACGCCCGGCCCGGCACGCGGTTCCGGGGATTCCGGGCGCCACCGGCGGCATGGGCCGCGCTATCGCAATCCTCGCCTAGTCGCCTCCTTAGGAAAGGATTTCCCCGCAGCCGCCGTGGCGGCAGAAAGTCGTCTTCTTGGCTCCGGCCGCGTGGCGTATCATGTCGGAGAAGCGGCGGCAGGGAGGCCGCCCAATCCAGGGAGTTCTCAAGATGCCAATACAGACCCTCGTCATCGGCGACGATGCGCCGGACTTTGAGGCGGACACCACGCAGGGCAGGATCCGCTTCCATGAATGGCTCGGCGGTTCGTGGGGCGTGCTTTTCTCGCACCCGAAGGATTTCACGCCGGTCTGCACAACCGAGCTCGGCTACATGGCGCGCATCAAGCCGGAATTCGACAAGCGCAACGTCAAGATCATCGGCCTCAGCGTCGACCCGGTGGACCGACATGAGGGGTGGGCCAAGGACATCAAGGAGACGCAGGGACATGCGCCGAACTTTCCGATGATCGGCGATCCGGAGCTGAAGATCGCCAAGCTCTACGGCATGCTTCCGGCCGCGGCCGGGGGCACGTCGGAAGGGCGCACCCCGGCCGACAACCAGACCGTCCGGAACGTCTACGTCGTCGGGCCGGACAAGAAGATCAAGCTGGTGATCTCGTATCCTATGACCACCGGCCGCAATTTCGACGAGGTGCTGCGGGTGATCGACTCGCTCCAGCTCACTGCCAAGCACAAGGTGGCGACGCCGGTGAACTGGAAGCACGGCGAGGAGGTCATCATCGCCGGCTCGGTGTCGAACGACGACGCCAAAAAAATCTGGCCCGCCGGGTGGAAGGAGCCGAAGCCCTACATCCGCATCGTCCCGCAGCCGCAGGGCTGAGCGCGCGGGCAGGGGCGGCGCGACCCCGCCGACCGCGGCGGCGCCCTCAACCCCTGTGGCGGGGGGGGCGCCGCTTCCCCGGGGAAGCCGGATCACGGCGGCATACGGCGATTCTTCGCGGGCCTTAACCCGGCCTTTACAATTTTAGGAAATTTCGGGCCGGATCCCGTCCGGCGGCGGCTTCGCTAAGCCTTTCTTTGCCGGCAGATGGCATAGGGGAGGGCGCGAGCACTGCGATGCGTAACCTCCTCATTGCCTCGATCCTCATCGCTTTGGCGGCGATGTCCGTGCCTGGGATGCTGGCGCGCTACCTGGAAAAGCCCGCCGGCGAGGCCGCCGGCGCGCGCTCCGACAAGGTGGAGGCATTGGTCGATCGCAGGCTCGCCGCCGCGCCGCGTCAGGTGGAGATCAAGGTGGCGCGGGACGGCCATTTCTACGTCGATGCCGACATCAATCTTCGCTCTGTCCGCATGATGGTCGACACCGGAGCCACGGTGATCGCGCTCCGGCAGTCCGACGCGGAAGCCGTCGGCATACGAGCCGGTCCGGGGGATTTCACCCATGTCGTCCAGACTGCCAACGGCGCGACCGGCGCGGCGGAGGCCGAGCTCGATACGGTGGCGATCGGCGACATCGAAATCGAAGATGTCCGCGCCCTTGTCATCCCGGACCACCAGCTGGCGGTCAGCCTTCTGGGAGGGTCCTTCCTCGGCCGCGTCGAGCGTTTTGAGGTCGCGGACGGAAGGCTGGTAATCGAGAACTGACCGGGCCCCGTCGCACGGCTTAGGTGACGGCGCTGGGCCGAACGCCCAGGCGCGCGCCGATCTCCGCGAGATCGTCGGCCGCTTCAATCACGCTTGCGAGCGCCTCCTGCGGGTCGGCGTCCTGCCTTGTCGGGTCGGCCTCGTATCGCTCGACATAGACGCGGAGCGTGGCGCCCGCGGTTCCCGTTCCGGACAGGCGGTAGACGATCCGCGCGTCGTCTTCGAGCAGCACCTTCACGCCCTGGTTTTCGCTCACGGCGCCGTTCACCGGATCGACATAGGAGAAGTCCGCCGCGCTCGCGATGCGAAGCCCGCGGATGCTTCGCCCAGCCAGCGACGGCAGCTTCGCCCGCAGATCCGCCATCAGCCGCGCTGCCTTCTCGGCGTCGACCTCCTCGTAGTCGTGCCGCGTATAGTAGTCGCGCCCGTACTCCGCCCAGTGCTTGCGCACGATCGACGCGACGCTTTCGCGGCGCTCGGCGAGGATGTTCAGCCAGAAGAGCACCGCCCAGACGCCGTCCTTCTCGCGGATGTGGTCGGAGCCGGTCCCGAAACTCTCCTCCGCGCAGAGGGTGATCCGTCCGGCGTCGAGGAGGCTGCCGAAGAACTTCCAGCCGGTCGGCGTCTCATAGGCCGGAATTCCGAGCTTCGCCGCCACACGGTCGGCGGCCCGGCTGGTCGGCAGCGACCGCGCAACGCCCTTCAGCCGGCCGCGGTAGCTCGGCACCAGATGCGCGTTTGCCGCCATCAGCGCCACGCTGTCGCTCGGGGTGACGAAGAAAGCCTTCCCCATGATCATGTTGCGGTCGCCGTCGCCGTCGGACGCGGCGCCGAAGTCGGGAGCGTCGGCCGCATACATCGCCTTCACGAGCGCCTCGGCGTGCACCAGATTCGGATCGGGGTGGTGCCCGCCAAAATCGGGGAGCGGCACGCCGTTCATGACGGTGCCCGTCGGGGCGCCGAGCCGCCTCTCCAGGATCTCCGTCGCATAGGGGCCGGTGACGGCGCTCATCGCGTCGAAACGCATGCGGAAGCCGCTCCTCAACAGGTCGCGGATGCGATCGAAATCGAACAGCGATTCCATCAGCAGGGCGTAGTCCGCGACCGGATCGACGACCTCCACGATCATCGTGCCGATGGCGGATTCGCCGGTCTTGCCGAGGTCGACATCATCGGCCTTTACGATGCGGTATTCCGCCAGCTCGCGGCTCCGGCTGAACACGGCTTCGGTGATCTGCTCGGGAGCGGGACCGCCGTTTTCCGCGTTGTACTTGATACCGAAATCGCCGTCCGGGCCGCCCGGATTGTGGCTGGCGGAGAGGATGATGCCGCCGCTCGCCTTGCGAAGACGGATGAGGTGCGACGCGGCGGGCGTGGAGAGGATGCCGTCCCGCCCCACGACGACGCGGCGGTAGCCGTTGGCCGCCGCCATTCTCAGGATGATCTGGATCGCCTCCTTGTTGAGGTAGCGCCCGTCGCCGCCGACCACGAGCTCCGCTCCCGGCTGCGGCTTGACGACATCGAAAAGCGCCTGGACGAAATTCTCGAGGTAGCGCGGCTGCCGGAAGACGGGCACCTTCTTCCTGAGGCCGGAGGTCCCCGGCTTCTGGTCCTCGAAAGGCGTGGTCGCGATCCGCTGAATGTCCATAGCCCGCCCCCCGCGGCCGACGCGAATTGTGCCACCGATCTCATGACCCACGCGGTGCCGATCCGCAACCTGCGCAGGATGGCGGCCCGGTTCATAGGCGCAGCGGGCGTGCTCCGGGGACTGGCCGGGCCCTCCATCGCGCCCTATTAGAATGGCGGTGGAAAGCTCGGAGGAACGGATGCGCGCAATCCTCACGGCGCTGGCGGGCTGCCTTGCCGGGCCTGCGCCCGGCAATTCGGCGCGCGCCGGGTGCTCCGTGCAACGCACCGCGATGCGCCCGCGGTCGTTGCTCTGCGGGGCGGCCTTCCTGTCCGTCGTGCTCGCAGGCGCTGCCGCGGCGCAGGATGACGGCGGACCGCTGCGCTTCCTGCGGCCGGCGATCGAAGGTCAGCAGGCCGGCGAGCAGGAGCCGCCGCCGCCGCCCGGCAGTTCGGAGGTCGAGGCGTCGCCGGACACGTCCCCGGAAGATGCGGCGAGCGGGACGGCGCCCGACGCCGTCGCCGCGGAAGACGACGAGGAATCGGCGGAGGCCGATGCGGAGCGGGAGGCTCCTGCCGATGCGGCGGAAGCCGAGATCACGGAGCCGCCCGCGGCGCCTGTCGTCCCGCCGCTCGCCGCGGAGCCCGCGGAGGAGCAGTCGGAGCCTGATCCGGAGGACACGGCGTCGGCCGCGAGGCTGCGCGAGCCCCTCCGCTTCTCCGTTCTCGCCGGGCGCAGCGCCGCAGCCACGATGGCGGCGGTCGAACCGATTGCCGAGGACCTCGGCCGGATTCTCGGCCGCCCGGTGGAGATCCTGCCCTTCTCATCCTATTCGGCGATGATCGACGCGCAGGCCCAGCGGCGGATCGACGGCGGCTTCTTCTCCGCCGTCTCCTACGTTGCCGCCGAGTCGCTCTGTGTCTGTCTCGATCCGCTAGTCGCGCCGCGTGCCGGCGACGGCACACTCGCCTATCACGCGCTGATCGTGTCGAAGAGCGGGTCCGGAATCGCTTCTCTCGCCGATCTGGAAGGACGAACGGTAGCCGTTGCGGCGTCGGCGGATTCGATCGGGGCGCGCCGGATGCAGCTTGCCGGGCTCATGGCCGAAGGCATCGACCCGTCGACGCTGTTCGGCGGTGTGGTCGTGGTGGAATCGGCCGAGGAGGGGGTCCGGCGGGTTGCCGGCGGCGGCGCCGATGCCGCTTTCGCGTGGAGTTCGCTTTCAGGCCCGGTCGAACGGGGCTACTCGCGCGGGACGCTTGCGGGACTCGCCGCAAGCGGCGAGATCGCCGTGGCGGATATCGCCATCGTCTGGCGGTCCGAAGCGATCACGCACGGTCCCTTCGCGGTGGCGCGCTCGCTGCCCGACCCGGACAAGGAGAGGATTGCCGCCTATCTGGTGCGGCTGGAGAGCCGGCATCCGGACGCCTACGATGTCCTCAATCCCTACTATGCGGGCGGCTATGCGCCGGTCGAGCCGCAGGATTATGCGGGGCTGAACGCGCTGATGACGCAGGATGTCGACGCGCTCCGCCTGCGGCCCGCGCCGGTTCGAGCGGAGCCTGTGGCCGTCGACGCCGATATGCCGGAAGGGGCCGAAGACCCGTAGGGAAGGCCTATGACTGACAGTTCGTCGCCGGCGGGTTGCTCTCGCAGAGCTGCACGTTGGCGACCAGCCTCGGCACGAAGAACATGCGGTCGCCGAGATCGAGGTCGCCGGTGATGACGTAGCCGACGGCCGGCGTATAGGTGTAGCCGACCTCCGCCATGATGATCTGCGTGTCCGGGACGCGCAGCGACTCCGGCACCAGATCGTTGACATCCGTGCTCGTCGCATAGGCGGTGGTTCCCTCGGCGCGGCTCCAAGCGACTTCCGCGTCGCCAGCCTCATCCATCTTGACGGCGGTCACCCGCATCTGCAGGCCGCCGATCGAATAGGGGAACAAGGCGCCCGGCGCGATGTCGAAAATGTTGTCGACATCCGCCCATGTCACGATCTTGCTGCGCGCCACGAGATCGCCCGTCGCCGAGGCGAGATTGTTCAGCCGACGGTCGACGCTCAGCGCCTGGGTAATCTCAACGCCGCCGATCCAGAGCATGACCAGGATCGGAAGGATCAGCGAGAACTCCACCGCGGCGATGCCGCATTCCTGGCGGGCGAGCCGCCGCAGCAGGCGCAGGGAGAGGGAGCGGCGGGAAGGTGCGACCGCGGCGATCATCCGGCTTGTTCCTGCTGGCATGGGTTCACTCCGCGCTCGCGGTCGCCGTATAGGGCTCGTTGCGGAAGGCGGCGAAGGATCCGATCAGCCGCTTGCCGTTCGCCATGTTCTTAAGCGAGAGGCCTCCGAAGATCGAATTGGTCGGCCACTGATAGTAGGCGCGCACCACCACGATCTCGTTCGCCTCGCCGAAATCGTATGTGCCTTCGTCCTCGAATTCATCGTCGTCGTCGACCGGCTGGTCCACGACCATGTCGCCGAAGGTGGGGTAGGACCTGACGTCCAGGTAGAAGTCGGCGCCTGAACAATCGACGAAGACCGACATCCGCTCGCAGACCTCGTCGCGGAATTCTGCCTTTGTCATGCCGCTGCCCTGCACCTGACCGGTGCGGATCAGGCGCGCCGTCTCGAAGACGGAATTGTCCATCACCTGCTCGGCGATGAAAATCAGCGCCGTTTCGGCGATCACGAACATCAGGAAGAAGAAGATCGGGGCGATGACCGCGAACTCGACTGCGGCGGCGCCGCTCTGATCCCGGCGCAGCCGGACGCCGAACACAGGCGAGAGACGGTGCACCCGCCTGCGTGGCCGACTTGCAAGGCCTTTTGTCACGTTGCTGCTCTCTTCGACGCCTTTGGACGACGCTTATAGCAGAGCGTTTCGTCGAAAAGTTTAAGTGACCTGGCGATCGGGCGCCTTGTTTGGCCCTATTGTAAACGAAAGATGAATATTACTGTCCGGTCGAGAACTCCTTGCGGACCTGGATCTGCGTGGTGGCGTTCGTAAACACATCGGGATTGTCGCCGACCGCGATCACCTGCTCGCAGGTGGGCGCGCAGGAAAAGGTCTGCCGGTCAGTTCCGTAGAACACCGTGGTCAGCTGCCGGATGTCCGAGGAGACCCGCACGACGGAGTTCATGACTTCCGCGCCCTGCTCGTCGAGCACGATGAGATTTGTCGTGCCGGCGGCCTTGCCCGTCAGCACGAGGGTCTGCTCGTCGCTGATCGCAGCGTCGGCAATCCCCGGATTGCCGATGATGATCGTATCGGCCGGCCGCGCGATCTTCAGGATCTTGGCGAAATCGATCGTCACGTCGACCAGCTCGCCGGCAGAGGCGGCGCCGGTCACACAACCTGCGGCCAGCGCCATGATCGTTGCGGTCGCCAGCCTGCGTCCGCGCGCGCCGATATTAGATCGCATCGGAGGACTCCGTTCTTGTGGGCCGCCGCAGCGGACGGTTGATTACAACGCGGCGCGGCGGCAGCCCTTTTCCGCGGGCCGCCGAAGCGCTGGCGGTCATAAGCTATCGGCTTCGGCGGTTAATAACCGTTTAACAGGCCCGCGTGCAATCCACGACTGTTTACTCGGCAAGTACAAGTGTACGCTGGAATGACCCAAAGTTGAGTCTATTTTTACCACTGGTTCAGATTCCTATAGGGTATCGATTCAAATTGCGCGAGTTAACTTGGGTGCAAGCAATGGCTGCTACTTAGGCCCCCGGTTTCGGCGGCATGACCATCGAAGCAAAGGGCCACGGTTGGTGGAGTTAGGAGCAGAGAAATGACGAATCTTGTCACCCGCTATGCGAAGGACGAATCCGGCGCGACGGCCATCGAGTATGGTCTGATCGCCGCGCTGATTTCTGTCGTGATCATCGGCGTCCTGTCGACGATCGGCACCAAGCTGACTGCGAAGTTCAACGATATCGCGACCAACCTCTCGTAAGCGTCGTTCGGCTCAGGCCGTCGAACGGGAGTGTGAAACGGAGGGCGCGGCCCTCCGTTTTTCTTTTGGCGTGCGGCCAGGCTGCCTTCGCTTTCCGTAGGCCGCCTTTTCCAATTCGTAACCGTTTGCTGGAACCGTAGGCGCCTCCGCCCCGATGGACATTGCGATGATGCTTTCCGCCGTTGCCGCTGCGACCGGTTTGGTGCTGTTCCCGTTGGCCATGGTCTACGCCGGCCTGATGGACCTGGTGACGCTTAAGATCCGCAACACGCTGGTGGTCGGAATCGGGCTCACCTGGGCGATCCTCGCGCCGCTCGCCGGGTTCACCCTGGTCGAGCTCGGGTGGAGCGTTGCGGTCGCCTGTCTCGTCTTCGCCGTCACCTTCCTGTGCTTCGCGCTCGGCTGGATCGGCGGCGGCGACGCCAAGCTGGCGGCGGTCACGGCTCTCTGGTTTCAGCCGGAGCAGGCGCTCCTTTACTTCATCTACGCGTCCGTGCTCGGGGGCGCCCTGACGCTCGTCCTTCTGCAGATGCGGATGCGGATGCTGCCGGCGGCGCTGGACCGCGTACCGTGGATCGCCAGGCTGCACGATCCGCAGACCGGCGTGCCCTATGGGGCTGCGATGGCGCCGGCCGCCCTCATCGTGTTCCCGCAGACGGCCTGGGTGGCGCACGCCGCCTTCTAGGAATTGCCCGCCCCGAATCATCTTGGCGGCGCGGCTTGCCAGGCGGTTCGCCTGAATGCCCGAAACCCGCAGAAATTCTGGCCATTAACCATCCTTTGACCTTTCCCGCCGACACTCAATCCCGGTGATGGCCGCGGTCGCGGACCGGACAATCGAGGCATAAGATGACGCTGTTCCGCGTGCTCGTTCTCGCCGTGGCGGTCCTGGCCGGCGGCATAGCCGCGTTCCTGGCTCTCAACATGGGCGGCGATACCGCGCCCGCCCCGACCGTCGTGGAGCTGGCCCCGCAGATCCAGTCGCAGGACGTCCTGGTGGCGGCGAGCGACATTGGGCAGGGCGCCAAGCTGACGCCCGAGAACGTCCGCTGGCAGCGCTGGCCGGACGAAGCGGTGAACGCGTCCTATGTCCAGAGGCAGACCCAGCCCGGGGCGGTCGAGGATCTCTCCGGTTCGGTCGTGCGCAGCCAGTTCGTTGCCGGCGAGCCGATCCGGATGGTGAAGCTCGCCCGGCCGGAAAGCGGCTTCCTCTCGGCAATCCTCCCGTCCGGCATGCGGGCGATCGCCGTGCGCATATCGGCGCAGAATACGGCAGGCGGCTTCATCCTCCCCGGGGACCGGGTCGATGTGGTGCAGACGATCAGCCAGCAGTCGAGCGCGGAGGTGCAGGCGGAAACCGTAAGTCGCACGATTCTCACGAATGTGAAGGTGCTGGCTATCGACCAGACGGTGGACGAACAGGAAGGCGAGGCGGTCGTCGTCGGCAAGACGGCGACCTTGGAGCTCGATCCTGCCCAGGTCGAACTGATCACCGCGGCGGAGGCCTCCGGAACGCTTTCGCTGGCGCTTCGCAGCATGGCGGACACGGACGAGCTCGTGAGCGCGCATGAACAGCGGCAGACCAGCACCGTGCGCATCTTCCGCGCCGGTCGCAGCCAGATTCTCACGACACGATGACAAAGCCGGCCCCGACGCCGAGGAGTGACGAAATGACCCCGCTTGGACGAATCCGGGCAGTTTTGCTGACCATCGCGCTTGCGGTCCTGGCCGGGCTCGCTTCCGGCCCGGCCTGGGCCCAGTCGTCCAGCTATATGAAGCTCGCCGAGGGCGACCTCATGCACAGCATGCCGATCTATCTCGGCGTGGACAAATCGATCGTGATCGACCTGCCGCGGCCCGCCGGCGACGTCCTCGTGTCGAATCCGCGGATCGCCGACGCGGTGCTGCGGACATCGACGCGGCTCTACCTGATCGGCTCCGACCTCGGGCAGGCGAGCGTCTTCCTGTTCGACAATGCCGGCAACCAGATCGCCAGTTTCGACATCTATGTGGAAGCCGATCTCACTGGGCTGAATCGCCTGCTCGCCGAGGCTGTTCCGACCGGTTACGTGCGCGCGGAAGCAATTAACGAGAGCATCATTCTCCGGGGCCAGGTGCCATCCTCCGCCGATGCGTCGCGGGCCGAGGAGCTGGCGCGCCGGATGCTCAATGTATTCGTGGTCTCAAGCACTTCAGGCAGCGGCGCCGGAAACGACGCCGGAACGACCTCGTCCTTTACGCGCCAGGAGTTCGACCCCGAAACCGGCCCGGTGATCGTCAATCTGCTGACCATCGCCGGGGAGGAGCAGGTCGCTCTCAAAGTGACGATCGCCGAGGTGCAGCGCGAGGTCGTCAAGCAGCTCGGGATAAACACCGAGGCGCTGCTGAACGGAACTGACTTCGCATTCGGGACACTGGCAACCGGCGCCAGTCCAATCAATTTTCCCTTCAGTTCGGGGACCAATCCGGGGGGAGTTTTCTTCGATTTTTTCGGGGACGACTTTTCCGTCGGCGCGACGCTCAGGGCGCTCGAAGAGACGCGGATGATCCGCACGCTCGCGGAGCCGACCCTCACCGCCGTCTCCGGTGAGACGGCGAACTTCCTCGCCGGCGGCGAATTTCCCATCCCCGTGGCGGCGGACGATGACACCGTCACTGTCGAGTTCAAGACATTTGGCGTAAATCTCGCCTTCACGCCGATCGTGCTCGCGCCGGGCCGCATCAGCCTCAAGGTTCGCACTGAAGTAAGCGAGTTGTCGGCCGCCGGCGCGGTGACTCTGAACGGATTCGGCATTCCGGGCATCTCCGTGCGTCGCGCCGAGACGACGGTGGAGCTGCCCTCCGGCGGCGCCTTCGTCATCGCCGGTCTGGTGCAGGAGAACACGCGCCGCGCCGCGTCCGGACTGCCGTGGCTGCAGAAGCTGCCGATCCTCGGCGCGCTCTTCTCCTCCAAGGATTTCCTCGCGAGCGAGACCGAACTTGTGATGATCGTCACGCCCTATCTGGTGAAGCCGGCCTCGCCGGATGAACTCGCACGGCCCGACGAGAACCTGTTCATGGCCGATGACGCCGAAAGCTATTTCCTCAACCGCCTGACCAAAGTCTACGGCACCGCCGGGCAGGTGCCCGGCAGCGCCGATTCCGCTCGGGTCGGCTTTACGTTCGATTGACGGGAGAGGGTCCGTGGGGGTTTCACACATGCCGATCGCTGAATTCGACCCGCGCCGCCGCTGGGCGCGATGCCTGCTCGCTGGCGCCACGCTCGCCGCGCTCGCCGCGCTCGCGGCCGGCTGCACGACGACGACTGCGACCTCCGACGTCGATCCGGAGGATTTCGACTATCGCGAGCGCCATCCGATCATGATCTCCGAAGAACCGGAGGTCTTCGACATGAAGGTCGGGATGAACGGCCCCGCCATATCGCCGGAGATCGAGCTCGCAATTGCCGACTACGTGCGGGAATACCAGGCCGACGGCACCGGTGACGTGACCATCCAGGTGCCGACCGCCTCGGCCAATGAAATAGCCGCGGCGTCGACAGGCCGCGCGGTGCACTACGCCCTCGTGCGGAGCGGCGTGCCGCACAACCGGGTCAAGGTAGTGCCCTACTACGTCGGCGACCACTCGAAGATCGCGTCGATGCGGGTGTCCTATCTCAGGGTGAAGGCGGTAGCGCCGGCTTGCGGTATCTGGCCGGATGGTTCCACCGCTACCCACGGAAATACCCAATATCACAATTTTGGTTGCGCTGCGCAGCAGAACCTTGCGGCGATGGTCGCCAATCCGGCCGACCTCCTGCGCCCGCAGCCGATGGCGCCAGCGCACGGCGCCCGCCGCGCCAATGTGATCAGGATATATGCCGAGACGGGGAACACCGGCTGGGAGCCCACTCCGGAGACAAGGCTGCTCGGCGCCGGAAGCCTCGGAGGAATCTGATCGATGACAAACCTCGCCTACGATATCGCCGCCGAACGGGATGAGCCGGCCGCCCGTCCGCCCGAGGCGCGCCCGATACCGCGGATCACGATTCAGGCTTTCTGCGATACACCGGAGGTGGCCGGAACGATGGAGACCGCGGCGCTCGACCGGCGTATGGCCCGCGCCCATGTGAAGGTCCATACGGGCGGCATCTCGGCCGCCGCGGAGTTCTACCGGACCGCTCCGACGCCCAACCTCGTCGTCGTCGAGAGCCGGCTGCCGGTCGAAGACCTCGTCGGCTCGCTCGAGAGTTTGGCCGAGGTCTGCGACGCCGGCACCAAGGTCATGGTCATCGGCCACTCGAACGACGTGCGGCTCTATCGTGAGCTCCTGAAGCGCGGCGTCTCGGAATATCTGGTCGCCCCGGCCGACGTGATGACGATCATCACCGCCATCTCCGGCATCTACCGCGAATCCGGCGCCGAGAAACTCGGCCAGGTCTATGCCTTCATCGGCGCCAAGGGCGGCGTCGGATCCTCGACGATCGCCCACAATGTCGCCTGGACGATGGCGCGCCTGTTCGGCTCGGACGTGATCCTCGCCGACCTCGATCTGCCCTTCGGCACGGCCGGCCTCGACTTCAACCTCGATCCGGCGCAGGGGATGGCCGAGGCGATATCGGGCTCCGACCGCCTCGACGAGGTTCTGCTCGACCGGCTGTTGGCCAAGTGCGAGGAGCATTTGAGTCTGCTCGCTGCGCCGGCCGCCCTCGACAAGGCGTACGACTTCAGTGAAGCGGCCTTCGATCCGGTGCTTGAGATTGTCCAGGCCAACGTTCCGAGCGTCGTGCTCGACGTTCCCCATGTGTGGACGGCCTGGGCAAGGAAGACGCTGGTGTCTGCCGACGAGGTGATCGTCACCGCCACGCCCGACCTCGCCAATTTGAGGAACGCCAAGTCCCTGGTCGATTTCCTGAAGCAGGCGCGCCCGAACGACCCGGCGCCGAAGCTGATCCTCAATCAGGTCGGCGTTCCGAAGCGTCCGGAGATCAAGCCGGACGATTTCGCCGCCGCGCTGCAGGTCGCCCCGATCGCCTGCATTCCGTTCGATCCGCTGCTTTTCGGCACTGCCGCGAACAACGGTCAGATGATCGCGGAGGCGTCGGCCAAGACCGCCGCAACGGAAGCGCTCACCGAAATTGCCGAGCTTGTCACCGGACGTCAGGAGGTGAGGAAGACCCGCCGCCGGGTGCTTAATCTGGGCCCGCTGCTGCAGAAACTGAAGTCCCGGCCGAAGGCGAAAGCGAAGTCAAGAAGGGCCGGCTAATCGCCGGAAGGAGCGTCAATGTTTGGCAAGCGCAGCGCATCCGAGGCTGTCGACCGGCCGCTGAAGCCGGCCCGTCCCGCGCCGCCGGCGGCGTCTGCCGGGCCGGCATCGGCGCCGCCGCCGGCGAAGTCCGCCGCCCCGCCCGCCGCCCCGGCCTCTTCCCGCGCGCGCAAGACCGACGAATATTACGATCTGAAGACGCAGATATTCGGCGCGCTGATCGACACGATCGACCTGTCGCAATTGTCCAAGATGGACATGGACCAGGCGCGCGAGGAGATACGCGACATCGTCAACGACATCATCACCGTGAAGAACGTGGTGATGTCGATCGCCGAGCAGGAAGAGCTGCTCGAGGACATCTGCAACGACGTTCTCGGCTACGGTCCGCTCGAGCCGCTGCTCGCCCGCGACGATATCGCCGACATCATGGTCAACGGGGCCGGCAGCATCTTCATCGAGGTCCGGGGCAAGGTCGAGGAGACCGACATCCGCTTCCGCGACAACTCGCAGCTCCTCAACATCTGCCAGCGCATCGTCAGTCAGGTCGGGCGGCGCGTCGACGAGGCAAGTCCGATATGCGACGCCCGCCTGCCCGACGGCTCTCGCGTCAACGTCATCACTCCGCCGCTCGCAATCGACGGCCCGGCGCTCACGATCCGCAAGTTCAGGAAAGACAAGCTCACCCTCGACCAGCTCGTTCATTTCGGCTCGATCACGCCCGAGGGGGCGACGATTCTGCAGATCATCGGACGCGTCCGCTGCAACGTGCTTATCTCCGGAGGCACCGGTTCCGGCAAGACGACGCTCCTCAATTGTCTCACCCGCTACATCGATGCCGATGAGCGTATCATCACCGCGGAAGACGCCGCGGAGCTGCAGCTTCAGCAGCCGCATGTCGTGCGCCTCGAGACGCGACCGCCCAACATCGAGGGCGAGGGCGAGGTCACGATGCGGGATCTCGTCAGGAACTGTCTGCGCATGCGGCCGGAACGGATCATCGTCGGCGAGGTCCGCGGGGCGGAGGCATTCGATCTGCTGCAGGCCATGAACACCGGTCACGACGGGTCGATGGGCACGCTGCATGCCAACTCCCCGCGCGAGGCGCTGTCGCGTATCGAGTCGATGATCACCATGGGCGGCTACTCGCTGCCGTCGAAGACGCTGCGCGAGATGATCGTTTCCTCGATCGACGTAATCATTCAGGCGGCCCGCCTGAGGGACGGCTCGCGCCGCATCACGCACGTCACGGAAGTGCTGGGCATGGAAGGCGATGTTGTCATCACCCAGGATCTCTTCATCTACGACATCGTCGGCGAGGACCAGAACGGGCGCATCATCGGCCGCCACCGTTCAACCGGGATCGGCCGGCCCGGCTTCTGGGATCGGGCGCGCTATTTCGGCGAGGAAACGCGGCTGGCGGCCGCGCTCGATGCCGCCGATACCGGCGAAGGCCAGTAGCGGGCGCCGACGATGCTTTCGCCCTTTGCCGCACAGATCGCAGTGGCGCTGCTGGCGGCGTTCTCCGTCGGCGGGGTGCTGGTGGCTCTGCTCTATCCGCAGCTTGCCGGCAAGTCGAAGAGCGGCAAGCGGCTGGAGACGATCACCGCGAACAAGGGCAAGGCCGCCGCGGCGGAGCGCCTTTCGGCGGAGGAGGGCCGTCGCCGGCGCAGCGTCGAGGACACGCTGAAGGAGCTCGAGGAGACGCAGAAGCTGAAGGCGCGCAAGAGCGGCAAGCCGCCGCTCATGACGCGGATCCGCCAGGCCGGCCTCGGCTGGAGCAGAAACATCTACTATTTCGTCTGCGTTCTTGCCGCGTTCGGCACCTTCGCCTTCGCTTCGCTGGCGATGGGTTTTGACCTCGCTCCGAGCCTCGGTTTCGGCGTGTCGGGCGGCGTCCTGCTGCCGCATTTCTACGTCAACTGGAAACGCAAGAGGAGGTTGCGGGCCTTCAGCAACGAGTTTCCGAACGCCGTCGACGTGATTGTCCGCGGCGTCAAGGCCGGATTGCCGCTGGTCGACTGCCTCAGGGTGATCGCGTCTGAGGCCGACGAGCCGGTGCGGACCGAGTTCAGGGAATTGGTCGAGGACCAGACGCTGGGGATGCCGCTGGCCGACGCCGTGGGGCGGCTCCCGGAACGCATCCCGCTCGCCGAGGCCAACTTCTTCGCCATCGTCATCGCGATCCAGTCCCGCACCGGCGGCAGCCTTGCGGAAGCCCTGTCGAACCTCTCCAAGGTGGTCCGCGACCGCAAGAAGATGGCCGGCAAGATCCGCGCCATGAGCTCCGAGGCAAAGTCGTCGGCGGGTATCATCGGATCGCTGCCGGTCGTCGTCGCCTTGCTCGTCTACCTGACCAGCCCCGCTTACATCCTGCTGCTGTTCCAGACCACGACCGGGAACATCGTGCTGGCCTGCTGCGCCATCTGGATGCTCATGGGGGTGATGGTGATGCGCAAGATGATCAACTTCGATTACTGAGGCCGTACCTTGAACCTGGACATCCTGACCGACAATCCGCAGATGATCATCGCGCTGTGCTCGGCCATCGCGGTGTTCTCCGCCATTGTCGTGGTCGCTTGGCCGTATCTGGCGCGCGACGAGCTCGGGACGCGGATGCGGCAGATATCGAGCGAGCGCGAGCGCATCCGTGCGCGCGAGCGGGCGCGCCTGGAAGAGCAGACGAAGCGGGCCTCCCTCCGCACCGAGCCGAAGAAGCTGTTCAAGGATATCGTCGATCGCTTCAACCTCGCCAAGCAGGTCGAGGACGGCGCGATGGTGAAGAACCTGCGGATGGCAGGCTATCGAGGGCAGAACCCGGTCTTTGTCTTTCTCTCGCTGCGCTTGATCATGCCGATCACGATGTTCGCGATCTCGGCGATCTACATATTTATCGTCATTCAGCCGGACCAGCCGTTCTTCATCAAGCTCGGCATCGCCCTCGGCCTGGCCTATTTCGGCTACTACGCGCCGACCATCTACGTCCGCAACCAGATCAGCAAGCGGCAGAAATCGATCCGCCGCGCTTGGCCCGACGCTCTCGACCTGCTGCTCATCTGCGTCGAATCCGGCATGGGCATCGAGTCGGCCTTTCGCAAGGTGTCGGAGGAGATCGGCAGCCAGTCGATTCCGCTTGCCGAGGAACTGAGCCTCACGACCGCCGAGCTCTCCTACCTGCAGGATCGGCGCAAGGCATACGAGAACCTGGGCCAGCGGACCGGGCTGGAAGGCGTGCGGGCCGTCGTGACCGCGCTCACGCAGGCGGAGAAATACGGCACGCCCATCGGAACCGCCCTTCGCGTTCTCGCACAGGAGAACCGCGACATACGGATGTCGGAAGCCGAGAAGAAGGCGGCCGCGCTGCCCCCGAAACTGACGGTGCCGATGATCCTTTTCTTCCTGCCGGTGCTCTTCGCGGTGATCATCACCCCCGCGGCGATCCAGGTCGCGCGAATCCAGTGAGCGGGCTGTAAGCGGCCGGCAGTCGAGCCGGACGCGACGCGATCGCCTAGCCGCTCTGCGCCAGCTCCTCCCAGGTGTCCTCCTCCGACGATGCCGCGCCGGGCAGGGCGTCCCCCGCCTGGCTCGTCTCCGCCGGCCTGCCTTGCAGACTGAGAACAAGCGCCAGGTTCTCCCGGATCTTGAGCGTCGCCTTGGGGCTTGCGGCTGCCTCTCTGAGGACCTCTTCCGCCTTGTCGAGCTCGTTGGTGAGCACGTAGGACAGGCCGAGATTGTTCAGGATTTGCGGCTCGCCCGGCGCCAGCACCAGCGCCTGCTGGTAGAGCTTCCGCGCGTCGTCGTGCTTGCCGATCGAATCGAGAATTCCGCCTTCGGTGGCGAGCAGCTGCCAGTCCGGATTGTCGGCCCGCTGCGCCCGCCGGACCGTGGCCAGCGCCTCCTTGAAACGCCCGTCGGCAGCCAGCGCCTTGCCGAAGGCGGCAAGCACCTCGCGGTCCTCCGGGTTGTAGATCGCCGCCTTGCGCATCACCGCGACAGCCTGGCCCGTCTGGCCGGCCGCCCGGAGCGCCGCCGCATAGTTCAGCGCAGCGCCCTTGTCCCGCTCGTCGCGTCCGTAGGCGCTGCTCCATTTCTGGACGGCGCCGCGGGCTTCCTCGGGACTGAGATCGGACGACGTGATCACGCCGCCGGAGGAAATCGAGCCGGTGTGAGCCGGCCCCTCGGAAGCCGTCTGGCAGCCGGCAAGGAGCAAGGCAATCGCCGACCCGGCAAGGATTCTCTGGAGAAGACCGCGCGGCACAGGCCCGCCGCTCAAATTCCGCATGACGCATCCCCCGACGCAAAATCCGTTAACAGGCTTAGGACGCCGGCCGTTAACTGTCCGTTAACGCTGTTCGCGCGTTGCAAAGACCGGCTGCCGGGCCCTAAGCCCGGGGACCGAGGATGCAGGTGCAGGCGATGACCGGACGCGAGACGCTTGTGGAGGCGGGGGAGGAGCCCGCGGCGCCGATCGAGGCGGTTGAGACGGGGCAGCTTGAAGCGGCGCTCGCCGGCCTCGACGAGCGGGAGCGGCGTTTCGCTGAGCTTCAGGGTTTCAAGGCGGAGGCCGGACGCCACATTCTCGCTCCGGATGCGGCCGGCAACATCGGGCGGGTGCTGTTCGGCCTGGGCGACGGGACCGAGGCCGGGCTCCTGTTCGGCAAGCTCGGATCGGCCTTGCCCGGGGGCCTCTACCGCCTCGCGGAAGGGATCGCCAAGCCCGACCTCGCGGCGCTCGCCTTCGTCCTCGGCGCCTATCGCTTCGAACGCTACCGCAAGCCGCGCGACGAAGCGCCCCGCCTCGTACTTCCCGACAATGTGGATGCCGCGGCGCTTCGGCGGATACGCGATGGCGTGTTCCTCGCCCGCGACCTCATCAATACGCCCGCCAACGATCTGTCGCCGCACGACCTTGCGGATTCCGCGCGCGCGCTCGGCGATCGTTTTGGCGCCGCCGTCTCGATCGTCGAGGGGGAGGGCTTGCGCGAGGAATTTCCGCTGGTTCACGCTGTCGGGGCTGCGAGCGACCGCCCGCCCTGCCTCATCGACATGCGATGGGGCTCGGAGCGCGACCCGAAGGTCACCCTGGTCGGCAAGGGGATCGTGTTCGACACCGGCGGCCTCGACATCAAGCCGGCTGCCGCCATGGCGCTGATGAAAAAGGATATGGGCGGCGCCGCAAACGTGCTGGGGCTTGCTTCCATGGTCATGGACGCGAGGCTGAAGCTTCGGCTGCGGGTGATCGTCCCGGCGGCCGAGAACGCGATCTCGGGCCGCGCCTTCCGGCCTGGCGACATTCTGCGAAGCCGCAAGGGGCTGACGGTGGAGATCGGCAACACCGACGCCGAAGGGCGCCTCGTGCTTGCCGACGCGCTGGCGCTCGCCGACGAGGAGGCGCCGGCCATGCTGGTCAGCATGGCGACGCTGACCGGCGCGGCGCGCGTCGCCCTCGGGCCCGAAATTGCTCCCTTCTTCACCGAAGACGACGCCTTCGTGCAGGCGATCGGGAAGGCCGCCGCCGAGACCGAGGACCCGGTATGGCGGATGCCGCTGTGGAAGCCCTACGACCGCTGGCTCGACTCGAAGGTCGCCGACCTGAACCATATCGCGAGCAATGCCTATGCCGGTTCGATCGTCGCCGCCTTGTTCCTTCGCCGCTTCGTTTCGGCAGCGGCGACGTTCGCGCATTTCGACATCTTTGCGTGGAATCCGTCAGCCAGGCCACACGGTCCGGAGGGCGGCGAGGCGCAGGCGATCCGCGCGCTCTACCGCTACCTGTCCGAACGATTCCGGTGAGCGGCTTGCCCGCCGGGCCGATCCCGGCTGTAATCGCTTCGGCTCCGAAACGAGTCCGGGGGTTTGGGGTATGGCCGTCCAGATCCGCTCAGGCCACGCGCTGCGCCTGTGGCACGACGTTTCGCTCGCTCTGGTGCGCCGGAGCGAACCCGATCTTTCGCTCCGTCAGGTCACCATCCTCATCACCATCTATCTCGACCCGCAGCCGCACACGGTGCGGGCGCTGGCCGCGAAGATCGGGGTCACCAAGCCGGTGATCACGCGGGCGCTCGATACGATGGGGCGGCTTGGACTGGTCACCCGCAAGCGCGATCCGAACGACCGGCGGAACGTCCTCGTCCAGCGCACCGTGGATGGCGCGCTTTTCCTGGAACGCCTCGCCGATCTGGTCGTCGCCAGGGCGGCGGCGCTGCCGGCTTGAGCGTGCTCACCGAACCGCTCGATCCGCGGCTGAACGCATATCGGCCGGATCTGGCCGATCTCGCTCTCAAGGGGCAGGTCACGGCGGCACGCTTCGTGCCCGCAGAGGCCTTCCAGGTCTCCGCGCCGCAAGCCCCGCTCCGGCGACAGTCGTCGGAGCGGGCTCCACTCGAAACCGAGGCCCTTTTCGGTGAGGCCGTGTCGGTATTCGACCGGACGGACGGCTGGGCCTGGGTCCAGCTCAAGGATGACGGATATGTGGGCTGGATGCCGCTTGCGGCGCTGGAAAAGCCGCATTCCGAGCCGACGCACCGGGTCGCCGCGCTCCGGACGCTCGTCTTCTCGGAGCCCGATATAAAGTCGCCGCTCATCGCCGGGCTGCCGCTCGGCGCAAGGGTAACAGTGGTCGGCGAAGCGTCGGACCGTAACGCCCGCTATGCCCTGACAGCGCCGCGCGGAGCGGTTGTCGTGCAGCATCTTGCGCCGCTCGGCGCTGTCGAATCGGACTGGGCGGAGGTCGCCGAACGCTTTCTGGGCGTCCCCTACCTCTGGGGCGGCAAAACGAGCCTCGGGATCGACTGCTCGGGCCTTGTCCAGGTCGCATGCCGCGCCTGCGGCATCGCCGCCCCGCGCGACACCGACATGCAGGAGGCGTCGCTCGGGAGGGCGCTGCCGCTCGACGGCGGCATGCCGCCGCTCGAACGCGGCGATTTCCTATTCTGGAGGGGGCATGTCGGGATCATGCGGGACGCGGCGACGCTGATCCACGCCAACGTTTATCACATGGCGGTGCGCGTCGAGCCGCTCGAAGCGGCGGTCGCCCGCATCGCCCGCGGCATCAGCAGCGTTCGGCGAATCGGTTGATCGGAGCAGACCGGCACGCGCGCACCGCGGGAAACCGACGTCCCCCAAAACCGACGGAACGCGGCCAAAGCCGACTCGCCGCCACGCCGGTTTCTCGCTCCGGACGATTAACCGCTGCATCCGTACGCCGGACGTTTTATAACCGGCCTTCGATCATGCTGCGCAGAACGCCCGAGGCCGTGCCGAGCACGCGGATGTCAGTCCCGCGCTTCAAGAACAGGCTGCTGTTCGAATACCAGCGGCTGGCTCTCTCCTGGCACGCCATGCGCTACGGGCGCGGCCGCTCCGTGTCGCTTCGGCACGAAGGCGATCTTGTTCGCGTGGATGACGGCGTGCGGCAGATCTTCGCGCCGCACGCCCGGCGCGCACCGGATTTTCGCGACGGCATCGGCCTCTGGATCGAAAAGGTGGCGGAAAAATACGTCGGCGGCACCGGCTACGCCCCGCGCGAGGGCGATACGGTGGTGGATATCGGCGCCGGCATCGGGGCGTTCTCGCTCTGGTGCGCCGATTCCGGTGCGCGCATCGTCGCCTTCGAGCCGGATCCGCTCGCCTTTGCCTGCCTGGAACGCAACATGGAGGCGGTGCCGGGGGCGCGGATCTTTTCCTGCGCGCTGTGGAAGGAGAGAACGCATCTGCGGCTGCACGGCACGATCGACACCAGCGGGAGTTCGCTGATCGAGGACGGGCGGTCGAACGCGCGGAGCGCCGATGTCGAAGCGTGGCCGCTCGACGAGCTTCCGGCCATCCAGCGCCTGCCGGTCATCGACTTCATGAAGCTGGACGGGGAGGGCGTCGAGCCCGAGATTCTGGCCGGCGGCGCCAAGGCGCTCCGCCGTACGCGCATTCTCGCCATCGACGTGGGCGCCGGCGGCCGCCGGCCCGGCCTCCGGGCGCGGGTGGAGGCGGCCCTCCACACCCTGAACTTCCGGCCCCTTCCGCGCGAGGGGGCGGAGACGATCCTCGCTCTCAACACCGCGATGGTCGGCCCGATCAATAACCGCGTCCTGGATCGACGCGGTTCCTGAGCGGCTCGCCGCGCTCAAAGGCCAGGATCTGCCCGGCGATCTGGCCGGCGAGCGCCTCCGGATCGGAGACTGCCGCGAGATGCGGCGTGATCGCGACATTCTCGAATTCCCATAGCGGGCTGTCGGCGGCGAGCGGCTCGCGCTCGAACACGTCGAGACTTGCGCCGGCGAGGGTGCCGTCCTTCAGCGCCGCGACGATATCGGCTTCCACATGGCAGCCGCCCCGCCCGGCGTTGATGAAGACGGGACCGCCGAGCGGCCCGTCGCGGCGCAAGCCATTGAGGACATCTTTGTCGATCAGGCCTCTTGTCGCGCCGGTGAGCGGGAGGAGCGACACCAGGATGTCCGTTCCCCCCAGGAACGGTCTCAGCCCATCGGCGCCGGTGAAGACCTCGACGCCGTCGGCGTCTTTCGGCGAGCGGGTCCAGGCGCGCACCGGGAAGCCGAGGCGAAGCAGCATCGCGGCGGCGCGGGCGCCCATCACGCCGAGCCCCATGATGCCGACGGTCACCTGATGCGCGGCCGGTTGCGGAAGCTCGTGCCAACGGCGCTGCCGCTGATTCCTGCGGTACGCGGCGCCGCGGCGAAGATGGTCCAGCACCTGCCACACCACGTATTCCGTCATCCGGGCGGTGAGGTCTCGGTCGACGATCCGCGCGACCGGCACGTCGGGAAGCCGCGGCAGGGCGAAGATGTGGTCGACCCCGGCGCCGAGCGAGAAAATGACCTTGAGCGCGGGGAGCCGGTCGATCGTCTCCTGCAGCGGTTTCCACGCCAGCAGATAGCCGACGGCGGCGAGGTCCGCGTCGGGACCGGGATAGAGGCCGCTCCGTTCGGTGCAGAGGATCGGATGCTCCGGCAGGAGCGGGCGGATGCGCCGGGCCCAGCTTTCGACATCCCAGCCCTTGGTGGCGACGAGGAGCGCCGGCTTCATCCTCAGCCGCTATTCGCGCACGGAGGCCACGTGCGCCACTTCGAGCGCGAAGGCGGCCGCCATCAGCGCGCGCGTATAGTCGCTCTGCGGCTTGTCGAAAATCGCGTCGGCGGTGCCCGCCTCCACAACCTTGCCGTCGCGCATCACGATCACGTCGTTGGCGAGCGCGCGCACGACCTTCAGGTCGTGGCTGATGAACAGGTAGGAGAGGTTGTGGCGCGCCTGCAACTCGCGCAGGAGGTCGACCACCTGCGCCTGCACGCTCATGTCGAGCGCCGAGGTGGGCTCGTCGAGCATGACGAAACGCGGCTCCAGCACCATCGCGCGCGCAATGGCGATGCGCTGCCGCTGCCCGCCGGAGAATTCGTGCGGGTAGCGGAAGCGGCTCGCCGGGTCGATGCCGACCTCGGAGAGGGCGCGGACGACGCGCGCGCCGCGCTCCTCGGCGGAAAGATCCGGCTCGTGGATGCGCAGGCCCTCCGCCACGATGTCGTTCACGACCATGCGCGGGCTGAGCGAGCCGTATGGATCCTGGAAGACGATCTGCATGTCGCCGCGGAGCGGCCGCGTCTCGCGAAAACGCGTGCCCTGGATGTCGCGGCCGAGGAACACGACCCGGCCCTGCGAGGAGACGAGCCTCAAGAGAGCAAGCCCGAGCGTCGTCTTGCCCGACCCGGATTCGCCGACGACGCCGAGCGTCTGGCCCTCGCGCACCGCAAGATCGATGCCGTCGACCGCCTTGATGTAGCCGACCGTGCGGCGGAGCAGGCCGCGGCGGATCGGGAACCACACTTTCAGGTCGTCCCCCTGCATGACGACCGGCGCGTCGGGTTTGCGCGCCGGCGGCGTGCCTTTCGGCTCGGCGGCGAGGAGATGCCGCGTATAGGGATGCTTCGGGCTGGTAAAAACCTCTTCCGTCGACCCCTGTTCGACAATCTCGGCCTCGGTCATGACGCAGACCCGGTCGGCGAAGCGGCGCACGATGGCGAGATCGTGGGTGATGAAGAGCATTGCAAGACCCGTCTCGGACTTCAGCCGCGCGAGCAGCTCCAGAATCTGCGCCTGCACGGTCACGTCGAGCGCCGTCGTCGGCTCGTCGGCGATGAGGAGGTCCGGCTCGTTGGCGAGCGCCATGGCGATCATCACGCGCTGCCGCTGACCGCCCGACAGCTGGTGCGGATAAGCGCCGAGCCGCGCTTCGGGATCGCGGATGCCGACCTGCTTCAAAAGCTCCAGCACGCGCGTCCGCGCCGCCTCTCCGCTCATTCCGCGATGCACGTCGAGAATCTCGCCGATCTGGCGCTCCACCGTATGCAGCGGATTGAGCGAGGACATCGGCTCCTGGAAGATCATGGAGATCTGGTTGCCGCGCACCTGGCGGAGCGTCTTCTCGTCGGCATTGAGAAGCTCCTCGCCCTTGAACCGGATCGAGCCGGCCGGATGGTGCGCCGGCGGATAGGGCAGGAGCTTCAGGATGGAGAGCGCCGTCACCGACTTGCCGGAGCCGGATTCGCCGACCAGCGCCACCGTCTCCTTCTCGTTGATGTCGAA